>DASVWH010000018.1:0-16972 GCA_036389715.1 Pyrinomonadaceae bacterium | reverse complement strand
CGTAATTCCATTCGCAGCCGTAATCCTTATTGGAATAGAGGACGCTGATGCGCCCGTCTATTTCGATGGCCTTCAGGTAATCGTGCACGATGTCGTCGCCCCAGCCGTTAAGCTCGTGGGAAGTGGCGGGCGGGCCGTCCTTGAACTGGAAGAAGGCGCGGTATAGCGGGTGCTCCTTCGGCAGTTTGCGCAGCGCCTCTTCCGGGCGGTCGAGGATGGTCTTCAACTCGCTCTCGAAGGTTTTGGCAAACGTCCCGTCAATGTCGTGATTGCAATCGTCGACGAAGAGGAAGCCGCCGTTGCGCAGGTAACGGCGCAGGTTGGCCCGCTCAGCCTCTGTGAAGCGAACCATCTTGTTGCCCGTCAGGTAGAGGAAAGGATAGTCGGAGAGCTGGCCGGAGCCGACATCCACGACCCGCTCGTTCGGGTCAACGCGAATGGAGGTGTATTCGACCAGGGAGTTGAGCAGGTTCGACGGCATTTTGGGGTCTGCGTCCCAGTTGCCTGAAGTATAGCGCAGGCGCGCGAAGGTGAAGCCGCCGACGGCGCTCAGGGGGCGGCGCGCTGCTGCGGCCGCCGGGACGCCCATCTCCAGCGCCTCGCCCGCCGAAACGAGCGAGGCGGCTCCGGCCGCGGCGGTCGCTGCCGCCAGCGAGTTGCGAACAAACTTACGGCGATTCATAGGATTACCTCCGGTTTAGCTGATCCGTCAGAGCGGTCCACAAGGTTTCAGAAATCTTCCGTCACAGAAAATAAATCTCTAGCGCGAACAACTGCGACATAAAGGGCGTACATCCAAACAGGTGCAAGGCCGAGGATGTCCGGCTTTTCCAGGCGTCCCGGAGCTAGAGGAAAGAGAGGCGCTAGCAGTCATGGCAACTTACAGAGACCCTGTGCGATGCTTTGCTCCTTTGGAGGTGATCGAGCGCCTGCTGGAAATTCGCGCCGAAGCGGGCTTCTCCCCTGCTGTTTATCTCGTCCGGTCCGATGATTTAGCGGCGTATTTGGACGCCTACGGTTTTGATGTTTACAATTTTTCAGACACGGCAGCCGAATTTCATTTCGGCGATTACCGCGCCCCGCTCGCGCCGGGCGGCGACCGCGCTCACTGCTCTTTAACGGCGCATTAGCACCACCTTAAAGTAAGAAGACAAGAGGTGAAAGTGAAGACGAAGAGGCTCAGAGCCCTTTCTCTTCACTTTTGCTTTTTTTACCGCCAACTTCATTATTACCCGCCTTCTTCGACCGCCCCGATGCCTCATCAAAGAGCTTTGAGGATGAAAAAAGTGATGTCGTCATCAGCGCCCTGCCCGCCCGTCCAGGCCAGCACGTCCTGGTGAATAAAGGTTATCAGCTCGCGGGCGCTCAAGTGTCGTCCGCCCCGGACGGCCTCTTCCAGGCGGTCGCGCCCGTACTCTTCCCCGCTCGCATTATTGGCCTCCGTCACGCCGTCCGTATAAAGCACGAGGGTCTGCCCCGACTCGATTGCCTGATAATACTCGTAATAGCGCGTGTCCCTGAACATCCCCAGCGGCAGGCCGCCGCGCTCGATGAAGCGCGCCTTGCCGTCGGCATCCATCAGGAGCGGCGGGTTGTGCCCGGCGTTGGTGTAGGCCAGCGTCCGGTTCGACGTGTCCAGCACGCCGTAAAAGGCCGTCACGAATTGATTGCGCTCGATGGACTCCCAGAGCAGGTAGTTCACTTTCGCCATCGAAATGTGCGGGGCGTAGCCGATGTGAATCGCGGCCCGCAAACTGGCGCGCAGGAAAGCCATCAGGAGCGCCGCCGGAACGCCCTTGCCCGACACGTCCGCGATGACGAGCCCAATCTGGTCTTCGTAGATGCTGACCCAGTCGTAATAGTCGCCGGAAACCTCCTCGGTCGGGAAATTGTAGGCGCAGATGTCAAAGCCTTCGAGCTTCGGGTCGGCCGCCGGGAGCAGCTCTAACTGAACCTGCCGCGCGACTTCCAACTGACCCTGGAGCCGCTTCTTCTCGACCAGCTGCTCGTGGAGCATCACCTTTTCGATGATGATGGCGACCTGCGAAGCGAGCAGCAGGAGCACCTGTAAGTCGTCGTAGGTGTAGGCGTTGAGCTGATCGCTCTCAAGGTCGAAGACGCCGATGACCTCTTCGTTCGTGATGATGGGCGCGACCATCTCCGAGCGCGTTTCCTGGCGCGCGTTGACGTAGCGCGGGTCGTTGCGCACGTCGGGCGAGATGACCGGCTCGCCCGTCAGCGCGACGTGGCCGATAATCCCCTCGCCCATCTTCAGGCGCAGCTCCATCAGGTCGTCTATGTCATAACCGCGCACGGCCTCTGTCTGAAAGGCGCAGAGCTGCGAGGGCGTCGGGTCCGCGTCCATCTTCGCGCCCTTGAGGACGTAAATCCCCGCCGCGTCGTAGGGAATCAAAGAGCCGAGCGTGTCCATCACGAGGTTGAGGACTTCACGCAAATCCAGCGAGCGGCTGATCTTCTTCGTAATGTCCAGGAGCAGGCGCAGTTTGTCCGTGACGCTCAATTCCGTCGCCGGGACCGCGGCTACTTTTGTTTGCTCACTCATATCGGGTTCAAATGCTCCCGGCCATCAAGACACTCTCTCAACCGCAACGCAAAGCACAACTTGATTATAAAGGAGGCAGGAGCAGGGCGGAAGCCGGAAGGAAAGAGATTGATTCATCGGGTCATTGCTTCGTTGATTCATTGCTTCGTTCACTCATTGATTCATGCACTCATTTCATCATTCAACAATTCACCGGGTAGTTCGGTGAATCACTAAACGAATCAATGGTTACATGATTACATCCCTTCCTGGGCCGCTTCGGTCAGGAGGATGAATTCGAGGGCGGCGGAGGGGCTGTGCTGAAAGAATTCGTTGACATCGGAGGGCAGTTTCAGCTGGGCGAGCTGAATCCCGCGCGCGGCGAACAGCTCGCGATAGCGCCTGACGGCGTGCTCCCCGGCTGCGTCCGCGTCGAGAGCGGCGACGACGCGAAAGCGCCCGAGCGGCGCGAGCCATTCCTCTTTGAACCCGCCCGCGCCGACTAAGCCGACCGCAGTGAAGCCGTGTGCGCTCAGCGTCAGCGTGTCCGTGAAGCCTTCGACCAGGTAAACAATCTCGCCGCTCGGGAGCCCGGCCAGCGCGTCCACGTTGTAGAGCGACGGGATGCCGCCGCGCATGTTGTGCCAGCGCGGCTCGACACCCGCGGCGGTCGTTCGCGCCTGTAGATAGACGGCGCGGCCTTCGACGTAGAAGGGAAAGAGCAGCCGGTGGCTGTAGAAGGTCAGGTGAGCCTGCGCGTTGAAGAGCCCGCTTCGCTGCAACACTGCGAGCGGGAAAGCGTCCAGCATCTGCCGCATCACGCGCCTGTACGCGCGGCGCGGAAAATAGACCAGCCCGGCGCGAATCATCGTCGCCGCATCAATGCCTCTGCGCGCCAGGTAATTGACGCCCTCCGCCTGCTCTTCACGGCGACAGATATCCAGAAAATGCTCGCAGATGGGCGTCAAACGCTCCGGCGTGAGCGGCTCAAATGCTTGATAATCAGGCGCTTCCCGGTCCGGCGCGGCGCGGAATGCGAGCGCGCGCTGTGGCGTCGTAACGACCCCGACCTCGCTTGCCAGCTCGCGCACGGCCCTTGAGAAAGGGAGCCCCCGCAGCAGCTCGTAAAAACGGATCGCATCGCCGCCCTCGTCACGCGAAAAGCAATGAAAGAGGCCGCGCTGGAGGTCAATCGAAAGGCTCGGGTGGCCCCTCCCGCTGTGCGAGTGCGACGGGATGGGGCAGAGGCTTTGCAGGCGCGCACCCGAGACGCGCGCTTCCGGGCAGTAGCGAAGATAGAAGGAGCGATAATCAAGGCGCGACTTGACCTCATCGCTCAACCGGCGCAGCCGCTCCCTGTGTCGTCCATCCTGCTCCATAGAAAAGGGATTTAATCATGCAATGATCGATTCATGTAACCATTTAGTCATTCATCCAACCTGCCTGCCTGTTCTTCCAGCGTTGTCGCAGCTCTTCCTCGTGGCGCGTCTTGTATTCTTCCCAGAGGCGCGAGACCTTCATGCGGTATTCGACCAGCTCGCGGCTGACGTTGAAGTGCTGCGCGATCTCCCTGGAAGTCTTGCCCCGGAGGACGAAGCGGCGCAGCGCTGCGAAGGGGACGAGCGCGGCGGCCCCGACGGCATAAGCGGCCTCCTCGTCCTCGTCATTATAATCGCGGGCGACCGTCTTGCCCTGCTTGTTCTCGGCGACGATGGCCAGGCGGTTCGCCTTGTGCCCGAGAAAGACGTGGCAGACTTCCTCCATCAGCGTCGCGTTGTTGCGCTGCGCTCCGTGTTTCGGGTTGAGGATGACGAGCCGCCAGCCGTTCGGGAGCGGCCGCGAGCAGGTCCCGCCGGACCATGCACTCGCGCCTTCGCCGAGCAGGTGCTCGCGCGTCTCCCTGGAGAGGCCCTGAATCTGGTCGAAGTTGATGACCATCAGCTTGGCGAACTGCGCGAGCGCGAAGGGGTCCAGCGCCTCTTCGGCACGCACGCCCGCGAAATCGCGCAGGCCCAGAGCGCGCAGCTCATACTGCCGCCCCTTGAATGTCGGCGGCAGGACGGGCTCCTCGCCTCCCTGCTGGCCCATGGCCTTCCGCGTTGTTTCGCTTTTCGGTCTCAACGGCAAGCATTCTCACAAAAATGGCCGCGTTGCACAATTACAACGCGGCCACTGGTCTCGTCCAAAGACCTGTCAGACTCTTTCACTCGCCCCCGGCACGAAGGGCATTTAACGCCTGCGCTTGCGCGTCTCTTCGCCCGGATGGCTGAACTGCGAGTAGGCGACGCGGAACAGCTCCGAGAGCGCCTTGGCCGTCTCCGGCGTCAGGTTGCGGTCGGCTCTCAAGTGCGCCTCGACGATCTCGGGCGTGCTCTCCTGCGGGAAATAGACGACCGCCTTGGCCGCCTCGTCGCTCGCAGGACGCCCGCCCATGATGCGCTCCATCGGGACGTTGAGCCACGTGGTCAAGCGCGCGATGTTGTCGGCGTCGGGCTTGCCCGTCCCGTTCTCGATCCGCGAGAGCGTGGACGCCGAAACGCCCGTCTCATCGGCAACGTCGCGCAGGCTCAGGCCCTGCTCCTCGCGCTTGCGGCGAATCGCCCGCCCAAGCTCGCCCGTATTGACTAAATTTTCAGCAGTTTGCGCCATAATTTGGCCTCCTTCCGGCTCGACACCACCACCCCGCGGCGACAGAGTCCGCCCTTTTCAGTCCCGAACATACCACAGGAAAATTTTAGATGCAAGACTTTGTTTTATACTTGCAACAGACCGATTTCCGTGGTACACTGTTTCACGTATGAAACAGACTGAATAGGCAGCCTGTCGAAATACCGAAAAAGGAAGAAGCGACGTGAGTGATTATATCTGGGAAACATTCGACAGTTTGTTCAAGACGGTGCATCGCCAGGGCCAGCGCGTGGAAGAGTTGGAAGCGCGCCTCGCCCGCCTGGAGCAGCGTCTGACCGAGCGCAACCAGGCGCAGTCAACAGCGACGCAGCCCTATGCCGTCAACGAAATTCCCGCCGAACGCGCGGCCTGAAAAGATTTTGGAGGACAAGAGAGCCATGTCAGCACAAGTAGCAACCGACAGAAAAGCCATCATGCGCGACAAGCGCGCGCAGGGCATCGCCGCAATGGGTCTGGTGACCCGCGAAGGCGACCGTTTTCGCGTCGCCACGCCTTCGCTGCGCGGGCGCACGGCCAGCTATGAGGTCTGGCGCGACGACGCCGGAAAAGTGCGCTGCTCTTGCCTCGAATATGAAGAGCACGCCGCCGAAGAGGCCGCCTTTCGCTGCGAGCACATTCTCGCGGTCAAGCATTCGCTTCTGGCCAAAAATTCAGAAGCGGTCACCAAAGCGCAGCCGGAAAAGCCCGCCCAGGCGAGCGCGGAGGCTGGCGCTGTAGCAGCAACGCCCAACACAAACGCAAACGCATCCGAGAAGCGTGAGACCGCTCCGGCCGTCAAGGCCGAAGCACAGGCCGCACGCTCCGAACGGGAGCAGGACGAAGCCCAAGAGGCCGAGCCCGTAGAGCTTACGGAAAGAGTCTCCAATCTTCGCCCGCTCGCGAAACACACAGAGATAGAGGAGCAAGAGATGAAAAGACAAGAGAAAACAGCAATCGCCACAGCGCCGCAGGCCGACGAAGCCCGTGAGCTGGCGCTGGAAGCAGCAGAGCCGACCGCTCCGGTCGTCCCGCTGGCCTTTACCAACACGCTGCGCGCCCTGCGCCAGCAGTTCGACCCCTCCACGATCAAGTCGCGCGAGGGTTGGACAGACCGCCAGGGCAACACGCACATGGTCGAGTACGTCGAGTGGCACGCCGTCGCGGACATCCTCGACCGCGTCACCCCGACCTGGTCTCACTCCGTGCGCAACGTCGTCCAGATCGGCGACATGGTGGCCGTCACCTGTGCCATCACGATTGACGGTGTGACGCGCGAGGGCGTCGGGACCGGCACGGCCGAGAGCGAGATGGGCATCAAGAAGGCCGAGCACGACGCATTGAAGCGTGCCGCCGTCAAGTTCGGCATCGCGCGCGAGCTTTACCAGCGCGAGACCGAGGTCATCGAGAAGGAAGGCACGGCCGCCCAGGGACAGTTCCCGCGCGACCCGCTCGCCAAGTCAATGGCCGACCTCATCACGCCGAAGCAGCTCGGCATGATTCGCGCCCTGGCGCGCGAGGCCGGCGTCGATGTCGAGGAAGAGTGCCAGAACGTCCTGCGCTGCAAGACGGACGAACTCTCAAAGCGCGCCGCGTCGAGCTTCATTGACCACCTCAAGGGTCTGCAACAGGAAGCGGCTTCGGGGATGCGCCGCGCGAGCTAAGGAAGGCGAGCGGCAGGGCTCTTGAACGGTCGGCAGCAAAAGCAAAGAGACTGCCGCTCAAAGAGCCCGCGGCTCTGCTTTTCGGGAGGTACAGGGAAATGACAACCGAGGAATTGTTTGAGATTCATGCGCAGCCCCTGACGATGGAGTTGGAGTATGCCGAAGAGCCCGCCGCGGGAGGACAGGCGCGGGCGAAGACGCAAGAGACTCCGGCCAGCGTCGAGCAGCGCTCGAAGAAGGAGCAGATCGTCGCGCTTTACGAGGGCGGCATGACCGACATCGCACAGATCGTCCGCAGGGTCGCGGCGCGTCCATCCTACGTCGCACAGGTCTTGCAGGGCGCGGGGTTGATTACAGGCTATTTCGATCTCTACACGACGACGGCGCGCGAGCAGAACATCTACTCACGCTTCTTCCGCAACGTGCTGTCTTTCAAGACGGTGGAAGCCGCACGCGAATCCGTGCAGAAGATTGATCGTCTCTTCAACTATTTCGAGCGGCTCGGCGACCGCGCCGGGCAGCACCAGGCGATGGTTCTGGCCCTGACGGGCAAGAATCGCGCGCGCTGGAGCGGTAAGCAGGAAGAGTCCGAGATTTTCAGCGAATGGCTCGCCACGCATTAAGAGCCGAATGAATTAACAGAAGGAACACAATTGAGGCCCTTCCCTGAAGATGTCAGGGAGCATGTCCGTGATTGGTTTGAAAGGTGAGGTTCGCCGGGGTCCGAAGCTCACCTTTCTTGTTTATGCGAAGCCCCGGCATCGGCCCGGCGCTCTTAGCAGTTACCCTCGCAGCTACAACCCTCGCTTCGGAGTTCAGCAGCGGCTGAACTTCTCCGGCTCCCGTCGTCGTTTCGGGAGCGGGAATTCTCGCCTCGCAAGGATTAGTGTGCCGTTCGTAGTTCTTCGGACGCACACCGGACACACAGAGCTAAGAAGGAGAAGAGTATGAAAAAGCATTTGAGCTTGATCGTCGTTCTTTCCGTAGTTGCCGGTGTCTTCAGCCTTTTCACAGTCACCCGGACCTCCGCCCAGACCCAGCCGCAAGCGGCCATCGCCGCGCAGGTCATCGCCCGCGAGAAAGCCACATTCGAGGCCTGGCAGCGCAAGGACAAAGCATATATCGCCGATTCGATGGCCGATGACGCCACCTATTTCGGCCCGATGAGTCCCTACCTCGAAACCGACCCGAAGATCAATTTCCTGCCCAAGTTCGATCAATACATGGAAACATTCAAGTTCAATGATTTCCAGATGTATAACCCGCGCGTTCAGGTTTACGGCGACACGGCCATCCTGACCTATAACAGCTCCGTCTCCGTCACGATGAGCGGCCAGCCCATGAACTACACGGCGAAGGTCACGGCCGTTTACAACAAACAGGGCAACACCTGGCGGCTCGTGCACGGCCACGAATCAATGAATCCGGGCGGGAAGTGAGCGCCCGGTCCAAGGGTAAAAGCCCTGAATTTCCCTGGCCTTTTACCCGTCTTTAAATTTTCAACGGAGGATCGAACAGATGCTTACCAGACTCGCCGTCGTCACCATCCCGGTGCGCGATCAGGATGAGGCGCTTCAGTTCTACACGGAAAAGCTGGGCCTCGAAAAGATGGACGACATGGTCTTCGGGGAGGGCAATCGCTGGCTGACGGTCACGACCAGCGAGCAGAAAGAGCTGCAAATCTTTCTGATGCAGGCCGACGGCTTCGGGATGAACCTGACGGACCAGGTGGGGCGGATGCCGACCTGGGCTTTTTATACGAACGACTGCCACCGGACCTACGAAACCTTCAGCGCGCGCGGCATCAAGTTCGTCAGCCCGCCGCAGCAACAGCCCTGGGGCATCGAAGCCGTCTTCGAGGACCTTTACGGCAACAAGTTTTCAGTGGTCCAGGAGGTGGCCGCAGAGACCGCCCCGACGGAGAAGTCCGCTTAATAAGGAGCAGCCGGATGGACAGGATAATCCATTGTTCGACGCGGCTCGATTGTGCGCCGGGCCTGGCCTTCGAGATGTTCACGGTCGGCGAGTTCATCCAGTCCTGGCTCGCGCCGCTGGCGGAGGTCGAGCCGGTGGCCGGGGGCAGGTACGAACTCTTTTGGGAGCCGGGCCGGGGTGAGAACAACAGCACCATCGGCTGCAAGGTGATAGCCATCGAGCCCTGTGAATTTCTCTCCTTCGAGTGGAAGGGGCCGCGCCAGTTCAAGCATTTGATGAACGAGGCCGACCCGCTCACTCACGTCGTCGTCTTCTTCGTTCCCTGCTCGGACGGCGTGATTGCCCGCACCGGCGTTCACCTGATGCATTCGGGCTGGGGCGAGACGGTGCAGTGGCGCGAGGCCCGGCGCTGGTTCGAGCGTGCATGGCAGAGCGCGTTTGAAGAATTGAAGGCGCAGGTCAGCTCGCGCCACATCGCAGCGGCGCTCTGTGTATAACCTCAACCCCAAGATACACGGGCAACTACAGCCGCTGCCCGGAAGGGCGGGCCTCAACCCCTCAAGGCTCGTCCTTCCTCCTCTCCCACCTTTTGCAGAAAGGCCCCTTTCGCATAATAGTTCGTGGTAAACTGCTCGCTCTGCATCAAAGGCCAATTTATATCGAGTCAGGGGGAAGAAACCTCAGGATGCCCGCGAAGAACGAAGACTTGCACGGCAATGTGCCGGACAAAGCGGACGTGGCGCTTCTTTTGATTGATGTCATCAACGACCTGGAATTCGACACCGGCCGCGACCTCCTGCGATACGCGCTGCCGATGGCCGAAAGGCTGGCCGCCCTCAAGCGCCGGGCCAGAGAGGCCGAAATCCCGGTCGTCTATGTCAACGATAACTTCGGCAAGTGGCAGTCCGATTTCAACAAGCTGCTCGCGCACTGCCTTGAAGACGACGTTTGCGGAAAGCCCCTGGTCGAACTGCTGCGCCCGGCCGAAGACGATTATTTCGTCCTCAAGCCCAAGCACTCCGGCTTCTTTTCGACGACGCTCGACACGCTGCTCGATTATCTGAAGGCCAAGACACTGATTCTGACCGGCATTACGGCCGATATCTGCGTCCTCTTTACCGCCAACGACGCCTACATGCGCGACTTCAACCTGGTCATCCCCTCCGACTGCGTGGCTTCGAGCGACCCCCGGCAGAATGAGTACGCCTTAGGGTTGATGCAGAAGGTGCTCAAGGCCGACACGCGCCCCTCCATCGAACTTGACCTCGAAGAGCTGAAGCAGGCGGCCGCCTCTCGCAGTTCCCAAAGGGCGGAACCCGAGCCGCAGACGCCGCAGTTCGCCGAGAAGGATTAAACCCCTGCCCTTCGCGCCGGGGCAGAGCCCGAATAACCACTTGGAGACCTGGAAGAATATGACCACAGAGCTTAAGCAGAGGCTTCCGCGCCTTCTCTTACTTGCGCTATTTTTCGCAGCCGCTCCCGACATCCTGCGCGCACAGCAGATGCTCGTCCCGGTGACGGACAGGCTGCCGCCGCCAGCCGCCGCCGGGCAGCAGGGCGAGGAGGAAGAGTTCATCAAACCGAGCAGGCCGAGCGTCGCCAATCCGGCCGAGATTCAACGCCGGGGCGTGCTCCAGTTGGAGTACGGGTACGACGGAAATTTTCGCGGCAGCGAGTTTCGCAGCCAGCAGACCGCGCCGCTGACCCTGCGCTTTGCCGCCGCCAGCCGCCTTCTGCTTGAGCTTGATTTCGACACAGTAGAGAGCGAGACGGATGAGACGGGCACTCGCATGACCGGAATCGGCGACACCAGGATCGGCTTTCAGGCCGTCGTGCTCAAGGACACGGAGAAGCACCCGGCGCTGGCCTTCGCCTATTACGCCAAGCTGCCGACGGCGAGCGAGAAGAAGGGGCTCGGGACGGGTCGCGTGGACCACAGGCTCGTCCTCCTGCTCAGCAAGAAGCTCGGAGAGGTTGACCTGGACTTGAACGGTGCGTACCTGATCGTCGGGCGCGAGGGCGAGCCCGGCTGGGTGACGGGCGGGCAGGGCGCGCTCGCCTTCTCCGGCGAATTCAAGAGCGGCTTCGGGTTGATCGGCGAGCTTTCGGGCCAGACGAAGGACGACGTGCAGCCGAAGGGTTTATTCGCGCTCGGCGCGCTGACCTACAAGGCCAACCGGCGGCTCGTTTTCGACGCCGGGATGCGTTTCGGGCTTAACCCGGACGCGCCGCGCTTCGGGATTTTCGCGGGCGTCACCGTCGGTGCGGCCAGGCTCTACAAGAAATAGGCTGGAGATGCGCGAGACACGAATCGTCCCTTCCGGCCCGGGATTTCCAACGCTCGTCTGAGCCAACAGTCTGGCAGGAGTTCTATGCGACGAATACTGCGCAACAACGGTCTCTCGATAGTGATGTTCACGCTCTTTCTCCTGGCCCTGATGGGCCAGAGCGTGACGGGCTACAGGCAGTACAACGAAGAGCAGCAGGATCATGGGCAGCCGACCGTCGGCTTCACAGAGTATCTTTCGAGCGGCCATTTCGTCGAGGCGATTTTTGAGAATTGGGAGAGCGAATTTCTCCAGATGGGAATGTACGTTCTGCTGACGGCTTATCTTTACCAGAAGGGCTCGCCCGAATCTAAAAAGCTGGACGAGAAGGAGTCTGTGGATACGGAGCCTGGAAAATCCGGTCGCAAGCGAAAGGATATGCCCTGGCCGGTGCGGCGGGGCGGATGGACCTTAAAAATCTACGAGAACTCTCTCTGCCTGGCCCTCTTCCTGCTCTTCGTCATCTCGTTTGTGCTGCACGCGGCCGGGGGCGCGAAAGAGTATAGCGAGGACCAGCGTGTGCACGGCGGCCAGCCCGTGACGACGATAGAGTACATGGGAACTTCGCGCTTCTGGTTCGAGTCTTTCCAGAACTGGCAGAGCGAATTTCTCTCGGTCGGGGCGCTCGTCGTCCTCTCGATCTTCCTGCGCCAGAAGGGCTCGCCCGAATCCAAGCCCGTTGACGCGCCGCACGGCAAAACCGGCGGGGACTGAAAAAGAGGCTCCGGCAGGCCGCGCAGGGGTCAAAAGCAGAAAGGCAAAAGTGAAGAGAAAGAGCGCCTCGGCCCTCCCTCTTCACTTTTGCCTTTCTGCTTTTTCGGCTCCCGGGCCAGTGCCCAGCCTTTAGGGCTGAGCGCGACGATTGAGCGCCGTCATCGCCAGCTCGCGCGCCCTCGGCATGATGTCAACCGCCTTGGCCACCTGCGGGTCGTCGGCGACGAGCACCTGGTCCGCGGCCGTCCGGCCGTAGGCCGCCGTCACCATGTTGAAGCGCAGCTCCTGCTCGATGAACGAGCGATTACGGTCGAGCTGTGCGGGCGTCACCTTCCAGGCCGGGTTCTTGGCCACGAAATCCCTAAACGCTTTGTAGACTTCATTTGTGACCCTGAAATCGGAGGCTTCGAGCCGGTGTCCGAAATCAATGGCACGCCCGACCTTGTAGGAATCGAAGCCCGGGATGCGCCCGTTGACTATCTCGCGCGTGAAGGCGAAGATCGGATTACGAAGGCGCGCCTGCCCCGTGTTGATGGTCCGCGGCTTGATGGCCTCGTCGGGCGAGATGCCGCCTCCGCCGTAAACGGGACGGCCCGTGTCGGTCTTGCTTTCCGGCCCGGCAGGCTTAACCTGCTCTTCCTTCTTGTCGAGGGCTATCGTCCCGCCCCTCGTGTAATAGTCGTAGAAGCCGCCGTTCGAGTAGTCGCGCTGAATGAGGCGGCCCGAAGGCGTGAAATACTTGGCCGTCGTGAGCGTCAATCCCGCGCCGTATTCGAGCGGGAAGATGCCCTGGACGAGCCCTTTGCCGAAACTGGTCTGGCCGACGATCAGGGCGCGGTCATGGTCCTGCATCGCGCCCGCCACGATCTCGGACGCAGAGGCCGTATTGCCGTTGACGAGGATGACCAGCGGCGTCAGGTCCGGGTTACGATTGCTCGATTCATAGACCCTGTCGCCGAGCCCGTTGCGCCCCTTCTGTGAAAGAATCACCTGCCCGCGCTGCAAGAACTTCTCCGAGACGCGAATCGCCTGGTCCAGGAAGCCGCCCGGATTGTTGCGCAAGTCCAGCACCAGCGATTGCATGCCCTGCGAATGGAGGTCGTCGAGCGCCGCCTGCAACTCGTCGGCCGTCGTGTAGTTGAAGCCCTGCGTCATGCCGATGTAGCCGACGCCCGGTCGCAGCATGTAAGCGTCTGGAATGGAAGGCTGCGGGACGGCGTCGCGTGTGATCTCGACCGTCTCCGTCTTGAGCGTCGCGGCGCGCTCGACCGTCACCTTGACGACTGAGCCGCGCGGGCCGCGTATCTTATCGCGCACTTCGGAAGAGAACTTGCCCGCCATCTTGTCGCCGTCCACGGCCAGGATGCGGTCGCCGAAGCGCAGCCCGGCGCGCGCCGCAGGCGAATTCTCGAAGGTCGCCATGATGTAGGTATCGGTCTGGTCGCCGACGGTCTGATTCTGGATGGACGCGCCGATGCCGAAATACTCCGAGCGCTGGTCGGTCTTCAGCTCGTCGAACTCCTGGCGGTCGTAATAATTGGAGTGCGGATCGAGCGAGCGCAGCATCCCGATGATGGAGGATTTGAAGACGGTGTTATATTCGAGCTTATTGCCGTCAACGTAATTCTCCTGGATGATGGTCAGCGCTTCGGCAAAATCCTGCTCGACATCCGAGGTCGCGCCGCTCATGGCGCGCGCGCGCGGCGAGGGGCGACGGCCCGGCATTCCGTTGCCGGAAGAGGGCCGGGGCGCTGGCTGGGCCGTGCTCCCGCTCGGAGCCTGGCCCTGCTGCTGCGCGGCGACGAAGACCGGAAGTGTCAGGGCGACGAGAAGTAATGCGACGAGGGCGAGCGAAATTCTGTTCTTCACTGCTACAAGCCTCTTATTGAAATAAATCTGCTAAAGTTAGAGCGCCGCTCGGAGGGCGCGACCCTTGGCAACGGCCGAAATTTACGGCTCTCTGCATAGTACACGGATGCTAGCGGCGGGAGCAAGGTTGCGTGCGGAAACCGCCCTTCTTTTATCCCGGCTTGCCCTGCGGGCAAACCCCTTTTCGGCGGGCGTTTGCCACGTCGCCGACAATTCTTCGTGCGCGGGCGCGTGCCGCATCGTACAATAAGCGCACGCGCCGCCTTCAGCGGTTGAGCCCGTCAGTGTTTTCGAGTCCGACCGAAACGGGGTGGCCCTTCCACCTTGAGATAAAAACGGCGCGGCCTGTTCGTCGGACGAGAGGCGTCTGCGCCCGAACAAAAGCTATTCCATTTTGCTCTATTCCACTTTGATTAAGCTCGAATCTCATCATGGCGCAGTCTAAAGCGCGCGGCGAAGCTGGGGGCGCGCTGGCGAACCTGTGGGCGACGATTACGCCCGACAAGCTCTGGGAGGGACGCACGGGCAGGGGCGTGCGCGTCGCCGTCATCGACAGCGGCATAGACACGGAGCATCCGGCCCTGAAAGGACGGGTCAAAGCCTCCGTCGAGGCGAGCGTCGAAGGCGGGCGGGTGCACTTTCGGCCTTCGGTGTCGGGCGACGCGGCGGGCCACGGGACGGCCTGCGCCGGGATTATCAGCCAGCTCGCGCCCGACGCAGAGCTTTATAGCATCAAGGTGCTCGGCGCGAAGGCTTCCGGCTCGGGCGAGCTGTTCCTGGCCGGGCTCGACTACGCCATCAAGCAGAGGCTGCACGTCATCAATCTCTCGCTCGGGACGACCAAGCCGCAGTATCACGGGCCGCTGCACGACCTGCTGGACATGGCCTATCACGCTGGCTGCATTGTCGTCGCGGCGGCCAACAATCTGCCGCAGCCGAGCTTCCCTTCGATCTTCTCTTCCTCGCTCGTCTCGGTGGTCAAAGATGACGGGAGCGACCCCTTCAAGTTCGGCTATCGCTACGGCGAAGTGATAGAGCTCGTCGCGCCGGGCGTGCAGGTGCTGACGACCTGGCCCGGCGGCGGTTATCGCCAGTTGACCGGCAATAGCTTTGCCTGCCCGCACATCGTCGGCATCATCGCGCTCATCAAGGAAGCCCACCCGGACCTGACGCCCTTCCAGGTCAAGACCATTCTCTACGCAATCGCACGCCGCAACGAAGAGCAGGGCGGAAGAATCAAGGCAGGGTGAAGGCCCTTGAGAGCAAAAAGTTAAGAGCGGGATGACGACGACTCCTTGACGATGATTTCGGCGCTTCCTAGAATGCTTGCGTCTTCTCGCAACAGGGATGCCCGGCGCGGCGCGAGATTTCTACGGGCGCACACCGGGCGGCCGTCGAATCCCTGGTTGTCTAATGACGGGCGCGCGAACCTTTCGGCGGCGCAGCACGTAAGATAGTCCAAAAGGAGTCTTGAAAGAAGATGAGCAGTCCTTACGATCCGGAGCACGGGACAGAGCGGCCCGAGACGATAGACGACCTGATGCTGCGCGACGTTGAGCCCGAGGAACATCACGACAAGGCACGCGCGGCCTCTTCCGTGCGCGAGATCGCCTCGCGCATCCCCGAATCACTGAGCGCCATCGGACGCGACATCAGCCGCACCATCGAGCGCGCCATCTCTGCAAAGGATGATTACGTGGTCGCCGTTAAAGTCTCGCACGAGGCACAGGAGAAGCTGGAACAACTGGTCCAGGCCGGAGTCTTCCGCAACCGCGCCGAAGCCGCCGCCTACCTGATTGACGAAGGCATCAAGACGCAATCGGCCCTCTTCGACCGCGTCCAGCAGAAACTGGCGGAGATCGAGCGCCTGCGCGCAGAGCTGCGCGGGATGGTCAACGAAAAGCCGGATTAAACTGTCCCAAGACAAAAAAAGCCGCCCGGTATGGGCTTCCATGCCGGGCGGAAATTACAGGAGGAATCGAACGTTACCCGACCGCTTTCCCCTTGCGGCCTCTTGCGGTAACCTTAGCAAATCTTCAGATGCCGGGCCCGCCGTTTCTGGTTGCTTGACCCGGCAGAGCGGCAGCCATTTACCCGTAAACCTCTGTCAACAAAGGCCCCCGGCGTTGCGGTCAGCGCGCGTACTGCAAGATAATTCCACCCGAGCCGACGGCCCAGCCCCACTTCTTCTCCAGAAAAAGCGCGTAGAGATTCTGTTTCGTCCGGCTTTCCTGCCTGACCCAGGTTCTGCCCGCATCGCTCGAACGCAGAATGACGCCGCCGCGCCCGACTATCCAGCCGTTATCCGCGTCAACAAACTGCACGCTGAGCAGCGTTCCGCGGACCGGCACGTCCACGGGCAGCCAGCTCTGGCCGCCGTCCGTGGTACGCAGGACGGTGGCGCGCTCGCCGACGGCCCAGCCCACCCGCTCGTCACGAAAATCCACGTGATAAAGCGTTGCGGTCGTGCCTGAACCGAGCGGCGTCCAGGTCTCGCCGCTGTCCTGCGTGAAGAGAACCGTGCCGCCGACGCCGACTATCCACCCGCGCTTTTCGTCCGCAAAGTCCAGGTGAATCAGCTCTTCGCGCGTCGGCACGCGCTGGCGCTGCCAGGATTTGCCGCCGTCGTTGGTGTAGATTACCAGGCTATCCACGACCACGTCCTTGCGGCTGACGGAGCCGACCACCCAGCCCCTCTTCTTTCCTGAAAAGCGGACGCTGTAAAGCTCCGCCGTCGCACCGCCGAAATCCGAGGCGAAGTAGCGGCGCAGCTCGCGCCAGTGCTGCCCGCCGTCGTCCGTCACAAAGATGCTGTTGCCCGCGAGCAGGTAGCCGTCCTCTTTGTTGCGAAAGTAGATGTCGTTGATGGCCTCTCTGGTCTCGACCGGCTGCTGCGTCCAGGTCAGCCCGCCGTCAACCGTGCGGCTGACGTAACCGCCGTCGCCCGCCACCCAGCCGCGCTTTGAATCCGCGAAAAAGACTGCGTTCAAATCCTTCGTGAAGACCCCGTGCGGGACTGCGACCCAGCCGCCCTCGGCCCGCGCCAGAGAGACGAAAGCAATGACGAGCAGCACGACGCCCGCCTTCCGGGACCAGCCCTTTGCCCTCACTCGTCCGATGTTTATCAACGCGACTCCATCTCAAACTTTAGAAGGGCCCCGGTTCGTCAAAGGCTCAGACACTCTCAGCGACAGGGCCCGGTAAATTCCGCTCTGGTTGTACACGAACTCGCAGGCACAAGACAAGATGAGGCCGCG
>DASVWH010000017.1:0-10448 GCA_036389715.1 Pyrinomonadaceae bacterium | reverse complement strand
GCGCGGCGTCTACGCGGGCGCGGTGCTCTACCTCGATTATGCGCGCAATCTGGATTCCTGCATCGCCATTCGGACCATAGTGATGCGAGAGGGGCGCGCTCTGGTCCAGGCGGGTGCAGGGGTCGTGGCCGACTCCGTGCCCGAGCGCGAATATGAGGAGACGGTTAACAAGGCGCGCGCCCTGCTGCGCGCGATAGAGATGGCCGAGAGGGGATTATGAGGGACTGGGAGGAAGGCATCAGCGTGAAGGCGAAAAAGATGTGTGTCAGGTGGGCTCTACTGCGCTCTCTCGCCCGCGCCGGGCGCGAGGCCGCGTTTGGGGCTGGACGTGTTGTCGTCGTGCTGGGGGCTCTCTTGCTGCTCGTCTCTGCCGTCTTCGCGCAGGGCGAGCAGCCGTCGCCGCAGCCGAAGAAGATCAACCAGCGTCCCGGCGCTTTAGAGTCGGCCAAGAGTGAGCCTTTCGACGGCGTGCCGGTTGAAAAGCTGGCCGGGCAGTGCATCAGGTTCGAGACGGAGGCGGGCGTGATTGAGCTGGAGATGTTGGCCGAGGCCGCGCCCGAAACCGTCCGCAACTTTCTCAACCTGGTTGCCAGCGGTGCGTTCGAGACGACGACCTTCAGCCGCGTCGTCAAAGGGTTCGTCGTGCAGGGCGGCAATCTTTCGACCAGCGAAAAATGGGGCCTGGAGCTGGCGCGCAGGGCCGCCCGCAAGATTCCTGACGAGCCGAATTACGTCAAGCATGTGCGCGGGATAGTCTCGATGGCGCGCCCGGACGAGCCCAACAGCGCGTCCACTCATTTCTTCATCCTGCTCGGCGAGGCCGCACAGCTCGACGGAAAGTTCGCCGCCTTCGGACGCGTCTTCAAAGGCATGGAGGTCGTGGAGGCCATCAACCAGGCCCCCGTCGAAGGCGAAAAGCCCCTTAAGCCGGTACGCATCACGCGCGCTGTTGTGCAACAATGTAAGCAGTAAGCAGTGAGCAGTAAGCAGTAAAAGAAAGACGAGCTGCTTGTCGCCCACTACTCGCTATTTATTACTTATTACTTATCACTGACTGCTCACGGCTCACTGTTTACTGCTCACTAAAATGATTCTCGTGATAGACAATTACGATTCGTTCACTTACAACCTCGTGCAGTATCTGGGCGAGCTTGGCGAGGAGCTGGACGTGCGCCGTAATGACGAGGTGACGGTCGAAGAGGTCGAGGCGCACTGCTGCCCGGACAAGATTCTGATCTCGCCGGGGCCGGGCACGCCCGACGGCGCGGGCGTCTCGCTCAGCATGATCGAACATTTTGCCGGGCGCATCCCGATTCTCGGCGTTTGCCTCGGGCATCAATCAATCGCGCAGGCGTTCGGCGGGCGCGTGGTCCGTGCGCCGACGCTCGTTCACGGCAAATCGTCGGAGATTTGTCACGACGGGCGCACTATCTTCGAGGGGATTGATTATCGCTTCAAGGCCGGGCGTTATCACTCGCTCGTCGTCGAGCGCGAGAGCCTGCCGGACTGCCTGGAGGTCTCGGCCACCACGCCCGACGGCGTCATCATGGGACTGCGCCACCGCGAGCTGAAAATCGAGGGCGTCCAATTTCATCCCGAATCTATTCTGACCACCGACGGAAAAAGATTGCTCGCCAATTTACTCAAGCTCTGAAAGTTGGCGGCTGCGAGTCTTCAGTTTTCGGTTTTCAGTTTTGAGTTTCAAGCTCTCAATCTCTTACTGATTCTTACTGAAAACTGAAGACCGAAAACTGAAAACTGACTTCCCATGACAGACGAAGAGGCATCACGCACGTTGAGGCCCTCCTGGCTGCTGCCGACTCCGGCGCGCAGCGATGAGCCGCGCGCGGAGATGGGCTTGCGCGCGCTCCTGCTGCGCCTGATGCGCGGCGAGGATTTGCAGCGCGCGGAGGCCGGGGCGCTCCTTGAAGCCCTGCTCGACGGCGAAGCGACGGATGCTCAGATAGCGGCGGCACTGGTCGCGCTGGCGGTTAAGGGCGAGACGGTCGAGGAGTTGGCAGGGATGGCGTCGGCCATGCGCGCGCGTGCCGTCAGGCTCAACAGCAGTCACGAACGTTTTATAGACACTGCGGGGACGGGTTCGAGTCATGCGAAGACCTTCAACGTCTCGACCGCCGCCGCTTTCATCATCGCGGGAGCTGGGCTGCCGGTCGCCAAGCACGGCAGCCGCGCTGCGACGAGCCGTTCGGGGAGCGCGGACGTTTTGTCGGCCCTCGGCGTCTGCGTCACGGCGCGGCCCGAAATCTCCGAGCAGTGCCTGGAGGAGTTCGGCATCTGCTTCATGTTTGCGCCGCTCTATCACGGGGCGACGGCGCGCGTGGCCGGTATCCGCCGCGAGCTGGGCGTGCATACGACCTTCAACCTGCTGGGGCCTTTGACGAACCCCGCGGGCGCGCCGCGACAACTGATAGGCGTCTGGCATCAGTCCCTGGTCGAGTCGCTGGCACGAGTTCTGGTTGCGCTCGGGACGGAGCACGCCTGGGTCGTTCACGGCTTGGACGGGCTCGATGAAGTCACGCTCGGCGCTCAAACCTTCGTGGCCGAAGCGCGCGCGGGCAGCGTCAGGACTTTTGAGATCGGCCCGGAGAATTTCGGATTCGGTCGCAGGGAGCTAACGAGCCTGCGCGGCGGCGACGCCGAGGCCAATGCCGCGATTATCCGCGCGGTGCTGGCCGGAAAGCGGCGCGACGAAGCACGCGAGCTGGTCATCGCAAACGCCGCCGCAGCTCTCTTTGTCGGCGGCGCTGCGCCCGACCTCGATGCCGCCGCGCGTCTCGCCGAGCAGAGCATTGACGGCGGCGCTGCCCTCTACAAACTGGACCAGCTCGTCAAAGCGACAAACAGGTGAGCGTGTCAAGGGAAAGAGGCAGGGGGCGTCGAAAGAGGGAAAGGATAAGGCGAGGGCGGCGCAGAAAGACGAAGAGCGGCGAAGGGTCGCGGAGAGGGCGAGGAAAGGCTCTGTCTCGGGCGTTTTAAGCCATTGCTTTCCTCTTCTTTTCACTCGTTTTCACTCTGATTTTCAGACATGGATTTTCTGACGGAGATCATGGCGCTCAAGCGGGCGCGGCTGGCCGGGGCCAAAAAATTATCTTCCCCGGAAGCGTTGCGCGGGCAGGCGCTGGCGGTTCGGCGCGATGCGCGCCCGCACGCGCTGCGTGCCGCTCTGGCTGAAGAGTCGCAGCTTAATGTGATTGCCGAAGTGAAGCGCGCTTCGCCTTCCAGGGGAGTGATTCGCGGGCGCGTCAATCCGGCCGAACTCGCCAGCAGCTACCAGTCGGGCGGGGCGGCGGCCGTCTCCGTCCTGACCGAAGAGGACCGTTTCCTGGGCTCGCTGGACGACCTGCGCGCAGTGCGCGCGACGGTCTCTCTGCCTGTGCTGCGCAAGGATTTCATCTTCGACGAATACCAGCTTTACGAAGCGGCTGCCGCCGGGGCCGATGCGCTGCTGCTGATCGTGGCCGCGCTCGACGACGAGCCGCTCAGGCGCTTGCGGCAAGTGGTGGAGGACGAGCTGGGAATGGACGCGCTGGTCGAGGTGCATACGAGCGCGGAGATGCGGCGCGCGGCCGAAAGCGGCGCGACGCTCATCGGAGTCAACAATCGTGACCTGCGCACATTTGAAGTCTCGCTTGACGTTTCGTCCCGCCTGGCCCAGGATGCTCCCGAAGGCTCGACGCTGGTGACGGAGAGCGGACTGCGGACAAACGCTGACCTGCGCGCGTTGCACTCGCTTGGCTACAGGGGCTTCCTCGTCGGCGAGCTGCTGATGCGAGCCGACGAGCCGGAAGACGCGCTGCGTGCCCTGATTGCCGCAGCGTAAAAGATGAAAAGCCTTTCAATCGTCAATGGCCAATCGTGCATGGAAAAAGAGAGACGGGCGAGACGGGAGCTTTGCCGCGAGCAATCGGCTCCGTCTATTTATCATTGCTTTTACCTATCTATCATTGACGATTCGACACATGATGATTGATGGCTTTTGAGTCGGGCTGACGGGTATTTCAATGGTCTTCGTCAAAGTTTGCGGGATTACGAATCTGGAAGATGCGCTGGCGGCAGCGGAGGCGGGCGCGGATGCTCTCGGCTTCAACTTTTACGAGCGGAGCCCGCGTTATATTGCCCCGGAGGAGGCGCGCCGCATCGTCTCGCAACTGCCCGCGGGGATGATGAGCGTCGGCGTTTTCGTCAACGAGAGCGGGCCTCGGCAGGTCGCGCTGAAGGCGGACCTGGCGGGGATGACGGCCGTCCAGTTGCACGGCGACGAGTCGCCCGAATACTGCCGCGAGTTAAAGGGACGCTTTGTCATCAAGGCGCTGCGCGTCGGCGCGCGGTTTGACCCGCAGAGCGTGACCGCCTATGAGACAGAGGCGATCCTGCTCGATGCCTTCGCGGGCGCGGAGCGTGGCGGCACGGGGCACGTCTTCGACTGGCGGCTGGCCCGGAGCGTGCGCCAGCTTGTCCCGCAGCTGTTCCTCGCGGGCGGTCTCTCGCCCGAGAACATCGCGGGAGCGATTGCGGCCGTCGGCCCTGATGCTGTTGATGCGTGCAGCGGGCTCGAATGCTCGCCCGGAAGAAAGGACACGGAGCTGCTGCGCGCCTTCGTCCGGGCGGCCCGCGCGGCCTGTTAAACTTGACGCCGCGACCGCATTGGATGTCAGATGCTGTCTGCCGGGTTTTAGGATTTCAGCCGCCCGATGCCGGAGGATGCCGGAAGCGGCAGGTCAATCTCTCGCAGCCCGGCGCGCGGCGTCCGGCAGCTAAGCTCCGCCTTTTATGAGTGCAACAGCACAGGCAACTTCGGACGAGCTGGCGAGCAGGCGCGAACAGGGCCGCGTGCTGCTCGTGACGGACGAGCCTTCGATGGCCGCTTACGGCGCGGCGCTCGGGGATGCGGGGTTCGCCGTCGTCGGCGTGACGGGAGGCGCTGCGGCCCTGGTCTCGCTCCGGCAGACGCGCCCGCACCTGATGCTCGTGGATGTCAGCCTCAAAGGCATCAGCGCCGACGAGCTGGCGCGCTCCGTCTCGCGCCTCTCGGACGGCGTCGCACTGTTGCTGCTGGGCCAGGCCGAGGCGACGACGGCGCGGCGCTGTGCCGCGATAGAGCTTGGCGCGTTCGACTACTTCCGGCTGCCCGCCGAGATTGAACTGCTGCTCGCGCGCACCAGGCAGCTAGTCTCGCTGCGTCAAACGATTGAGCGGCTGCGCTTCGACGCCGACCGCGATTACCTGACGGGGCTGGCCAATCGCCGCCGTTTTCGCCTCGCGCTCGGGCAGGAGCTGGAGCGTTGGCGCCGCTACAACGTGCCGTGCGCGCTCTTGCTGCTGGATATAGACCACATGAAGCTCTTCAACGATCAGCACGGCCATTCGGCGGGCGACGTGGTGATTCGTCACATCGCCAGCTCGCTCGTCGAGCTGTCGCGCGATAACGATACGGCCGCGCGGCTGGGCGGCGAAGAGTTCGCGCTGCTGCTGGCCGGTGCGGACGACGCGAGAGCCCTGACGGCCGCCGAGCGCCTGCGCCAGGTCGTCTCGGCCGCGCCGGTCGAGAGCTACGGGACAGTGACCATCAGCCTGGGGCTCGCGGCCTGCCCGGCGCACGCAGTCTCCGAGCGCGCTCTCTACGCCGCCAGCGACGCGGCGCTCTACCGCGCCAAGGATGAGGGGCGCAATCGCACGGTCATCGCCGCGCCGACGACCGCCCTTTAGAGCGCGCAGCGGTGATAAACTGTTGAGCCGGAACAGGTTGTAGCTGCCAGCGGGGGGTCAGCATTGCGCGGAAGAGGAGCCTTCGCCCGTCAAAGGGCCGGGAGATGGCAGGGAGCAGTTATTAGCGACGGCAGAAAGCAGTCATTAAATGAGCGATGCCAGGGAGACACAGCCGGACGAGCGCGGGCACTGGGGACCGTATGGCGGGCGCTTCGTGCCGGAGACCCTGATGGCCCCGCTCGAAGAGCTGGCCGGGGCTTACGCAGCCGTGCGCTCGGATGATGAGTTCCAGGCGGAGCTGGCGGCGCTCCTGCGCGATTATTCCGGCCGCCCGACGCCGCTCTTTCCTGCGGCGCGTTTATCGGAGGCCGCGGGCGGAGCCAGGCTCTTTCTCAAGCGCGAAGACCTCTCGCATACGGGCTCGCACAAGATTAACAACGCGCTCGGGCAGGTGCTGCTCGCGCGGCGGATGGGCAAACGGCGCATCATCGCAGAGACGGGCGCGGGCCAGCACGGCGTCGCCACGGCCACGGTCTGCGCGCTCTTTGGCCTCGAATGCGTGGTCTACATGGGCTCGGAGGACATGCGCCGCCAGCGGCTCAACGTCTTCCGAATGCGCCTGCTAGGGGCCGAGGTGCGTGCCGTGGAGGCGGGCGCGCGGACCCTCAAAGATGCGATTAACGAGGCGCTGCGCGATTGGGTGACGAATGTTGCCGACACTTACTACCTGCTCGGCAGCGCCCTCGGGCCGCACCCGTACCCGCTGATGGTGCGCGACTTCCAGAGCGTCATCGGGCGCGAGACGCGTGCCCAGATGCTTGAGAGTGAGGGACGTTTACCCGATGTCCTGGTCGCCTGCGTCGGCGGCGGCTCAAACTCTATCGGGCTCTTTCATCCTTTCCTCGGCGATGCCGCGATTCGGATGATCGGCGTCGAAGCGGGCGGCAGCGGGAACAGCCTGGGCGAGCACGCCGCGCGTTTCAATCAGGGCGGGGGCGGACGCCCGGGCGTCTTGCAGGGGACTATGAGCTACGTCTTGCAGGACGAGCGCGGGCAGATAGCTGCGACACACTCGATCTCCGCCGGGCTCGATTATCCCTCGATCGGACCGGAGCACGCCTTTCTGCACGATGCGGGCCGCGTCGAATACGTCTCGGCCGACGACGCCGAGGCGCTGGCCGCCTTTCAACAGCTCTCACAGCTCGAAGGCATCATTCCGGCCCTGGAATCATCGCACGCGGTGGCTTACGCTTTGAAAGTCGCACGCGAGCTGAAGCGCGACCAGCTGCTCGTCATCAATCTTTCGGGGCGCGGCGATAAGGACGTTGATACTGTCGCCGGGATGCTCGGCGGAGAAACGCCTTGAGCCGCATCGGCGAGACCTTCGCCCGTTTGCAGCGCGAAGCCCGGCGCGGCTTCATCCCGTTTATTACGGCAGGCGATCCCGACCTTGAGACGACGCGGCGATTGCTGGTCGAACTGGCGCGGGCGGGCGCGAGCATCATCGAGCTTGGCGTCCCGTTCAGCGACCCGATGGCCGACGGGCCGGTCATCCAGAGAGCCTCTGAGCGCGCCCTGCGACACGAGTTCGGGATAGGGGAGTTACTGGATGCGGTCGCGGATGTGCAGCACGAAATAGATGTCCCCGTCGTGCTCTTCAGCTACTTCAACCCGCTGCTGCAATACGGGCTTGAGCGTTTGAGCAGGGAAGCGGCGCGCGCCGGTGTTGACGGCGTGCTCGTCACAGACCTCGTCCCGGAAGAGGCCCTCGACTTCGCTCCGATGCTCAAAGCGCAGGGCCTGGACATGATCTTTCTGGTTGCGCCGACCTCGACCGACGCGCGTTTGCAAATGGTGGCCGAGCAGGCCAGCGGCTTCATTTACGCCGTCTCGCGTGCGGGCGTGACGGGCGCGCGGGCCAACGTCAGCCTCGATGCCGAAAAGCTGGTGGCCCGCGTGCGCCAGGTGTCGGCGCTACCCGTCGCCGTCGGATTCGGTATCTCGAACGCAGCGCAGGTGGCCGATGTCTGGCGCTATGCGGACGCGGCCGTCGTCGGTTCGGCGCTGGTCGCCGAGATCGAACGACTGGCGGGCGCGCCCGGCATCGTGCGACAGGTGGGGGAGTTCGCACGCGGGCTGCTGCCCGCCGGGCGGGATAAAAATTGATGGCCGAGACGCGAGAGAAGAGCCCGCAAGGCGCCGGAAAGCGCAAGACTTCGATAGAGGCTGGCGCGCCCGTCGTCCTGGTCCTGCACAGCCCCCGCGAGAAGTGCTGGGGGATGCTTTACGAAATCAGCGCGGCGGGCGTCTTCCTGCGCGGGCTCGATCTCAATGCCTTTGACGATTGGGTCAGCGCGGTGGCCAGCGGTGAGCCCTTCATCGGGTTGAATGACCTCTTTTTCCCGATGTGGCGCGTCGAGCGCCTGGCGTGCGACGAGAGCGCGGGCGGCGTGGCCTCGCTCACGGAACAGCTCGAAAAACGGAGCGGCCGCAGCCTCTCCGAGCTGCTCGAAGGCTGACCCGGTTGCAGGATTTGCGGCCCGCGTGGTATACCGCAGTGCGGAGCGCACAGGGCCCGGCCCGGAATGATGCCGGGCGCTCGGCCGGACGGCGTGCTCTATCATTGAATTTGCTCTCAAACCCCGCGAAAATAGTTCGTTGCATGTATGAAACGCTGTTCCATTCTCGCGTTGCGTGTGTTATACTGCCTCTCGTTGCGGTGGCAGGTCTGCCGGGACGACCGATAAGTTCGACACACCACGAGACGTGAGAAAAGGAATGGTAGAAAGAGATGTTTGTGATGGCTGAAGATAGAACGGGCGCGGATCGCGGTAAAGCGGTCGAAGCGGCGCTGCTTAACATTGAAAAGAAATTTGGCAAGGGATCGATCATGCGTTTGGGCGAGCGGGAAGTCTCCGACATCGCTGCGATCTCGACAACCTCTTTAAGTCTGGATGCGGCAATCGGCGTCGGCGGCGTGCCGCGTGGCCGCGTGATAGAGATTTACGGGCCGGAAAGCTCCGGCAAAACGACGCTCGCGCTGCACATCGTGGCCGAGGCGCAGAAGTCCGGGGGCGTCGCCGCCTACATTGACGCCGAGCACGCGATGGACGCCGAATACGCCGGAAAGCTCGGCGTGGACGTTGACCAACTGCTCATCTCGCAGCCGGATTCGGGCGAGCAGGCGCTGGAGATCGCCGAAGCACTGGTGCGCTCGAACGGCGTTGACGTGATCGTCATTGACTCGGTGGCGGCGCTCGTGCCGCGCGCGGAGCTCGACGGCGAGATGGGCGATTCGCTGCCCGGATTGCAGGCGCGTCTGATGTCGCAGGCGCTCAGGAAGCTGACGGCCATCGTCTCGTCTTCAAACACCTGCTTTATTTTCATCAACCAGATACGCGAAAAGATCGGCGTCATGTTCGGCTCGCCCGAGACGACGACCGGCGGGCGCGCGCTGAAGTTCTATTCGAGCCTCAGGCTGGACATCCGCCGCATCGGCTCGATCAAGGACGGCGACCGTTTCGTCGGCAACCGGACGAAGGTCAAGGTGGTCAAGAATAAGGTCGCGCCGCCGTTTCGCGAGTGCGAGTTCGACATCGTCTACGGCGAGGGCATCTCGCGCGAGGGCGACCTGGTTGACCTCGGCGTCCTGCACAAGGTCGTCGAGAAGAGCGGGGCCTGGTTCTCCTACAAGGGCGAGCGCCTCGGCCAGGGCCGTGAGAACGCCAAGCAGACGCTCAGGGATAACCCGGAGCTGATGCACAGGGTCGAGACGGACGTGAAGGTCGCGCTCGGCTTCCCGGTTCACGCGGAGGAAGAGGCAGCGCCAGCGCCGCCGGCCTCCGAGCGTAAGGCCGCGGCCGCAGACAAGAAGTAAGCAGGGCCGCACGGCCCGGGGTCGGAAGGTAAAAGGCGAAAGCGAAGACAGCCAGGCAATGCTTGCTGTTCTTCACTTTTGCCTTTTACCTTTTGCCCGATTGTTTATATAGTCGGACGGTAACGGTAACGGCTTCTCTGGCGCGACGATGGGAAAATCTATCTTAATCAGGAACGGGACGCTGCTCACGATAGACGGGGATGATTCCGTCTTGAGCGGTGATCTGCTCGTCCGCGACGGCCGGATTGAGAGCGTGGGCCCGACGGCTGAGAGCGCAGACGAAGTGATAGACGCGAGCGGCTGCGCGGTCCTGCCGGGCTTCGTGCAGACGCACGTCCATTTCTGCCAGACGCTCTTTCGCGGCTCGGCCGACGACCTCGCGCTGATTGACTGGCTGAAGAAGCGCGTCTGGCCGATGGAGGCCGCGCACACGCCCGCCTCGGTCCGTGCTTCGGCGCGGCTTTCCATCGCGGAGCTGGTCAAGGGCGGGACGACCTGTGCGCTGACGATGGAGACGGTCAATCATACGCGGGAGGCCTTTCGCGCCGTCGAGGAGACGGGATTTCGCGCCACCCTCGGCAAGTGCATGATGGACAAGGGCGACGGCGTCCCCGGCGCGCTGCACGAAGAGACGCAGGCCTCCATCCGCGAAGCACTGGCCCTGCTCGAAGAATGGCACGGGCGCGACGGGGGACGCATCCGCTACTGCTTCGCGCCGCGCTTTGCCGTCAGCTGCACGCGCGAGCTGCTGGCGGAGGTCGCGCGGCTGGCGCGCGAGCGGGGCGTCATGGTGCACACGCACGCCTCCGAGAATCGCACGGAAATAGAGATGGTCGAGCGCGAG
>DASVWH010000016.1:0-24226 GCA_036389715.1 Pyrinomonadaceae bacterium | reverse complement strand
TCACCCAGACGCGGTTCAGGTCTTCCTTGCTGAGCAGCAACTCTTCCTTGCGCGTCCCCGAACGCTGCAAGTCTATGGCGGGGAAGAGGCGTTTGTCGCTCAAACGGCGGTCCAGGTGGATTTCGCAGTTGCCCGTGCCCTTGAACTCCTCGAAGATCATGTCGTCCATGCGGCTGCCGGTATCGACCAGCGCCGTGGCGATGATCGTCAGGCTGCCGCCCTCCTCGATGTTGCGCGCCGCGCCGAAGAAACGCTTGGGGCGCTGCAATGCGTTGGAGTCGATACCGCCGGAGAGAATCTTGCCCGAAGGCGGCACGACCGCGTTGTGCGCACGCGCCAGGCGCGTGATCGAGTCGAGCAGGATGACCACGTCGCGCTTGTGCTCGACGAGCCGCTTGGCCTTCTCGATAACCATGTCCGCGACCTGCACGTGGCGCGTCGGCGGCTCGTCGAAGGTCGAAGAGATGACTTCGCCGTTGACCGAGCGCTGCATGTCCGTGACCTCTTCCGGGCGCTCGTCAATCAGGAGCACGATGAGCGTCACTTCCGGGTGGTTCTCCGTGATGGAATTGGCGATGGTCTGCAAGAGCATGGTCTTGCCGGTCCTGGGCGGCGCGACGATCAGGCCGCGCTGGCCCTTGCCAATCGGCGTGACCAGGTCAATGACGCGCGCCGAGAGATTGTCGTGCGCCGTCTCCATCTTCAACTGCTCGTCCGGGTAAAGGGGCGTCAGGTTGTCGAAAAAGACCTTCTCGCGCGCCATGTCCGGGGCCTCGAAATTGATGGCCTCGACCTTAATCAGCGCGAAGTAGCGCTCGCCTTCCTTCGGCGGGCGAATCTGGCCGCTGACGGTGTCGCCCGTGCGCAGGTCGAACTTGCGAATCTGCGAGGGGCTGACGTAGATATCGTCCGGGCCGGGCAGATAGTTGTATTCGGGCGCGCGCAGGAAACCGAAGCCGTCGGGCAGCGTTTCCAGAACGCCCTCGGAGAAGATCAGGCCGCTCTTCTCGGTCTGCGCGGCGAGGACCTTGAAGATCAGCTCCTGCTTGCGCATCCCCGTCGCGCCGGGGACATCCATGCCCTTGGCGATGGCCGTCAGCTTGGAGATGGACATCTCCTTGAGGTCCGAAAGATTAAAGATGTCTTCGGGCTTGCCGTCCCTCGGCGCAGCCGCTTTCTCTGTCCGCTCGGCGGGCGGCGCTTCGGCTGTCGCCGTCGTGGTCGCGCCGTTGTCCCCGTCGGTCTCGGGCTTATCGTTGGTCGTGCTGGGAGCGCTCGTAGCGCGCGTGCGTGGTGTACGTTGTGACATTTCAGTTCTTCTCTTGCGCGGCCCAGAAGGTTCCCCTCCTGGCCGCCTACTTGATGAGCATCTCTTTACGGTTTGAATACCGGGTTATTGTCAATTGATTTATGCCGACGCTGGTGAATCGGGAATGAAACCTATCTGCGTGCTCGCTGGCAGGAGGCGCGTGTGGGGCGTCTGCCGCCGGCAATCAAACGCGAGGTGACTGGTTGCTGCCCTACTGGCTCGCTTCGTAGTCCGCTTAAATTGTCGCGGGAATAATCATGGCAGCAATAAGATGCCGCTCTTATCCCGCGCGTGGCCCTGTGACAAATTTGTAAGAAAACCAAAGGGGGTTAAGGGATTCCAGAGCTTCGATGTTAGATTGATGATTTGCGAACTGAATCTTAGCGCGTCCGGCCGGAAAGCACAAATCTAAAATCGAAAATTAGCCAACGCCTCTTCAATCGCCCGCCACACCTGGTCGCGCCCTTTTCCGGTCGTGGCGGAATAAGCTATCACTTGCTCCGCACTGAGCAGGCGTTTCGTCCGCTCAAGGTTTTTTCGCAACTCGTTGTTAGAGAGCTTGTCGGACTTCGTGGCAACCAGGGCCTGCGGCTTCGCATGATGCTGAAGCCACTCTTGAAGCTGCAAGTCCAATGTCGTGGGTTCGTGACGCGAATCTACGATCTGAATTGATAGCACAAGCTGTGTCCGCTTGGCAAGGTAGTTCGTCGCCATCTGGCCCCACTCGGCCCTGATGTTTTTGGGGACCCGCGCATAGCCGTAGCCGGGAAGGTCTACGAAACGGAAACGATTATTAATCAGAAAGAAGTTGAGCGCCTGCGTGCGCCCCGGCGTAGACGAGGTGCGGGCCAGCCCCTTGACGCCGAGCAGGGAATTAATCAGGCTCGATTTGCCGACGTTCGAGCGCCCGAGGAAGGCTATCTCCGGCATGCTGCCCGCGGGCCAATGGCTCTCCTCGAAGGCGCTCTTGATAAATTCCGTGCCGGTAACTTTCATACGGATGAGAGACGACGGGCGGCGCGTGACCGGCTGGCAAAGATGTATCCGTCAGGTCACGCGCCGCCCGGTCAGGGTTTTATCCGGCCTGGGCAGTCTTCGATGAGGCGGCGCGCGTCGCGGCCATCTGCTTGAAGCGCTCGCGCAGGGCCGCCATGCGCTCCTTGGCGTCAGGGGCGCTCATGACGATTTTTTCCAGGTGCTGCATGTACTGCGGCATGCCCTGGGTGCTCCGAATCTCGGCGACGAAGGGCTCGATTTTGGCGTAAATGACGTTGTGCTCGCCGTTGGCGTCGTTGAACATCTTTTCGTCAATCGCCCCGTTGGTGACGAAGGAGGCGGCCATCTCCCAGTAGGTCGTGACCATCCGGTAGTGCGCGCTGTGCTCGCCCATCACGGCGTCGGAGATGTCCTGCAAGCTCTCAGGGTTAAACTCGCCGATGAACCAGTTGCGCGCCGCGCGCATGACCTCCTCGCGCCGCAGCTCATACAGCTTGAGTATCAGATTCGCGTCCTCATGTTTTTCGCTCATTTTGTCTGCTCCATAATTTTAATCTGCGCCGTGCGGAATCAGGCCCGGTTGCTCCGGGGGCGATGCTTCCGGCGCGGCACATGTTGTGTGACGAATTAGCGCCGCTCGAAGTGGCGGCCCGTGCGAGGTGAAGGCTGATGTCTTGGTGAAGAGGGGCGGGCTCTGAAGCGAACAACGGCGCTTGGGGAGCCCGCTCTCTCCGGGTTTAGTTCTATTCGGCGATGGTCTGGATACCCTGCGACGGAGGCTCGGTCGTCCAGAGCGGCGGCGTCTTGGCCGCATCATCGGCCCCGGCATCCGTCGGACAGCTATCCTCCAGCGCCAGCGTGAGCACTTCATCAATCGTCTCGACCAGATGAATGTCCATCACGTTGCGCACCTCTTCAGGGACTTCGATTAAGTCCTTCTCGTTGTCTTTGGGCAGCAGGATAGTGCTGATGCCGAAGCGGTGCGCGGCCATCAATTTCTCCTTGACGCCGCCGATTGGCAGGACGCGCCCGCGCAGCGTAATCTCGCCCGTCATGGCAACGTTGCGGCGAATGGGCACGCGGGTCAGCGCCGATGCCATCGCGGTCGCCAGCGTGATTCCGGCCGACGGTCCGTCCTTCGGAATCGCGCCTTCCGGGATGTGTATGTGCAGGTCGCGCTTGCGGATGAAGTCCAGGCTCATGCTGAGACGCTCGGCGCGGGCCTTGATACAGGTCAGCGCGGCCTGCGCGGATTCCTGCATCACTTCGCCGAGCTTGCCCGTCAGCGTCACGCCGCCGCGCCCGTTAACCAGCGTGGCCTCGATTTGCAGCACTTCGCCGCCGACCTCCGTCCAGGCCAGTCCGGTCGCCAGTCCGATCTCGCTCTCGGCAGCCATCCCCTGCTGGCGAAACTTGATGGGCCCCAGCATTTCGCGCACGCGCTCCGGCGTGACCACGTCCTTGAAACCTTCGGCCGCGTTCTCCGAGACGAACTTGCGCGCCACCTTGCGCATACAGGAGCCGATCTCGCGCTCCATGCTGCGCACGCCGGCCTCGCGCGTGTAGTGACGGATGATCTCAAGCAAGCCCTCTTCCGTAAACTCGACCTGCTCGGGCTTCAAGCCGTTGGTCTCGGCCTGCTTCGGCACTAAATGACGCCGGGCAATCTCCAGCTTCTCGCGCTCCGTGTAACCAGAGAGACGGATGATCTCCAGGCGGTCCTGCAAGGGAGGCGGAATCGTGTGCAGCACGTTCGCCGTCGCGATGAAGAAGACCTTCGAGAGATCGTATTCGACATCCAGGTAGTGGTCCTGGAAAGTATTGTTCTGTTCCGGGTCGAGGACTTCCAGGAGAGCCGACGACGGGTCGCCGCGAAAATCGGCGCCGAGCTTGTCCACTTCGTCAAGCAGAATCAGCGGATTGACCGTGCCGGCCTTCTTCATCATCTGGATGATCTGGCCGGGGAGCGCCCCGATGTAGGTCCGGCGATGACCGCGAATCTCGGCTTCGTCGCGCACGCCGCCCAGCGAGAGACGGACGAACTTGCGGTTCGTGGCGCGGGCGATGGATTTGCCGAGGCTCGTCTTGCCGACTCCCGGCGGGCCGACGAAACAGAGAATCGAGCCTTTCGGGTTCTTGACCAACTGGCGCACGGCCAGGTATTCGAGGATGCGGTCCTTAATCTTCTCAAGCCCGTAATGGTCTTCGTCCAAGACCTCCTCGGCCTTCGAGAGGTCCTTAATCTCCTTGGACTTCTGTTTCCAGGGCACACTCAGCAGCCAGTCAATGTAGGTGCGCGAAACAGTCCCTTCGGCGGACATCGGCGGCATGGCTTCAAGGCGGTGCAGCTCCTGCATGGCCTTCTCCTTGGCCTCGTCGGACATCCCAGCCTCTTCGATCCGTTTCTTCAGGTCTTCAAGCTCGGCCTTCTCGTCCTTGCGCCCAAGCTCTTTGTGAATCGCCTTGATCTGCTCGTTGAGGTAATACTCCTTCTGCGCCTTCTCCATCTGCCGCTTGACGCGCGTCTGAATCGTGCGGTCGAGCTGGCGCTTGTCCAGCTCGGATTCCAGCAGCTCGATCAGGCGCTGAAGGCGCGCCTGCGCGGAAAAGATTTCCAGCAGCCCCTGCTTGTCCTCGACCGAGATGCGCAGCTGCGAGGCGAGCGCGTCGGCCAGGTGCGAGGGGTCCTGGTTGCGCAGCGCCGTTTGCAGCGCATCCGTCTGCGCGTCGGGCGCGAGGCGCAGGTGCTGCTCGACGAGCTGGTTGATCTTTTGCACCAGGGCCTCGACGCGAGTGCCTTCCTCGTTGACGACGGGCGCGCGCCGCACCAGAGCCGTAAAAGCGCCCTCGTTATTTTCGACGCGAACGGTAGTGGCGCGCTCGCGGCCCTCGACGACGACCTTAATCTGGCCGTTCTCCTGCCTCTGCGATTGCAGGATGCGGCCCAGTGTCCCAACGCTGTAAATCTGCTCCGGCGCGGGCTCATCGACGCTGGCGTCGTGCTGTGTGGCGAGGAAGATGGTCCTGTCCGCGCTGAGCGCCTCTTCCAGGGCACGCACCGAGCCCGGACGCCCGATCTTGAAAGCGACTTTGGTGAAAGGAAAGATGACCACGTCGCGAATCGGGACCATCGGGTAACGCGCGAGGTCAACGGGCGTATTGTCTGTGTATTCTTCCATACTTCAATTCAACTTTCGATAGCCAGAAGCGTCTGTAACCTGCGAAGAAGGGCGAGCCGATTTGTGCCGTCTCGCCCTCTTCGTCAAACAATCCAATTGTAGACCATTTCTCCCGCCCGCGCCACCGGCAAAAGATGAGGCATCCGTCTGCCCGCGCGCAGGCTGGCCCCTCGGCTTGCTCCCGCGACCGCAGGGCAGGCAGCTCGAAGGTCGGACCCTATCTATAGGGCGCAGTGAATTGATAGCAGTTCGTTGAGTTCATCCACCGGCCGTTATAGCGATTTTTCACCATGTACCAGTACGTTACTCCCGGCACGAAAATCCGGTCATGGAATGAAGTGCCCGAGAAGTATTGATCCGTCAGCCAGGCGAAGCTCTGTTCGAGGCACTGATTGCTCTGGTTGATGCAGTTGACCTGGCAGCGTAAAACCGCGTAGCCGTCCTTGTTGACTGAGCTGTCGTTCCACTCGATGACGATTATCCCACCCTCCCTGTAAGGGTCGAAGCGGGCTCTGACGTTGTAGGGCTGGTACTGCTTGACCCCCTGCCTGATCGGCGGGTAACTGGAGCCGGGCCCGCCCTGCTGCGGACAGCCGCAGCCTTCACATTGAAGCCCGAAAAGAGTCAAAGTCAGTAAAAATAGAAGCAGCGTCGAATGCATTTGCTAAGCCTCCCTGGGTTGCGAGACAGAGTCTGCCGCTCGCTTACAGAGCAAGCGGTCAAACGAGTAGGAGCCACGGCGAAGGGCTTCACCACGGCTCACAATCAATTTGTAGGAAGATCAACTGTACAGCTCTGGGCCGGTTGTCGGAGAGTTTCTGTTCCGGCGGAAGGTGTGGACCAGCAACGCGGCCCATGCCTCTATAGCAACGAAAAGCATGCAGAAAATAGAGCAGGAGAAAAGCATTGTCAATACTTTTCTCCTGCTCTATTTTCGGAGCTTTCTTTTCGGGCCCGGCGGCGGCGAAAAGGGTTTAAGCGGCCGCGCCGTCAACGCCCGTCAGGCCCTCGCCCGGGATGGCCCGGCGGCGCTCGACCATCTCGCTTGTGATGACGAACTCCTTGATGCGCTTCTGCGACGGCAGCGTGTACATCGCATCGAGGAGCAGTTCTTCGAGAATCATCATCAGGCCGCGCGCGCCGACCTTGCGCTCGACGGCCTGCTTGGCAATCGCCTTGAGCGCGTCGTCCGTGAACTTGAGCTTGACGTTGTCGAAGTCGAACTTCTTCTGGTACTGCTTGACGAGCGCGTTCTTCGGCTCGGTCAGAATCTTAATCAGCGCGGCCTCGTCCAGTTCGTGCAGCACGCCGCAGACGGGCAGCCGCCCGACGAACTCTGGAATCAGGCCATAGCGGACGAGGTCTTCGGGCTGGACGGCGGCCAGCGCCTCGGCGTGACGATTGCCGCCCGTCTTGATCTCGGCGTGAAAGCCCAGCGACTTGTTGCGCAGGCGTCTCTCGACCACCTTTTCGAGCCCGACGAACGCGCCGCCGCAGAGGAAGAGAATGTTGGTCGTGTCAACGGGGAAGAACTCCTGGTGCGGGTGCTTGCGCCCGCCCTGCGGCGGGACGTTGGCGACCGTCCCTTCCAGGATTTTGAGGAGCGCCTGCTGGACGCCCTCGCCCGACACGTCGCGCGTGATCGAGGGGTTCTCGTCCTTGCGACAAATCTTGTCCACTTCGTCTATATAGATGATGCCCTGCTGCGCCCGCTCGACATCGCCGTTGGCCGCCTGCAAGAGCTTGAGAATGATGTTCTCGACATCTTCGCCGACGTAACCGGCCTCGGTCAGCGTGGTCGCGTCCACGATGGTGAAGGGAACCGAGAGCATCCGCGCCAGCGTCTGAGCCAAAAGGGTCTTGCCCGTGCCGGTCGGCCCGATGAGCAGGATGTTAGATTTCTGAATCTCGACATCCGAGCGGCGGCGCGCCAGCTCGATCCTCTTATAGTGCTGGTAGACGGCGACCGCGAGGCGCTTCTTGGTCTCTTCCTGGCCGATGACGTATTCGTCCAGAAAGCTCTTGATCTCGCCCGGCTTCGGGAGCGGCGGTCGGGTCGCGACGCTTTCGGCCTGCTGGTCATCCGTAATGATCTCGTTACAGATGTCTATGCACTCGTTGCAGATGTAGACGGTCGGCCCCGCAATGAGCTTCTTCACTTCGTTCTGCGATTTGCCGCAGAACGAACAACGCAGCGTGTCGTCGGTTCGTCGTACCATAGGCGTCTGGGGAACTCCGTTGAAGTGAATCGAGCTTAAGTTTTGGGGGAACGCCGGGGCCGTTTGAGCCGTCCGTCCCCGCGATGATTTGACTGCCGCGGCGGACGCATTCGCGGCAGAGGAATGCGCCGTCTGACCAATCGTTCCTGCCGGAACCTTCGGGGGCCGCCCCCGGAGTGAAGCTACTCGCGGTGCGCGATTACTTCGTCAATCAGGCCGTACTCCTTGGCCTGCATCGAGGACATGATGCGGTCGCGGTCAACGTCGCGCTCGACCGTCTCGTAGGGCTGGCCCGTATGCTTGGCGATGATCTGCGAGGTCAGCTCACGCATCCTGATGATCTCTTCGGCGTGAATCTTGATGTCGGTCGCCTGGCCGCTGATGCCGCTGACTGAAGGCTGGTGAATCAGGATGCGCGAGTTGGGCAGCGCAAAGCGTTTGCCCTTCGCACCCGCCGTCAAAAGCAGCGCGCCCATCGAAGCACACTGGCCCACGCAGATGGTCGTCACGTCGGGCCGGATGAACTGCATCGTGTCGTAGATGGCCATCCCGGCGGTGATGGAACCGCCCGGACTGTTGATGTAGAGATTGATGTCCTTCTCCGGGTCTTCCGCTTCGAGGAAGAGCAGCTGTGCGACGATCAGGTTCGCTATCTGGTCGTCAATCGGAGTTCCCAAAAAGATGATGTTGTCTTTCAAGAGGCGCGAGAAAATATCGAAGGCGCGTTCGCCACGCGACGTTTGCTCGACGACCATCGGGACTAAAGCCATATTACCTGTGAACCTTTCTTAACTCTCGAAACGCATCCGTCAAAGTTTGGCCGAAAGAACGACTGACACGCCCGTCTCTTTAAGCCTGGCCGGAAGCCTCTGACGAAGATGCCTGCGCCGTGCTCTCGTCATCCGCGGCCTCGGTGTGACGGGTTTGCGCAGGGCTCGCGGCCGCTTCCTGAGTGTCGGTTGATGCCTCCGCGGCCGGTGCTTCTTCGGGCATCTCTTCGCGCCACTCCTCGTCCGTCACGAGCGCATTTTCAACGATCAGGTCGAGCGCTTTGCGATTGCGCAACCTATCGGCGATGCTACGTTCGCCACCCTGCTTTGTCAAGGCAGCGCGCACCTGCTCTACCGATTGTCGAGAGCCCGCGGCCATCATGTTGATCTCGGTCTGAATCTCTTCGTCCGTGACCTCGACATTTTCCCGGTCGGCGATCAATTCCAGAAGCATCGAGCCGCGCACGTCGAAGTCCGCCTGGGCCTTCATGGAGGCGCGCAGGCCCTCCCAGTTCAAGTCCTGCTGGCGCGGGTCGAAGCCCCGCCCGATCATGTCTCGGACGACCGTCTCCATCCGGTGCTGGGCCTGGTGTTCGCTCAAGGTTTCCGGCACTTCAAAGGGATGCGCTTCGACCAGTTTTCTCATCAGCTCGCCGCGCAGGCGGTTGTCGGATTCAACGGCGGCGCGCTGCTGCAAATCCTCGCGCACCTTCTCGCGCAGCACCGCGAGCGACTCGAACTCGTCGCCCAGGCTCCTGGCCCACTCGTCGTCCACCTCGGGCAGCTCCTTGCGCCGCACGGCCGTCACCGTCGCCGTGTACTCGACCTTTTTACCGGCCAGCCCCTTCGACGTGAAATCCTCCGGGTAGTCAACCGTAAAAGTCTTCACTTCGTCGGGCTTCGCGCCCAGCAGGTTATCCGTAAATTCCTGCTGCACGCCCTGGCCGCCAAGCTCGACCTCGACTTCGTCAACGTTGATGTCCTCTTCGCCGGGCGTCTCGACGAACTTGCCCTGGAAATTGACGGTCACAGTATCGCCCGCTTCTGCGCCGCGGTCTTCGACGGGCTGGAGCGAGGCAGAGGCTTCGCGCAGGCCCTCGATGACACGCTCGACATCCTCATCGTTGACGGGACGCGTGAAGCGCGCCGCCGCCAGCCCCTTGAACTCGCCCAGTTCCACTTCCGGCAGCACCTCGACGTGAACGTGCAGCGAGATGGGCTCCTGGCCGAGCCGGTTGACTCCCTCCGAATTTTCGAGATGCACGTCTGGGTCGCCGATGACGTTGAGCGCGTTTTCCGTAATCGCATCCTGAACGGCCTGCGGCACAAGCTCCTGCAAGACCTCGCCCCGAATCTTATCCTTGAAGCGCGCCTTGACGACCGATTGAGGCGCGTGGCCCGGACGAAATCCGGGCACCGTGGCCGCCTGCGCATAGCGCGCCGCGACGCGTTCGTAGGCATCGCGGACGGCCTCTGTCTCGATCTCGATCTTCAGCTCTTTGCGCGTCTGTGAAACATCAACCAGTTCAGTCTTCAATGTTCTTTCCTCATCCCCTTCAACTTTAAAAATTAAAGCCCGCCGCAGCGTCCCCACCTTAGCCGAACGGGCGTCGATCCGATCCTGGAAAATCACACGGGCGAGTTTTCGGGCCTGGCGAACAGCTGGTGCGAAAGGGGGGACTCGAACCCCCACCCCTTACGGGACCAGATCCTAAGTCTGGCGCGGCTGCCAATTACGCCACTTTCGCACATCATCCGCCGGGGCCTTTGCTTGACGGAGCACGTGCTTATCCGTCAGCCGTTGGTCTGAACTGCTGAGAATAACATACGCCCCGCTCGGACTCACAATTCGGGCGCGAAAACGAACGCGCGAGCTTAAAAGATCGGGCTCCGAATGTCTAGCGAGTGCGCGCCGGGCGCCGCTCTTTAACTGCTGCCGCGGCTCAAAAGGTGATATTGTCGGGCTTTCCGCCGGTTTGACCTGTTTTCTCGTCCGCGATTGTTAATAACCTTTCCAGAGGAGCGTTATATGAGTGGAGACAATCTGAAGGAGGAAACCGTGCAAGCAGCCGTGTCCCATCTCAAACCCCTCGCCGAACCCCCGCGAGAGCTGGAAAGACTCTTTCGTGAGCATCACGACCTGATCTTTCGCACCGCATATCGTGTCACCGGCTCAGCCTCTGATGCCGAGGACGTGCTGCAAACCGTCTTCCTGCGCCTGGCGCGCCGCACGGAGACCATTGACCTGGCCCCGAGCCCGGCGGCATACCTGCACAGGGCTGCCGTCAACGCCTCGCTCGACCTGGTGCGCAGCCGTAGCCATGCGCGTAACGTCGCGCTCGACGACCTGGAGTCCGAGCCGGTCGAGAGCTACTCGCTCAACCCTGAAGCCCGCCACGCCGACCGCGAACTCCGCAAGCTGATTCAGCAGGCCGTTTCGAGGCTCGGCCAGACGGCCTCGGAGATGTTCGTGCTGCGGTACTTCGAGGGTTACGGCAACAGCGAGATCGCAGAGCTGCTCGGCACGTCGCAGATGGTGGTGGCCGTCACGCTGCACCGCTCGCGCGCGCGTCTCCGTCAAGAGATAGGCAATTATATGGAGAAACATCATGAAGCGTAATCGAAAGGAACTGGAATCTATCCTCGACCGTGTGACGAACGGAATCCGCACGGAGGAACTCGACGGGGCAGTCGTAGAGGACGCGGCCGAGCGCGTCTGGGCGCGGCTCTCAAGCCGCAGCGCCGCTGTCGCCGCAGCCCCGCCCGCAGTGACCGAGGTCGAAGAGATACGCGGCTGCGCGGACTTTCAATCGTTGATTCCCGCGTACCTCGGCAAGGAGCTCTCGGATTCGCGCACGCTGCTGCTCGAAGATCACACGCAGGAGTGCATCCCCTGCCGCAAGGCGCTCAAAGAGGCGCGCACCGGCGCGCAGAGCATCAGCGCGACCCGTCCCGCGTCGAAAGTGACGGGCACGACGAATGTTCCCGTCTGGAAGTGGGCCATCGCGGCCACGCTCGTCGTCGGGCTCTCGATAGTCGTCTATAACGTCTATCGTCGTCTGAACGTAGGCGAAGCGCGCGCCACCGTGCAGGCGGCCAACGGCACTGTCTACAGGGTCACGGATACGGAGAGCCGCGCGATCAACGTCGGCGAGGAGATCGGCAAGGGCGAACGACTGCGCACCGCCAAGGATGCGGAGGCCATCGTGCGGCTGGCCGACGGGTCGCTGGTCGAGATGAAGGAGCGTTCCGAACTCTCTCTGAGCCGCAGCGTCGAGGGCACGACCATTCGTCTCAATCGCGGCAACGTCATCGTCGAAGCCGCCAAACAGCGCGACCGTCATCTTTACGTCGCAACCGACGACGCGCTCGTCTCCGTCACCGGCACGATCTTCTCCGTCAACAACGGGACCAAGGGCTCGCGCGTCTCCGTCATCGAAGGCGAAGTGCACGTCAATCACGCGGGCGACGAGAAGGTTCTGCGTCCGGGCGAGCAGACGACGACCAACCCGAACCTCGAAGCGATTCCCGTGCAGGACGAGGTCAGTTGGAGCCGCAACGCGGCCCGCTACGCGAAGATGATGGCCGACATCACGTCGCTGCAAAAAGAGTTGAACCGGAAAGCAGCGCTGCCGGGCGTTCGTTACTCGACGCGCCTGCTCGATCTGGTCCCGGAAGGGACGGTCGTTTACGCCGCGCTGCCGAACCTGAGCGAGACGCTGGCCGAATCGCACAGGATCATGCAGGAGCGCGTCCAGCAGAACGCGGCGCTGCGCGAGTGGATGCAGAAGGAGCGCGGCTCGCAGGCTGGCAGCTCCGAGCTGGACCATGTGATCGAAGAGGTGCGCCAGTACGGCAAATATCTCGGCGCGGAGATCGTCGCCAGCGCGCGGATGGGCGCTGAAGGCCGTCCCGAAGACCCGCTCGTGCTCGCCGAGCTGAGCGACGCGGAGGGCTTCCGTCCCTTCCTCGAAAAGAAACTCGCGGCGCTCGGCGCAGGCGGCAAGGACGCGCCGACCATTCGCATCATTGACGACCCTCTGACCGCCACCCAGCAGCCGGAGGACGGCAAGAATCTGAAAGAGGTTTTGATCTGGATAAACGGCGACCTCTTCGCCGCCGCCCCGCGCCTCCACCAGTTGCAGCAACTGGCGGCCGTCATCGGTGCGCCCGGCAGCGGCGGCTTTAAGAACACGCCCTTCTATGCGCGCCTGGCGGAGACCTATCACGAAGGGGCCGGGCTCATCGTCGCCGCCGACCTGGAGAAGATTATCGGCCAGCTGGTGCGCGAGGACGCAGCGAACAAGGATGCCGGAAAGCGTCTTGAGACCTACAAGCAGCTGGGGCTTTTCAGCCTCAAGCACCTCGTCGTCGAGCAGAAAGAGAACCAGGGCAAGACGAACAGTCGCGCCATGCTGACCTTCAACGAGCAGCGCCGCGGGATAGCCTCCTGGCTGGCCGCCCCCGGACCGATGGGCGCTTTGAACTTTATCTCGCCGGATGCGAATATGGCGGCCGCCTTCGTCGTCCGCGAGCCCGCCTCGCTGGTTGACGAGCTGCTCGGTTATCTGGACACGGCCTCGCCGGAGCTGCGCCAGCACCTCAAAGACCTGGAGCGAGACTACGGTCTCAAGCTGCGCGATGATTTCGCCGCGCCGCTCGGCGGAGAGTTCGCCTTTGCGATTGACGGGCCGCTCCTGCCGACGCCTTCCTGGAAGATGATCTTCGAGGTCTACGACCAGGCGAAGCTCCAGCAGACGTTCGAGCGCGTGGTTGACGAGCTTAACAAGTGGGCCGCGAAAGAGGGCCGGGCCGGGTTGCAGTGGGAGCGCGCCGAGGTCGGCGGGCGCACCTTCTACACCTTGAGGTCGGTGGCCTACGGCGTCGAGCTGCACTACACTTACGTCAACGGTTATTTCGTCGCAGGCCCGAGCGCCGCGCTCATCGAGCGAGCCGTTCGTTATAGCGAATCCGGCTATACGCTGCTGCGCTCGCCGCGCTTCACCTCGACGCTGCCCGCGGACGGCAGCGCCAACTTCTCCGCCATCTTCTATCACGACCTCGCGCCGCTGATTCAGCCGCTGGCCGAGCGCGTCGGGAAGAGAGCGGAGGGCCTGCCCGAAGAGCAGCAGCGGGTCTTGAAATCCGCGGCGGACGCGCCTCCGACGCTGGCCTACGCCTACGCGCAGGGCGACCGGATAGTCTTCGCCGCCAACAGCGAAGGAGGCCCCTTCGGGCTCAGCCCGGCCTCTCTCTTCGGACTGCCGAACTCCTTCGAGATTCAGCACGTCCTGAGCGAAGCCATGCACGAGGACCGCAAGCCTAACCAGCAGAAAGGAAAGGAGAAATAGCCATGAACGTCTTTCAACGTCTGACTCCTCCGAGTCACAAAAGCCTGGCGGCCGCGCTCCTGTGCTTCAGCGCCCTGCTGGTCTTCCAGGGCTGTAACATGAGAAGGGTGCTGCGCGACGAGGTCAGGACCACGCTGGGCTCGCACGTCGTCAGCATCAGGCCCGCGGGCGGTTGGATGAGCGAGGGCAACATCCTCAGCGACGAGCGGGAAGGGAAGCTCAGCTGCAACAACGTGACCGTCATCATCAAGGATGAGCAGCTGCTCGTCAACGATAAGAGCTACGGGGAACTCAAGCCGGGCGATGCCGTCAGCGTGGTCAACGGCAAGGTGCTGGTCAACTCCCGTGAGATTCAGGAAGTGGCGCGCAATTAGAGACTAATCAAGCGAAGGGCGAAGCGCGAAGGCGGCTGGAAGTGTTGACGCAGCGCGTCCGCGTGAACCGGGGATGGCGGCTCGCAGCGTGAATCGAGTATAAAGCATCAACGCTGCCGCTGTGTCGGGACTTTCGCCCTTCGCTCTCTGCCTTTCGCTCCTCTTTTTTCACTTTCGGTTGGTGGGGCTTCGTCTGATATGAAACCTGTAATTGATTTGGATGGCTTGAGCGTCGTCTTCGGGAAGCGCCCGATCCTGAAGGAGCTGCGAGCGGAGCTGCGCGGGCGGGCCATCGGCCTGCTCGGGCCAAACGGTGCGGGCAAGACGACGCTGATTCACACGCTGCTCGGCTTTCATCCTGCTTCGAGCGGCACGGCGCGCATCTTCGGCCAGGACATCGCGGCGGGCGCGAAAGAGATTCGGACCTTCATCGGCTACATGCCCGAGCGCGATTCCTTCATCGCCAAGATGTCCTGCGTGCACTTCGTCCGCCTGATGGCAGAGCTTTCGGGCATCCCGCCGGACGCCGCCCTCGAACGCGCGCACGAGGCGCTCTTCTACGTCGGTCTCGGCGAGGCCCGCTACCGCAAGCTCGAAACCTATTCGCTCGGCATGAAGCAGCTGGCCAAGCTGGCCCAGGCCATCGTTCACGGGCCGAAGCTGATTATCCTGGACGAGCCGACCAACGGGCTCGACCCGCCGACGCGCCTGCGCATGATTCGCTTGATTCGTGAGATACGCGACAGCGGAGAGGCGCACGTCCTCATCTCATCGCACCTGCTGCGCGATGTCGAGGAATGCTGCGAAGAGATTCTGGTCCTCAAGGAAGGGCGCATCGCCACCTACTGCAACCTCGAAGAGGAGCGCAGGGCCAATCGCAAGTTCCTGGAGATGGAGACGCGCGGGGACAGCCGCGCCTTCGTCGAGGGCATCGGCCGCCTGGGCTGCGAGTATGCCCTGACGGGCGAGCGCCGCATCAAGCTGGTGCTGCAAGACGGGGTCGAGATTCGAGACATCTACAAGCTCGCCACCGACGAGCAGGTGCAGATTCGACGCCTCAACTTCAAGCGCGATTCTCTCGAAGACATCTTCCTCAAAGCGATGGAGTAAATAACAATGGCCGTCTATGAACACACCTACCAGCAGTACGAGGGGCCGACGACGCCGCAGTGGTCGCGCTTCCTGATTCTGCCGCGCCACTCCTACAGGGCCATCTTTCAGTCAAAGCTCTTCCTGGCTTTTTTCATCGCCTGCTTCATCTACCCGCTCGTGGCCTCGATTCTAATCTACCTGCATCACAACGTTAACGCGCTGGCGATAATGGAGTTAGCGGTCAAAAAGCTGGTCGCAATTGACGCGGACTTCTTCCAGACTTTTCTCTTCATCCAGGGAATGTCCGCCTTCTGCATCACGCTGCTGGTCGGGCCGCCGCTGATCTCGCGCGACATGACGAACAACGCGCTGCCGCTCTATCTATGCCGCCCCTTCTCGCGCGCCGAGTACGTCATCGGCAAGATGTCCGTGCTGCTGATTCTGCTCTCGCTGCTGACGTGGGTTCCGATTCTGCTGCTCTTCTTCTTCCAGTCTTACCTGGAAGGCTGGGCCTGGTTTACAGAGAACCTGCACGTCGCAGGCGCTATCTTTCTCGGCAGCTGGATTTGGATTCTGCTGCTGGCGCTGCTGTCTCTGGCCATCTCTTCCTGGGTCAAGTGGCGGATGGCCGCGAGCGCGGCGCTGATCGGGGTCTTCTTCATTCCGTCGGCCTTCGGAGAAGTCATCAATACCATCTTCTTCACGCGCCTGGGCAACCTGATGAGCCTGCGCGCCCTGATCGCGGCCGTCTGGTCGGGCCTCTTCGGAACATTCGCCCGCCAGTCGGGGAGCATCCGCGGCTTCGTCCGCGGGCGCAGGGTCGCCATTGATCTCTTCGAGCCGCCGCTCTGGACCTCCTGGCTGGTCCTGATTGCGATCTGTGCTTTTTGCCTCTGGCTGCTCTTCCGCAAAATCAGGGCTTACGAGGTGGTGCGCTGATGACAGAAGCTGCTTCACAGTTGATCGTCTTTGAAGATGTCTCCAAGTTTTACGGGGAGATACTGGGCGTCAATCGCGTCAATCTTTCGATCACGCCGGGCATCACTAGCCTGGTCGGCCCCAACGGCGCGGGCAAGACGACGTTGATGAACCTGATGACGGGACTGCTCAGGCCCACACGCGGCCGGATCAACATTCTCGGCATCTCCTCGGGCGAGCCCGAAGAGCTTTTTCGCCGTCTCGGCTACTGCTCGCAGTTCGATTCCTTCCCGCGCGGGATGACCGGACGCGAGTTCATCAACGCCTTTCTCAGCGTTCACGGCTACGAGCGCGCGGAAGCCGAGCGGCTGACGCAAAAGGCGCTGGAGCGCGTCAACCTGGCGGATGCGGCCGACAGGAAGGTGGCGGCTTACAGCAAAGGTATGCGCCAGCGCGTCCGGCTCGCGCAGTCAATCGCGCATGAGCCTGCCGTCCTGATTCTGGACGAGCCGCTCAACGGGCTCGACCCGATGGCGCGCGCCGAAATCATCCGCCTCTTCCGCGAGCTGGCCGACGAAGGCTTGCATCTCATCATCTCAAGCCACATCCTGCACGAAGTTGATATGATGTCGGACTCGGTCGTGCTGCTCAATAACGGCTACGTGGTGGCCGAGGGCGAGGTGCACGGGGTGCGCGACGAGATGGAGGACCACCCGATTCAAATCCTGATTCGTTGTGACCGTCCGTCGGCGCTGGCCGCGCGCGTCTTCGAGCAGGAATCGGTCGTCGAAGCCAAGCTGCACGATGATCGCCTGGGCCTCTTTATCAAAACGCGGGATGCGGATAAATTCTACCTGCTCTTGAACCGCGTCGTCGCCGAAGGCGTGGTCAACCTGGAATCGGTCGCCCCCGTTGACGACGACCTGAATGCCGTGTACCAGTATCTAATCGGCTCGGAGGGAGGACAATCATGAGCTCCAGGGCCGAAGTTGCCGCTATGGAAAAGACCTCAACAAACTCTTCCTGGGTGCTCTGGAAGCGCCAGGTCGCCGCCATCCTCCGCCTTGAAGTGCGGAAGAACCTGACGGGCAAACGCGCCGTCCTGATCTATTTGCTGGCGCTCCTGCCCGTCTTCCTGATGGCCGCGCTGGCCGTTATTCACGCCGAGGACATCCGCGGGGATTTCACGACCACCAGAGAGATTTTCGCCAACCTGTACGAGGGTATGATTCTGCGCACGGTCATCTTCTTCGGCTGCGCCTGGATTTTTATGAACCTCTTTCGCGGGGAGGTCGTGGACAGAAGCCTGCACTACTATTTTCTCTCTCCGGTGAGGCGCGAGGTGCTCGTCGCGGGCAAGTACATCTCCGGGTTGCTGACCTCCGTGGCGCTCTTTGCGACGATGACGGCGCTGGCGGCCCTGATGCTCTACGTGCCGCTCGGCTATTCCGGGGCGATGAGCCAACTCTTCGAGGGCGGCGGCCTCAATCACATCGTGACCTACGTCGGCATCACCGTCCTGGCGTGCGTCGGCTACGGCGCGGTCTTCCTGGTGGTCGGGCTCTTCTTCCGCAACCCGATTATCCCGGCCGTGCTGCTCTACGGCTGGGAGTTCATCAACTTCCTCCTGCCGCCGATGCTCAAGAAATTGAGCGTCGTTCATTACCTGCACTCGCTGACGCCCGTCCCCATCTCCGACGGGCCGTTCGCCATCCTGGCCGAGCCGACGCCCGCCTGGGTCTCCGTCCCCGGACTGATTCTCGTGACCGCCTCCGTGCTCATCGTGGCCAGCGCCCGCATTCGCCAGATGGAGATCAGGTACGGCAGCGAGTAAGCAGACTGAAAAGCCGGAAGGGTAAAATCAAAAGCGAAGATTAGAAGGAGCAGCCACACGGGCCGCGCCTCTTAATCTTCGCTTTTGACTTTTAGGCCGGAGACCACCCCGGCACTCACCCGCTCGACCCTGTAAGTTATAGTCTGTTAAGGGTTTATGGTGGCGCGCCGGATGCCGGTTCGAGATTGTAAGCCGCGAGCCTGACAGCCTCCCCGGGCATTTTTTATTCCGTGCGCCGGACTTTTGGGAACTTTTCGGCCGCGTCAGACGAATCAGAGACGACAAGGCGTTTGCCGAAGGGTCGCGGAAGGGAAGCGAATTTATAGTGCTCACTACTCCCAGTGATGATGAACTGCTGCGGCTGATGATAGCCGGAGACGAGAGTGCCTTTGTCATGCTCTACCGCCGACGCCAGGGCGGCATCTATCGGTTCGCGCTCCAGATGAGCGGCTCGGAAACCATCGCCGAAGATGTGACGCAAGAGGTCTTCATGGTGTTGATGAAGGAAGCCAGGACCTATGACCCGGCGCGGGGCTCGCTCTCGGCATATCTCTACGGCGTCGCACGCAATCACGTCCTGCGCGCTCTCGGCCGCGACCGCTCCTTTGTGCAGCTCGCCGAGACGCACGAGGACGAGGGCGAAGGGGCGCACGCTCAGCTGGTCGCGCACGACGACCCCCTCGGAGATTTGACGCGCAATGAGATGATCGAGTCCGTACGCCAGGCCGTCGTCGCCCTGCCAGCGCACTACCGCGAAGTCGTCATCCTCTGCGACCTGCACGAGATGAGCTACGTGGAGGCGGCGGAAGTGCTCGGCTGCGCGGTCGGGACCATCCGCTCCAGGCTGCACAGGGCGCGCTCGTTACTGGTGGAAAAGTTAAGGGCGACGAAAGCTCCCGGCCCGGCTTCGGAGATGATTAATACGGCGAGGTGCTTCGCATGAATTGTCGAAATTTTGAAACGACCCTCGGCGAGCTGGCGCGCGGCCAGATGACGGAGGCCGCCCTGCGAGACCAGGCCCTGGCCCATACAGAGGACTGCCAGCGCTGCGCGCGTCGCCTGGCCGACGAGCAAACCCTGAGCGCAGGGCTGCACGTCGTCGCCGCTGACAGTGCCGGACAGGAAGCCCCTGCGCGCGTCGAAGCGGCGCTGCTCGCAGCCTTCCGCCAGCGTGAGACGGCCGCGCCGGTTGCGCCCGTCAGCTCGATTAAGGGGGCGCGGGCTCAACGCCTGCCGCGCTGGGCCGTCGCCGCCGCGGCCGCCGTCCTGATCGTTGCAGGGCTCACCGTCCCGCGCATCTTCAATGCCACCGTGCCCGGCCCGGAACAGTTGGCCGGTCGCGTAGAGAGAGAAGAGAGAGCAGGACGACCGTCCGCGCCCGCTTCATTCCCTGATTCGTTCGGGGAGAATATGGAAACGGAGAGCGCGCCGGAACTGACCCCTGCCAGCGTCTCGCAGAACGTCGCGCCGAGAGCGGCAGCCTACACGTCTACCCCTCGATACACGGGCCGAATGAACGGCGTTGCGCGCGGTCTGGCGTCAATCCGGCCGGGGAAGAACCGGGCCGCCGCGACTGCCGGGACTGAAGAGATAGCCACCGATTATCTCCCTTTGAGCTACGAGAGCGGCCTGACGCAGATGGACGACGGGCAGGTTGTTCGCGTCGAGCTGCCGCGCTCGGCCCTCCAGTCCTTCGGCTTGCCGGTCAATATGGAGCGCGCCAACGAGAGGGTTAAGGCGGACGTGCTGCTCGGCAACGACGGGATGGCGCGCGCCATCCGTTTTGTCAGATAGCATCTTGACCGTGACGGGAAATTGGAGCCTATAGACGACCTGATAACTTTGGAATCCGATCTGTTGTTGAGGAGAGAGAAGATAATGAGAATTCAAAAACGACTGATGAGCAGCGCCTTGATGCTGGCCTCGCTGGGACTGGGCGCGAGCGCCTACGCGCAGCAGACGCCGCAGGGAAAGAGCCAGCAGAAAGTGGAAGAGATGATCGTCATCGAGCGCACGCTGGCCGGTCAGGACCAGGGCGAGGGCGTGAGAATGCCCTTTCCGCCTCCTCCGCCCGGCGTGGACGACAAGACCTTCGTCTTCATCTCGACCGAGATGAGCCTGAGCAACAAGGTGGTCAAGGGAGCGCCTTATTCCGCGCAGTCCGTGACGGAGACCACACGGATGCTCGGCAACGGCAATCGTATCGTGCACAAGAATAGCGCCGCCGTCTATCGTGACAGCGAAGGGCGTGTCCGGCGCGATCAGGAGTTGGGCTCCATCGGTCCCTGGGCGGCCGCGGGCCAGCCCTCGCAGACCGTCTTCATCAACGACCCCGTAGCGGGCGTCAATTATGTGCTCGACCCGCGGACGCATACCGCGCGCAAGCTCTCTTTGCCGCGCTTCTTTACCAGGCCCGGCGAGGCTCCACCGGCCGGAGGGCCTGAGAAGAACGTCTGGATGGCCGTTCCGCCCCCGCCCGGACCTGCTCCGATGCGCGGCCCCGGACCGATGATTGACCGGGTTGTAACGCAGGAGTTTCCGCGCCAGCCGGGCCGCAAGCCCCAGACGGAATCCCTCGGCAAGCAGATGATCGAAGGCGTCGAAGCCGAAGGCACGCGCACGACGGTTGTCATCCCCGCCGGGGAGATCGGCAACGAACAGCCCATCGAGATCGTCACCGAGAAGTGGTACTCGCCCGAGTTGCAGACCGTCGTGCTCTCCAAGCACCTCGACCCGCTCGTCGGCGATACGGTCTTCAGGCTGACCAATATTAATCGCAGCGAACCGGCCCGCACGCTCTTTGAAGTGCCCGCCGATTACACCATCAAGGAAGCGCCCGCCAATAGCAGAGTCATCAGGCGCAAGCCGGGCGAAGAGAAGTAGGCCCAATCCGCGGCCGGCTTTGTCAGGAGCAGGAGAAAAGCAGCAGGGGCAGCGCGATTTTGATTCGCGCTGCCCCTGCTGCTTTCTGAAAGCCTCAAAGGACGTTGAAAGTAGCCTTACTGGGCCGCTTCGCCCTCACGGCTCTGCGCCATGACGCGGCTCTCGCCCGTCCGCACCTCTCTGGCCTCCGGGATGTCCGCAGCTTCAAAAGTGGAGAGCACCTCTTCGTTGATTTCGGGCAGCGCAACGATGCGGTCCGCCTGTTTGCTGATCGCAGCCTCATAGACATTGCGGACCAGCCGCGCGTTGCCGAACGATTCGTCGCGCGCGCCGGTCAACTCCGCAAAGAGGGCGGATAGCTTCTGCTCGGCCTCCGGCGTCAGCCTGAAGGCCGCCTTGCGGCAGAAGGATTTGAAAATCTCCCGGAGCTGCTCCGTATTGTAATCCTCAAAGTGTATGAACTTATTGAAGCGCGAGCGCAGGCCCGGATTTGAAGAGAGAAACTGGTCCATCTTCGTCGTGTACCCGGCGACGACCACGATCAGATCGTCCCGCTTATCTTCCATCATTTTCAGCAGCGTCTCGATTGCCTCCTGCCCGAAATCCTGCCCGCCGCCGGAGTTGAGCGCATAAGCCTCGTCTATGAAGAGGACGCCGCCGAGAGCCCTGGAGACGACCTCCCTGACCTTCAGCGCCGTCTGCCCGACGTACCCGGCCACGAGCCCCGCGCGGTCCGTCTCGACCAGGTGGCCCCTGCTTAAAATCTCCAGAGACCTATAGATACGAGCCAGCAGTCGCGCAATCGTGGTCTTCCCCGTCCCCGGATTCCCGTAAAAAACTAGGTGGCGCGAAACGCTTAAAGAGGGCAGACCCTTTTCCTCGCGCAGCCGCTGAACCTTGAGGAAATTGACCAGCTGCTTGACCTCCGCTTTGACGCGCTCCAGGCCGACCAGCGCGCTCAATTCCTCCATCAACTCTTCGAGGCTCTGCGCGGGCTCCTCTTCTTCTTCCAGCCCGGACGCTTCCGGCTCCTCCCGCGCCGTGCCCCCGGCCCTTTCATTCGCCGTAATGAAGCCCGGCGGATAGAGCGTCTCCTTGAATTTCAGGAGAGCCTCTTCCTCGACCCGCGTGATGCTGCCATCGGACTTGATGACCAGATTGGCGAATTGAAAAAGCGCGCTCCGCATCTTGTCGGCATAGGTCGTGCCGTGCTTGAGGTCATACTCTTCCAGGTAGGAGACGGAGGCGGGCATGCGGTTGAACTTTTGCAGGAGGCTCGATTCAAAATAGCTGCGGCTCGCCAGGGGGAAGGTCTCGCCCTCACACTTCAGCTTGAAGAGGCGGCAAATCTCTTCAAAATAACGCTGCTTTTCGGCCGTCCCGCACTCGCGCAAATCCGTGAAACGCTGCGCCGTCAGGATCAGCTGGTTGTCTAAGACCGATCTCCCCTCCGGCGCGGAATCCTTGCCGCGCCAGACCGTCTGAATACTGATGTCGAGCGGAGCGCGCAGCTCCTCCAGGGCCTTCGAGAGAGACGCAATCAGAGGTTTCGTGCCGGGGCTTAGTCGCAAACTGGACTCCTTCACCTGCGCTCGAATGCTTAATCCTGAACAGCCATTATTATAGTACCGGGACCGCCGTGCAACTTCAAAACGACTTGCCTCGCGGTCTCGGCCCGTGCGCCGGTTTTGAAGGCGCTCCCGGAGATTCTACAAGCCCTTTCAACTCCCGGATTTACGGCCAGAGAAAAGGCCGCCCCAACTTTTTTGTAAATTGCGCTTGACAAAATTCCCGCCATCCTTATAATCCCTCTTTGCCCGTAAGACGGCTGTTGACATCCAAGCTACAAAGAGCGCCTTGCACCGCTTCTCTCGGGAGGAGAAATTTTTTTGAGAGAGCGGCTGTTTCGTCCCTGAAAATAGTTTTTGAGGATGCAAAGAAGGCGCTTGACAGATGAACGTGGTTCGGTTAGTATCACGTTTTGCTTGGGACGAGAAATAGTCGTCTGTAGGCAACGAGAGCGAGTCCTCGGGCAACAAAATGGATTCGCAAGTTGAGTGAGGAATCGCCCGCCGGAAACGAGTGATTCCGAAGCAACGAAAGAGAACTCAGACGCAACTAAGTCTGGTTCGGTAAAATTGGAAGCGATCTTTGAAAACTAGATAGAGCGTGTCCATGTTAATGACTTTGAGGAGTCGAGCGCTGAACGATAAAGTTCGCGTAAAACTCTTTTTGAAGAGTCATAATCGGATACTTTAACCAGTATAAGATTATGTTCCAGAATCAATATTCTAACGAGAGTTTGATCCTGGCTCAGAATCAACGCTGGCGGCGTGCCTCAGACATGCAAGTCGAACGCGAAAGGCTCCTTCGGGAGCCCGGTAGAGTGGCGCACGGGTGAGTAACACGTAGGTAATCTACCTTTGGGTGGGGAATAACAGCCGGAAACGGCTGCTAATACCGCATAATGCAGCGGCATCTATGATGACAGTTGTTAAAGCGGGGGATTCTTCGGAACCTCGCGCCTAAAGAGGAGCCTGCGGCAGATTAGCTAGTTGGTAAGGTAATGGCTTACCAAGGCGACGATCTGTAGCCGGCCTGAGAGGGCGGTCGGCCACACTGACACTGGAACACGGGTCAGACTCCTACGGGAGGCAGCAGTCGGGAATTTTGGGCAATGGGCGCAAGCCTGACCCAGCAACGCCGCGTGAAGGATGAAATCCTTCGGGATGTAAACTTCACAAGAACGGGAAGAATAACGAAGTGCGAAGACCACTTCGGATGACGGTACTGTTTGTAAGCTCCGGCTAACTCCGTGCCAGCAGCCGCGGTAATACGGGGGGAGCAAGCGTTGTTCGGATTTACTGGGCGTAAAGGGCGCGTAGGCGGCACCACAAGTCACTTGTGAAATCTGGAGGCTTAACCTCCAGCGGCCAGGTGAGACTGTGGAGCTGGAGTGCAGAAGGGGCGACCGGAATTCTCGGTGTAGCGGTGAAATGCGTAGATATCGAGAGGAACACCTGTGGCGAAGGCGGGTCGCTGGGCTGACACTGACGCTGAGGCGCGAAAGCTAGGGGAGCGAACGGGATTAGATACCCCGGTAGTCCTAGCCTTAAACGATGGATGCTTGGTGTCCGGGGTTACATAGTCCCCGGGTGCCGTCGCTAACGCATTAAGCATCCCGCCTGGGGAGTACGGCCGCAAGGCTGAAACTCAAAGGAATTGACGGGGACCCGCACAAGCGGTGGAGCATGTGGTTTAATTCGACGCAACGCGAAGAACCTTACCTGGGCTAGAATGC
>DASVWH010000015.1:0-6989 GCA_036389715.1 Pyrinomonadaceae bacterium | reverse complement strand
AAGTCTTCCTGAATGATAATCCCGTCCGTGCCGCTCACGGCCAGCACTTCGGGGACGGGCAGCTCGGCCTCTTTGAACAGCCGTGTGACATCGAGGTAGGGATGAAACTCCGGGTCGAAGGGGTCGGGATAGACGGCGGCGATGGCCGTCCCCTTTTTCCAGGGCAGGCGGAAATATTCGCGCGTCGAGGCGTCGGGCGTCAGCGAGTGAACGTCCGCTTCCCTGACCTTGCCCCGGCTCGCGAGATAGTGCAGCAGCCTCTCGCGCGCAGAGGCTTTGAACGCATTGGCGATAACTGGAGGGGCCTGGCTCATGCAATGAAGAGACGCTGACAAGCGTTTGAACTCTCAACGGCGCGGCAAAATGCCAAAATCTTCCGCCGTTTTCCGTCTTTCTTGAATGCCGGGATTGTATCATCCGGGCAGGGCGACGACAAAGTTATCGCCGCGAAACTCGCCCGGCAGGGCCTTCGCCGGACGCTCCGAGCCTCTGACCAGCTCGGCACGCACGACCGCGGCATTCTCTATCGCTTCGCCGCCAGGGATAATCACCCCGTCGCCGAGCACGGAGCGCCGGACGCGCGCTCCCCTCTCGACCCTGACATTATCCCAGAGGACAGACTGGCTGACCTCCGCGCCCTCTGAAATCGAGCAGCCCTCGCCCGCTTCCACCTCCCGCCCGAGCGCTTTCATCAAAGCCAGGCTGATTTCGAGATAACGAGGAATGGTCGAAAGCTCGTGCCACATGCCCTCCGCGACGTGTGCGGCAATGCGCTCGCCCTGCGCGATGGCCTGCGGGTAGACATCCGTCGTCGAATGAGAGAAGACACCGCGCGGGATGAAGTCGAAGATGCGCGGCTCCAGAATCTGAATCCCCGTAAACATCAACGGCGCGTCGGCCGCGCCCGCTCCTTCCGCGCCCTCCCCGGTGCGCTTCGCCGCCAGGCTCTCCCCTGCCGTACCCTTTTCCGCAGCACCTTCTTCCGCCATGCTCTCTGCGTGGCGCTCGCCGCGCACGCCCCCGGCGTTATCGGACGCGGGAGCGGGCATTCCGCCGAAGCCTTTGACCCACCCGCCCTCTGTCTCGACGATGCTGAAGCGCTCGCGCGCCGTATTCCGCAGGAGGACGAGCGTCGCCAGTGCTCCGGTTTGGCGGTGAGTCTCAAGCGCCGCGGTGAGATCGATGTCGGTCACGATCTTGCCGTTGACGACGAAGAACGTCCCGCCGTCGAGCAGTGCGCGGGCGTTGTCGAGCGCGCCGCTCGTGCCGAGGATAGTCTCTTCCAGGACATATTCCAGTTGAACGCCGAAGCGGCTGCCGTCGCCGAGGGCTGCGCGGACCGAATCCGGGCGGTGATGCAGGTTGACGACCACCTCGCGGCAACCGTAGCGGCCCAGGTATTCCGCCACGTAGCCGACGAGCGGGCGGCCGAGGAAAGGAATCGCGGGCTTGGTCCGGTCAATAGTCAAAGGCCAGAGCCGCGTGCCGTAACCGGCAGCGAGAATCATTGCGCGCATCTTGATTAAGTGGATTCCTTAGGAGGCCTGCGAGGCATCGCGCATCACCAGATCAAATGTCCCCGGCGCGACCTTGCGAAAGCGCCCGTTGCGATTGAGCGAGACGGCGATGCTGATAGTGGGATTATGCCCTGTGAAATTAAAGCCGCCTTCGAGCAGCCGGTTATAGATTTCATTGACGTGCAAGGGGCCGCTCGCTTCACGCAGCAGCATGGTCGTCGCCTGCGGGATGGTCCGGTCGAGGAATCTATCGCTCGTCACTTCGACTTCGGCGCGCACCGGCGGGATGTGATGACGCGGGATAACGGTGCGCGGCGTAAAGCTGCTTTTAGAGGCATCCTGCTGCATCGCCACTTCCAGCTCGGCATCGGAGGGAGTAGTGCTCGGCGCGGTGCTAGAGCTGAGGACGGAAGAGAGCAGGCGAAAGATGGCCGCTTCGGTCTGGCTGGTCAGCGTGTCCATCTCGGCAAGCTCGGCGCGCAGCGTATCGGCCTCGGACTCCAGCTCGGCGAGGCGGGCGGCAATCCGGTTGCGCGTCGCTCGCGTCTGCCGCAGGCTCTGTTCGAGCGTCGAAATCAGATTCTCGTTCGGCATGTGAAAACCCTCGATGTGCTGACGGCCAACTCTCGCTTCCGCACCTGAACTTCCAGACCGCAATACTAAACCGTAAACGGCAAACGGGAAACAGAAATCTTTCTAACGGTCGCGCTCGATGATGAAAGTGGCGATGGCGTGCAGGGCGTCGCAATAATCGGATGAGGGCAGGACGGCGATTGCCGCGCGAGCCGCCTCTGCATACTCGGCCGCGCGCTCGCGTGCCCTGTCGAGCGAGCCGGAGCGCTCCACCGCGTCGAGCAGCTCTGCCCGCGCGTGACGCTCGTAGCCGCCGTCGAGCATCACGGCCTGCAAGGTCTTGCGCGCGGAAGGGTCGCTTTCCATCAGGTAGATGAGCGGCAACGTCAGCTTCCCTTCGAGGAGGTCTACGCCCGCGGCCTTCCCGAGCGTCTCTTCGGAAGCCGTGAAATCCAGGATGTCGTCAACGAGCTGGAAGGCCGTGCCCAGGCGCATGCCGTATTCCTTCAGGGCCTGCCGCCGCTCATCGTCCGCGCCGCCCATGATCGCGCCGATCTCGCAGCAGGCGCTAAAGAGGTACGCCGTCTTGCGCCGCAGGATGTCCAGGTACTGCTCTTCGGTGATGTCCGTGCGCCCGAGCAGCGTCAGTTGCAGCAGCTCGCCCTCCGTCATCTTGCGCGTGGCCGCGGTCAGTATGTCCAGAATCGGCAGAGAACGCTCGGCCAGGCTGGTCTCAAAGGCGGACATGTAGAGCCAGTCGCCCATCAGGACGGCGGTCTGGTTTCCGAAGCGTGAATTGATCGAAGGACGATTGCGGCGCATCTCCGCGTTGTCAATAATATCGTCATGGACGAGCGTGGCCGTGTGTAGAAATTCCATCACGGTCGCCATCCGAATGGAATTCTCGCCAGCCGCATCGCCGCCGACCGCGTAATTAGAGAGCAGCGTCAAAGCGGGGCGCACGCGCTTGCCGCCAGAAGCGCGCAGGTAATCGCCGAGATAAGCGATGACTTGAATATTGGAGTGCGCCTGCCGCTCAAACTCGACTTCGACCAGCGCCAGCTCGGAGGCGATCAGGCTGAAGATGCGCCGCGCCAGGAGCTGCGGGTCTTCGACTTCGGCAAGATGACCGGAGGTATGCATATTGTTTAGTAAGCGGCGGGCGGCGGGCGGTCAGCAGTGAGCCGAATTTTCCAGGCTGCTGACTGCTCACGGCTGGCCGCCCGGCTGATTTCAGTTCGTGCGATAGTTGGTGAACTGCATGTCTATGCCAAAATCTTTAGCTTTGAGCCGACCGATGATGTCCTGCAAGGTATCACGGTCCTTGCCCGTCACGCGCACAGTGTCGCCCTGAATCGCGGCCTGCACCTTGGCCTTGCTATCCTTGATGAACTTGACGATCTCCTTGGCCTTTTCCTGCGGGATGCCCTGCTGAAGCTCGACGTGCTGGCGGACAGTGCCGCCCGCGGCGGGCTCTATCCGGCCGTAGCTCAGGGCTTTGAGCGGCACGCTGCGGCGCACCAGCTTCTGCTGGAGGATGTCGTTCATGTTGCGCAGGCGCGTCTCATCCTCGGCGGTCAGGACCAGCTCTTTTTCTTCGAGCACGACGGCCGCCGCGCTGCCCTTGAAATCGAACCGCTGGCTGATCTCTTTGGAGGTCTGGTTGATGGCGTTGGTAATTTCGGCGCGATCTACTTTTGAGACGATGTCGAATGAATTTTGCTGAGCCATTGCGGTTTATCGTTTGATTTCAACTGCGCTGAAGCATCGCTCCGTTCTGCGAGTAATTATCGAGGGCCAGAGATGCGCTCACCGAAAACGGCCGCCGCCAGCCTCTCGCACGCCGTGAGCATAGCACCAAATATCAGGATAGTGAAAGTTCTCTCAAAGGTTTTTCCGCACGCGGGCGGAAGTACCGGCGGGGCCCTGTTGCGGCTCAAGGGCGGAAAGCTCAAGCCCGAAGAAGCGCGCAAAGTTGTCCGCCGTCAATTGCCCAAGCTCTTCGGTTTCCATCCCGCGCAGCCCGGCAACGAAGCGCGCCACCTCGACGACGCGCGCAGGCTCGTTGCGCTTGCCGCGAAAAGGGACGGGCGTCAGGAAGGGACAGTCCGTCTCGACCAGCAGCCGTTCGAGCGGAACATCAAGCGCCGCCTCGCGCAGGCTCTCGGCCTTTTTGAAGGTCACGTTGCCCGCGAACGAGACCATCAGGCCCAGCTCCAACACGCCGCGCAAGAGTTCCGGGCCGCCTCCGAAACAGTGCATCACGCCGGGGCGTTCGGCATCCTTCAATTCCGCGCGCAGGATTTCCAGCGTCTCGGCATCGGCCTCGCGTGAATGGATGATGACGGGGAGCGCGGCCGCGCGCGCCAGGCGCAACTGCCTGGCGAAGACCTCGCGCTGCACTTCCCTGGGCGAGTGGTCGTAGTGATAATCCAGTCCGATCTCGCCCCAGGCGATGACGCGCGGGCTCCCGGCGACGAGGCTCTTGATGCGGCGCTCGGCCTCTTCGTCAAAGAGGCTGGCATCGTGCGGATGCACGCCGACGGCCGCGTAGACGCCCTCGTGCTGCTCTGCGACTGCGACGGCGCGTTCGAGAGTGCCGCTGTGCGGGTCTCCGGTCCCGACGTTGAGAATCGCGCACACGCCCGCATCGCGCGCTCGCCGGACCACCTCCGTGCGGTCCGCGTCGTACTCTTCGCCGTCAATATGCGCGTGGGAATCTACGTACATGAATTGCCGCTCTGACGGCGAGTGCTCTCACTTGAGCCGCGCGCCGTTGGGCACGTCTTCGGTAAAGGTGGCGACGACCGGCCTGCCCTCGTCCCCGACCGATGCGGCCAGAATCATTCCCTGCGACTCGAAGCCGCGGAGCTTGCGCGGCTTGAGATTGGCGACGACGACGACCTTCCGGCCGACCATCTTCTCCGGCTCGTAATGCTCGGCGATGCCCGCCAGCACCTGCCGCGGCTGAGCCTCGCCGAGGTCTATGGTGAAGCGCAGCAGCTTGTCGGATTTCGGCACACGCTCGGCCGTCAGAATCTCTCCGACGCGCAGGTCAATCTTCGCAAAATCACCGATCTCGATGAAGGAGGCTTCGGCCTGGGCCTCAGTCTGCCCGCTGGCGACGGCGTCGGCCTCGGTCGCGCCCTGCATGGGCGGTGCGGCGGGCTTGGTCTCGGCATTATTCGCGCCGCCAGGGACCGCGTCGGCCTCGGTCGCGTGTGTGCCCTTCGGTTCGGATTCCTGTTCGATTTCAGCCATCGTTTTCGCCTTGTTTATGCGGGGGAAGACCGGCTTGATTGCGCCGATTATCGTCCCCTCTTTTAATGTTCCCCATTCGAGCTCGGCCGGATTGATTGCCGCCGGGTCGCCCGCCAATCCGAGCTGTTGATAAATCTGCCGCGAGGCTTCCGGCATCACCGGGTAGAGCAGGACGCTCAGCCAGCGCAACGTCTCCGCGGACCTGTAGAGCACCACGCCGAGCGTCTGCTTTTGCTCCTCCTGCCTGGCCAACTCCCAGGGCTTGGCGTCGGAGATCATCTTATCCACGCGCGCGATAATGGCCCAGACGGCTTCGAGCGCACGGCTGAAGGCGTAGTCCTCAAAATGGCGTATGAACTGGTCGCGCGCGTGTTCCAGGCTCGAAGCCAGCGACAGCGGGTCAGGGTCAACCCCGGCGCGCTTGGCCAGCAAATACCGCTCTTCGCTCATCTCGGGCGCAGGCACTAGGCCCGCGTTGTATTTCTGAATCATCGTCAGCGTGCGGCTCGAAAGATTACCGAGCCCGCTGGCGAGGTCGCTATTGGCGCGGTCAACGACGCTCTCGTAGCCGAACTTGCCGTCCTGCCCGAAGACCATCTCGCGCAGGCAGTAGTAGCGCACAGCGTCGTTCGTGAAATGGCGGCGCAGGATACCGAGGTCAATCGCATTGCCGAGGCTCTTGGACATCCGGCGGCCCGTCGGGTCGAGCCACATGCCATGCGCGAAGACGGTCCGGGCGGGTTCGAGTCCTGCGGCCAGCAGAAACGCGGGCCAGTAGACGGCATGAAAACGCAGGATGTCTTTGCCGACCAGATGGACCGCGGGCCAGAACTTCTCAAAGCCAGCCTCGCGCTCGCGCTCCTCGTTGCCGAAGCCGATGGCCGTGATGTAGTTGGTCAGCGCGTCGAACCAGACGTAGATGGAGTGCGAAGGATCATCGGGCACAGGGATAGCCCAGCTGACGGAGGATTTCTGGCGACTGATGGACAGGTCCTGGAGGCCGCCGCGGACGAAGCTGGTGACCTCGTTGCGCCGCGTCTCGGGCCTGATGAAATCGGGGCGCGAATCGTAGAGCGCGAGCAGCGTTTCCGCATAGTCCGAGAGGCGAAAGAAGTAGCTCTCCTCGGAAACATGGTCGAGCGGCTTCAAGTGTTCGAGACAGATGGGCGGGTCGCCCGGACGCTCCGCCTTCGCGTACTCCTCCTCGGATTTATAGGCGGCGCAGGACGCGCAGAACCATCCCTCATAATGGCCCTTGTAGATGGCCGCACGTCCTTTCGGCGTCTGCGTGGCGGCAACGCGCCGCCAGAGTTCGCTCACGCCCCTGTAATGAAAGGGCTCCGTGGTACGCATGAAGATGTCGTAGCCGCCGTGCTCCGTGTCCAGGCCGAACTCGCCGAAGGTGCGCTTGAATTGCGCCGCGATCTGGTCCGTATATTCCTTGGGCGTCTGGCCCTTGCGCTCGGCCAGCCGCTGGATATTGACGCCGTGCTCGTCCGTCCCGGTCAGGAAGTAGGTCTCGAAGCCGCGCTGGCGATAATGACGCCGCATGCAATCGGCCACGATGGTCGGGTAGAGGCTGCCCAGATGCGGCAGGCTGTTGGCGTAGTAGATGGGTGTTGTGACGTAGAAAGTCGG
>DASVWH010000014.1:0-11330 GCA_036389715.1 Pyrinomonadaceae bacterium | reverse complement strand
GCCGCTGCAAACGAGCGTCTGTGCCGGGTCCGCGTCCAGGCCGATGCGTCCGACCCAGGCCGCGCCCGCCGCGCGGTGGCGCGAGACGCCCTCCGCTGGCTGGTAATATTCGAGCAGCGGCGCGAGGTCCGAGCGTGCGCTCAAGGCAGCCAGCGTCTCGGCCAGCAGCCGGTCCTGCGTCTCGCGCGCGATCTGATTCTTGCTCAAGTCAATCGGGGCCTCCGCGCCACCGCTGGTCTCCTCCCTGCTCGCGCCGGTCCCGGAGCCGACGAACGTGCCTCTCCCCACTTCTCCGCTGACGAGCCCGCGGCGCTTGGCCAGCGCGTAGGCGCGCGTCACGGTCCCGATGGCGACGCCGAGCCTGTCGGCCAGCTCACGGTGGGTCGGCAGCCGCGTCCCGGGCTCAATCCGCCCGGCTTCGATGTCTGCGGCCAGCGCGTTGACGATTGCCCTGGATAATGGCCCTCCGGTTTCGGAGAGGTCAGGAGTCCACATTGTCATAGTGACAATATAATGATTGACTTAAATTGTGTCAAAGACTATTTTGGCATGAAAGCGTATTGTGTTATGGAACAATCCGTCGAGCGGGTGCGTTTACCAACTGGAAATAGTGTGAGGTTCTGATGTCGGTGGCGGTCGAGAAACCCATCAAGGGCGGGGAGGATGCTGCGGGGCTCGGCGTCGGGCCGGGGGCGGGCGAGGCTCCTGCCGCCGGTAAAGGCTTGCGCTATAAGCTCTTTGTGACGCACAAGGCGAAGGCCCCGCTGATCGTCTGGCTGATTTTGAGCCTCATCTGGGGCTCGACCTGGCTCTTCATCAAGCTCGGCCTGGAAGACCTCCCGCCGTTTACCTTCGCGGGCATACGCTTCATCATCGCCGCCCTCATTCTCTGCGTGGTCGTCGTCGTCAGGCAGAGCCCCTTGCCGCGTGACTGGCACGATTGGGGGCTGATAGCCCTGACCGGATTCCTCTCCTTCGCCGTCAACTACGGCCTGCTCTTCTGGGGCGAGCAGCGCACCTCTTCGAGCCTGGCGGCGATTCTCCAGACGATTATTCCGGTCTTCGGCCTGCTCATCGCGCACGTTTACCTGCCCGAGGAGCGCCTGACCTGGAGCAAGGCCGGGGGCGTGCTGCTCGGCATCGCGGGCGTGGCCCTGATCTTCTCCAACCAGAAGAGCGCGGCCGGGCACTCGGCTTTCTGGGGGAGTGTGGCGATTGTCGTCGGCGCGTTCGGCGTGGCCTACGCCAATGTGCTGATTAAAGCGCGCGGCGGGCGGCTGGACTACGCGGTGCTGGCGGCGGGCCAGATGATCTTCGGGCTGATTCCGCTGATGGCCGTCGGCATCATCTTCGAGGGCAATCCGCTGAGGCTGCACTGGACGCCGTTGGCCCTGGTCTCGCTCCTTTACCTGGCGGTCGTCGGCTCTTCGATTGCATTTCTGCTCTACTACTGGCTCGTGCGGCACATGGAGGTGACGCGGACGATGCTCATCCCGCTGGTCACGCCGCTGATCGCCGTCCTGCTGGGGATGTGGGTTCTGGGCGAGACGCTGACCTGGCGAATCGCCGTCGGGGGCGCGGGCATCATGTCGGGTATCGGACTGATCGTCAGGCGGAGGCTGAAAGATGGGTGAGACGAAGCAAAGCCGGGTCGAAGAGACGCTCGACCCGCAGGACTGGGAGGCACTGAGGGCGCTCGGCCACCGGATGGTGGACGACATGCTCGCTTACCTTGAGAACGTCCGCGACCGCCCCGTCTGGCAGCCGATTCCAGACGAGGTACGGGCCCATTTCAGACAGCCGCTGCCCGTCGAAGGAGAGGACGCGGCCACGGTCTACGAGGAGTTTCTGCGCTACGTCCTGCCGCATCCGCAGGGCAATATTCACCCGCGCTTCTGGGGCTGGGTAATCGGGACCGGGACGCCCACGGGGATGCTCGCGGAGATGCTCGCGGCCGGGATGAATCCGAACGTCGGCGGCGGCGATCAGGTCTCGACGGAGGTCGAGGGCCAGGTGCTGGAATGGTGCAAGCAGATGCTCGGCTTCACCCGGCAGGCGAGCGGATTACTGGTCAGCGGCGGCTCGATGGCAAACCTCGTCGGCCTGACCGTCGCACGCAACGCCCGGGCGGACTTTAACGTCGCGCAGGACGGCGTGCAGCAGTCAACGCGGAGATTGACGCTCTACGCTTCGCGCGAGGCGCATAGCTCCGTACAGAAATCCGTCGAGCTGCTCGGGCTCGGCAATGATGCGCTGCGACGGATACCCGTCAATGCCGGGTTCCAGGTCGAGATTGACGCTCTGCTCGATGCCATCTCGGAAGACAGGGCGCGAGGGTATCAGCCCTTCTGCATCGTCGGCAACGCCGGGACGGTCAACACCGGCGCGTTCGACGACCTCAACCGCCTGGCCGACGTCTGCCGCGACGAAGGCATGTGGCTGCACGTTGACGGGGCTTTCGGGGCGCTCGCCGCGCTCTCTGCGCCTTTGCGCCCGCTGGTGGCCGGAATGGAGCGCGCCGATTCGCTGGCCTTCGATCTGCACAAATGGATGTACGTCCCTTATGAGGCCGGGTGTGTCCTGGTGCGCCACGCCGACGAACATCACAGGGCTTTTTCAGCGGCCGGGGCATACCTCTCGCACGCGGAGCGCGGGCTTTCCGGCGGCGCTCTATGGTTCAGCGAGTACGGCGTGCAGCTCTCGCGCGGTTTTCGCGCGCTCAAGATATGGATGTCGCTCAAGGAGCACGGGATTGAGAAGTACGGGCGGTTGGTCCAGCAGAACGTCGAGCAGGCGCGTTACCTGGCCGCGCTCGTCAAAGCAGAGGACGGCGAGTTGGAACTGCTCGCCCCCGTGCCGCTGAACATAGTCTGTTTCAGGTACAGGGACGCGCGCGCCGCGCAGCAGCAGTCGCAGCTCAACCGGCTCAATGAAGAGCTGCTGGCGCGCTTACAGGAGAGCGGAATCGCCGCGCCGTCGAGCACCGTCCTCGACGGCAGTTACGCGCTCCGCGTGGCGATCACGAATCATCGCAGCCGCCGCGAAGACTTTGACCTGCTCGTCGGCAAAGTCCTGGAACTGGGCAGAGAGCTTGCGCGGGAGACGGCTTCAGGAACGTCGCGCCCTTCCGTTTCAGGGACGTGACGCGTGTCCTACGAAAGCGCGACCGAAGCGGGCGGCATGCGAACTGAGGGTAAGGAGCAAGAGCAGCATGACAGACGAATGGCGGCGCGGGGATTTCGTCATCAGCACGGACCCGTCGCGGCTGGACCTGACGGTCGTTCACGATTACCTGAGCCAGGTTTCCTACTGGGCGACGGGCAGACCGCTTGAGACGGTCGAACGCTCCATCAAGCACTCGCTCGCCTTCGGCCTCTATGATGGCGAGCGGCAGGTCGGCTTCGCCAGGGTGATTACCGATTACGCGACCTTCGCATGGCTGGCGGATGTCTTCATCCTCGAAGCATATCGCGGCCAGGGTCTGGGCAAGTGGCTCGTCGAGGTGATTCTCTCGCATCCGCTGCTGCAACAGTTTCGCCGCTGGGTGCTGGCGACGAAAGACGCGCACGAGCTTTACCGCAGGTTCGGCTTCCAGGAGCTGCAACGCCCGGAACGCTGGATGGAGAGACACGACGCGCGCACCGTTGAGCGGCCGGACTACTGGGCCGTGGAAGATAAAGAGTCGCGGGAGAATCAAGGCCCGGCCGACGGGCAGGATTAGAGTGCATCGCACGTGCGTTCCGCGCCGGAAGAGGGCCGGGACGCTTTACTGTAAAGAGGAAGCGCGCGAGGAAGAGTTTGATTCCCCGCGCGCTTTCTGGCTGTCAACGTCTGCTAAGGATTATTCCGAAGCCCTAGCCTTCGGTCCCGGCGCGCTCCTTGGCGGCGGCGACCACGGCTCGCAGGCGCGCTATCTTCTGCTCCTGCGTCTCGCCGGGGACGGGGCCCGTGTCGAAATCCGCGCGCTTGAGAGGTGCGCCGGGCACGGCACGCCGCGCCGCAGCCTTGGCCACCGGAGCGCCCGCCGCAGGGGACGCCGTTGCCGCCGCGGAGCTGAGCGGGACGGCCGAAGCCATGCCGGTTGCGGCCTGTGCTTCGGCCTCCGGGCGATGCTCGTCCGCCTGTGCGGAGGAGTCCGTGCCGGACGTGGTGGCGGCCGTCGGGCTGGTTCGCGGGGCGGAGGCTGCGCCCGCAGCTGCGAGCTTGAACGCGCCGCTGCTGACCATCTCCTTGCGCCGCTTGGCTTCGGCGGCGACCGCCTGGAGGCGCGCGATCTTCTCGGCGGGGGTCTCGCCGGGCGCGGGGCCTGCCGCTCCCGGAATCGGTCCGAGCTGGGCGTTGAGCGCCTTGAGCGCCTCTGCTTCGGCGTCAAGTCGTGCCTTCTTCTCTTCGGCGGTTTCGTTGCCGGGCGTCGCTGCTTTGGCCGCGGGAGCCGCTCCGGCTTGAGCCGCAGCCTTGGCCGCCGGGGCGGGCGCATGTGCGGGTGCTTCTTCGAGCACGAAAACGCCCTTCTCGTTCTTGCGGATGACGGGCAGCGTGCCGCCCGCCGCCTGGAGCAGCGCCGTCAGCTCTCTTTCGACGAAGCGCTGTTGTTTGGCCGGGTCGCGGACGTGGCCGAGCGGCGGGCCCATGTAGAGCGTGCCGCAGGACTGGCACTTGAAGAGCACGTCGTCTCCGCGCAGGTGAGCTTCGGCCGCTTCGCCGCCCGTATGCGTCTGCTTCAGATGGCCGTTGCAGAGCTTGCCCTTCTCGTTCTTGACGTTGCAGACGGTCTGCGCGTTGACGATCTTGCGCGGCGCGCCGGGCAGCAGCGGCTGCTCCTGTTGCTCTTCTATTTGAGGGGCGACATCCTGCGCGGCCAGGGCGACGATTCTGGTTGGCCTGCCGGTCACGTTGGCTGACATAGCTCTCGCTTTATCCTTTTTGCCGGAACTCGCTTCGTGCGGCGGAAGAGAACTCGGAAACGAGCCTAATAATAGAGGGAAAAGTGAAAAGGGAAAAGCTAAAAGTGATGAACCGGGTGAATCCCGGCGGTCGTCCGCGCCGCGATGAACGGTTTCGAGCCCGGTTTTTAAGTGCCCGGCAGCGAGCGCAGGCGTTCGTCCAGATGGCTGCGGTCGGCCAGGGTTTGCAGCAGCGGCCCTTCTGCGCCGAATTCGACCGCGCTGACGGAGCCGACCGGGCACGCCAGGCGATAACGAAAGCGGCCCACGTCAATCCCCAGCAGGCTGCACAGCATGATTCTGATCGTCGCCTTGTGCGAGACGACCAGGACTTCGCCCGTCGCAAACCGCTCCCTGATCTCCTCTACGACGGCCAGGGCGCGCCGTGCGACCGCGATTGCCGTCTCTCCGCCGGTCGGCGGATACCAGGCCGGGTCGGCCAGCCAGCGCAGGTACTCGTCATGATAATCAAGGCTCACCGCGGCGGCCGTCCGTCCTTCCCAACTGCCGTAAGCTATCTCCTTCAGACCGTCGCGCAGGTTTAGCTCCAGGCCGAGGCGTTCGGCGAGCGGGCGAGCGGTTGCGGCCGTTCGTCTGAGCGGGCTCGAATAGACTGCGCTCCACGCGGTGGTGTCATAGGCGTCGGCGAAGGCGCGCGCCATCTCCGCCCCCTCGGGCGTCAGCTCCGGGTCCAGCCCGGAGCCGCAAAACGAGTTGTCCCGGCTCGAAGGGGTCTGCCCGTGTCGGAGAAAATGTATTCGCAGCGTCAAGGCATTCTCATTCTCCCGCGTGCTTCACCTGAAGCCGCGGGCTTCGTCCCAGAGTTCGAGAGCCGGAGAGACGCCGATGATACCTCAAAATGGTCGCACGTCGCCGGTCCTTCGCCGGGAGATGAAAAGCCGGGGCACTTGCCGACCTTATCCTACGCGGGCGGCCCTTGATTTGTCGCGCAGACATGCCTCCGGCCTTTCGCCTTTTCGCTTTTACCTTTATATTGACGGGGCATGTTGAAAAAGGTGCTCGGTGCTCTGTGGCGGCACGCGCCGAAGAGTTTGCGTCGCTGGAGTGTGCGCCTGGTCGAGCCGCGTTTTACGGTCACGGCCGGGGCCGTCGTCCTGGACGAGGCGGGGCGCGTGCTGCTGCTCAATCACGTCTTCCGCCCTGGCTCGGGCTGGGGTCTGCCCGGCGGCTTCATCGAGAAGGGCGAACAGCCGGAAGAGGCCATCCGGCGCGAGCTGCGCGAAGAGATCGGGCTGGAGCTGGCGAGCGTCGAGCTGCTCTCCGTCAGGGCCATCAGGAAGCCGAGCCAGGTGGAGATTCTTTTCCGCTGCCGCCCGCAGGGCGCAACAGGCAGGCGCAGCATGGAGATCAAAACCATCGAATGGTTCGCGCCCGACCAGCTCCCGCCCGAACTCTCGTCCGACCAGCGCAGGCTCATCAGCCGCGCCCTTGACGATGGAGCGAAGCCGCGCGGATGATGTATGCTGTCCGCGATAAAACGTAGTCATGAGTCAAAGCAAAGTAATGAGTAGTGAATAAACAGTGATGAGTGATGAGTAATGAGTAATGAGTGATGAGTGACAAGCCCCGCTTCTACTCATTACTCATCACTCATCACTCATTACTCTTCAGTCATCACTCATCACTTATTACTTTTTCCGCAGCAGGGAGCTTAGAGAATGGTAAATCTGATTCCTTCGCCCGAAGCCGTGATGCAGATTCTGAGCCGCACGGGCGCTTATCGTGAAGGCCATTTCGTGTACCCGTCGGGCAAACACACGCCGCATTATTTCCAGATGCCGCTGGCCTTTCGTTATTACGACACGGCGCGCGTGCTGGCCGTCGCCCTGAGCCGCATGTTTCGTCTCGACAGAGACATCTCCAGCCAGTTGCCCAAAGTGGCGATCATCTCGCCGAGTTCCGGCGGCATCCCGGTCGCCTTCGGCGTGCGCGACGCGCTCAGCGCCGAGCAGATTTACTGGGCCGAGAAGGAGGATGGCAAGCGGATGTTTCGCCAGTACGTCAACCAGGGCGAGGTCAATCCCTGCATCATCGTTGACGATATTATCCGCAGCGGCAGCGCCATTGACGAGACCGTCGAGCTGGTCCGCGACCTCGGCGCGACGATCATCGGATGCGGCGCTATCGTGCGCTTCGCTTCCGCGCCGCCCGCCATCGGCGACGTGCCGATCAAATCGCTGGTCGAGTTCGACTCTAAGATGTATGACGCCGCCGAGCAGTGCGCCGACTGCACGCAGGGAGTGGCCGAAGAACACGTCCGCTTCTGAGTTTAGTCAATAGTCAATAGTAAATAGTCAATGGTCAATAGAAACTGCTCGCTTCTATTGACCATTGACCATTTACTATTGACTGAGCTTTTACATCTCGTGACGGTTGGCCAGCGCCTTGTCCATCGTCACTTCGTCAACGTATTCGAGGTCGCTGCCGACGGGCATTCCCATCGCGATGCGGGTGACGCGCACGCCGAGGGGTTTGAGAAGACGGCTGATGTAGTTGGCGGTCGCTTCGCCTTCCGTGTTCGGGTTGGTCGCGAGGATGACTTCGCGGACCTCTACACCGTCGTTATTCTCTGGACGCAGGCGCGTCAGGAGGTTCGCCAGGTGCAGGTCGTCGGGCCCGATGCCGCGAATCGGCGAGAGGCTGCCGTGCAGCACGTGATAGAGCCCCTTGTAGCTGCGCGTCTTCTCGACGGCGACCAGGTTGTAGGGCTCTTCGACGATGCAGATCATGGAGCGGTCGCGCCCAGGGCTGGCGCAGAAGCGGCAGGGGTCCACGTCCGTCAGGTTATTACAGACCGAGCAGAAGATGATCCGCCGCTTGACCTCGCGCAGCGCCTCGACGAAGCGCTCGACATCCGGCTCCGTCATCCGCAGGACGTGAAAGGCCAGCCGCTGCGCGGACTTGTGCCCGACGCCCGGCAGGCGCTTGAACTCGTCTATCAGCTTGGTGACAGGCTCTGCGTATTCGATCATGACGGTCAGGGGTGACGCGCAGCGGATGACGGAACGACAGCGACTCTCTCGTCATTCGTCACGCGTTAGTTATCACTCTAAAAGAGTCCTCCGAGGCCGGGCGGGAGCATGCCGCCGAGCTTGCCCTTCATCGCTTCGTCAACCTTGCGGTTGGCCTCGTTGATGGCGGCGACGATCATGTCCTGAAGCATCTCGACATCGCCGTCCTTGATGGTCTCCGGGTCAATCTTCAGCTCCATGATCTCGTGATTGCCCTTCATCGCGACGGTCACGACGCCGCCGCCCGACGAAGCGTCCACGCGCAGCTCCTCCATCTCCTTGGCCATCTTCTCCTGCATCTGCTGCGCCTGCTTCATCATCTGCTGAATATTCAGCCCGCCCGGGAATTTCATCTCGATACCTCGCTCTTATTCTAAAAGTCGGACAGTTTCACTTGCGGTCAACATCCTAACGTTCATCGAATGTGAATGCAACGCGCGCCAGGCCCCGTCGCCGAATCATTATTCGGAGCCGCAGATATTCTCCTTGACGGTGCGGCGCGGCAGGAGTAGGTTAGGTGCGCGCCGTAAAGTGTTGTCAGGCAAAAGCCTCATTCCTCCGAACTCCCGACCCCCGCTTTTGCTTGATCCCATCCTTCTCTTTCGCTGCTCTGGTCGTGCTCGGTCCTCGAATTGTCGTGAGGCCACTTATGAAACTCAAAAATGGCAAAGCCATCTTACCTCTCCTGGTCCTTATGTTAACGTCTAACCCGGCCTTCGGGCAGAGGGCCGCGAAGCCACCCGACGATGCTTACGTCTCGAAGCAGCTTGAGTCGCAACTGCTGGCCATTGCCGACGAGGCCGTCACAACCCAGCTTCAGATTCTCGTCAGCGGAGACCTGGATGGGAGCTTGAAGAATAAAAAATTGGCCCGCCTGTACAGGGTGGCGATGATGGATAGATTCAAGTTCCAGGTTTATACGGGCAGCAAACTGAAGGAGACCCGCCAGGACTATAAAGATTTCAAGACCAGGTTAGAGGTTAAGGCGGCAAGCAAGCGTGGGAATAAAGTAACTCTGAAAATCACCGAAACCACCGAGCTTAAATTGGACGTGCCCGGCGGCCCGCCGTTTTACGCCTATGTTGATACACACCTCTTCGACTTCGTTTATGAAGGGAACGAATGGTCTCTGGTTAAGGATACGATCTTTCAGCCCAAGCCTTCCGCCATCAACACTGCGGAAAAGCTTTCCCCGGCTCAGCTGCAAATGATTCCCTTGAAGGATGCGCCTCCCGGCTACAGGCCGGGCAAGATGCAAGCATCGCTGGCGGCCAATTCGGGCGCATTTTTAGTCAAGGCATCTTTGGCCCCCGCGGCCTGGCCGATCGGATTCAACCGGACTGCGGCAGTTGATTACGCCACGGCTCACGCTCTCTCGCCCAACCCGGCATATTATACCTTCAGTAACGACTGCACTAATTTCGTCTCTCAATGTATGTACACGGGGGGCTGGCAAATGGTCGGGTTCGGGGCCGGCTTCGGCCGCGCCGACCCGAATAACTGGTACTACTCCTGCATCTCGTCTTTCGGCCAGCCGGTCGCCAGTTATAGCTGGGGCGGGGCCTACAATTTTAATGTCTTTATCCTCAACGCCGGGCGGGTCGACGGCGTTCCGTACTATACGGACCTGCAACCGGGCGACATCATCGCCTGCGACTGGGACACCTTGAACGGGCCACACCAGCCGGACGGCCGAATCGACCACTGGGTGATAATCACGGGTAAAGATACGGACGGAAACGTCTACGTCAGTTATCACAGTAACAACCGCTTGAATAAGCCGATGACCCAGCTCAGGCTCGTTGACGAGCCGGGAGCTAATTTCTACGGGGACAGAATAAGGTGAGGCTCGGTCCAGGCTCTTGAGGATAATCGGCCGGAAAATTTTAGCCCTCTTAGCCCTCCTGGCCCTGCTGGTCGGCTGCGGAGGCAACTACTATCAGTTGACGGCCGAGCAGAAAATTCTGGCCGCCAGGCTCAAGGCCATCAGCGGCGAATACCTGGTCAGGAAGATCGCCCATGCGAGTTTCGGCGGCAACGTCTTTTGCGCCTTCAAGGTCCTGGACATAGAGGAGCGCGGCGACCAGGTCAATGAATATCTCTACGCGGTCTGTCAGGAATACTCTTTGAGGGACGGCCGGTTGAAGGAAGGCGAAGGTCTGGCCATGCCCGTCGCGCTCTCCTTCAGGAAGGAAGCCGGGACGTACAGAGTGGTCGAACACAGAACGGCCGGGGACGGCAGCCGTTATGCGTCCGACATCAAGCGAATCTTTCCGGCGCGGACGCACGCTGAAATCTTTTCCCCGGAAACGGGCGCGCTGCTTCTAAAAGAGGCGAAGCAGGAGGCACTGGCCTCCTCCCAGGTTAAAGACACACGATAGGTGAAGACAATGTTCATGCTTTCAATCATAGACCCGGACGAGAATACACGGGCGTCCGCGCTGCGGCGCGCCGTCTTAATCACCTGCGCGCTCCTGATTTTTCTCGCGCCGGGCCTTTTGGGAAAAACGGGCGCGGCCCTGGGCCAGGAGTTCGTCTCAGGGGAACCGGACGAAATCGAGTATGCGGAGGATTCCGACCCCGCCTCTTGTAACGTCGAGCCGACGCCGAACCCGTGTGACCCGGAACTCTGCTTCGAGGATGAAATCTTCCGCAACTGCTCCTGCGTGCGCAGAGTCTCGCCCATCTTAATAGACGTAGTGGGCAACGGGCTCAGTTTAAGCGGCCTGGCGGATGGCGTGGATTTCGACATCAAGGGTGGCGGGATTAAGCAAAGACTCGCGTGGACTACGGCCGGGTCCGACGATGCGTGGCTCGCGCTGGACCGCAACGGTAACGGCCGCATTGACAGCGGCGCGGAATTGTTCGGCGACTTCACTCCGCAGCCGTCCTCCGCCGCCCCCAACGGATTTATCGCCCTGGCCGAATACGATAAGCTGGAAAACGGGGGCAACGGCGACCGGATCATAGACGGCAGGGACACGCTTTTCCCGAAGCTCCTTCTCTGGCAGGACAAAAACCACAACGGTATTTCAGAGCCGGAGGAATTGCGCACGCTGCCGGAGCTTAAGATTGACGTGCTGTCCCTGGATTTCAGAGAATCAAAACGGACGGACAGGTACGGAAATCTTTTCAGGTATCGCGCCAAAGTAGACGACCTGAGGGAAGCGCGGGTCGGGCGCTGGGCCTGGGATGTCTTTCTCGTCTCGGCCAGGTAAGACAACTCCCTTAAAATGTGAAGACCGCCCGCGGCCCGTCGTGACCCGCGGGCGGTTCTTATTTTCATCCGGCCGGACGACGTGTTATAAGCCAGAGTCATGGCCCGTTACGTCATCAAGCGCGCCAGTTCGGGCGG
>DASVWH010000013.1:0-36719 GCA_036389715.1 Pyrinomonadaceae bacterium | reverse complement strand
CCCTCGCTGCCATCGGTCAGAATCACGCAGCCGACCGGCACGCCGTAGCCGTAGTGCGTGTCGGGAGTGATGACGACCATCCTGACGCCCGGAAAGCGCGTCGCGTTGACGATCTGGCGGTATAGAATATCCTCCGCGTCGTTGAGCAGAGAGGGCGTCAGGAAGAGCCGCACGGGGACCTCGCGCGTGTCTTCGGTCCGCAGCTCGTAGTAGCCTTCGCCGTGCCACCTCGCCAGGTGTTTCCAGTTGTCCGCGTTCCTGAGCTGCCTGGCCACCTTCAACGCTTTCGCATCTTCGTTCTGTTTTGCCATTGTTCTTTCCCCGATTGTTCTTAATTGCGGCCCGCCGGGCGGCATGAATTTTCGGTAGTGTCCTAATTTGAATTAGAGAGCGACTGGAGTATAATGCCCTCACAATTTAGTTATCACGAGTTCGATGGTGTCATCAGTGTGAATGTCTAAGCGCCAAGAGCCACGACGAACCCAAAGCGGGCACGGTCACAGGCAGCAAGAGCCATAAAGACGAAAACCGACTTCAAGTGTCGAACTCCTAGCAATAGGAGTGTCTTATGGTTCAGAAAAAGCGTAGCGACTTCTACTCCACGGTTAAGTACCACCTTTTCCAAATCTTCATCCTCATCTTATTCTTATGTGCGATGATTAAAGTGCTAGAGCAAGAAGTCCCTGACTGTATTTTTCGTATTACGAAAATAATTCTTGACCGTTTCTAGTTTTCGTAATACAATAATTCCAGCTTAGGTAAGGGAGTCGCACATGCCGAACATACTCAAGAAGGACAAACAGATTGCAGTTATCGCCGCTTTAGCTGAGGGCATGGCGATTCGCCAGATTGAGCGCATGACCGATATTCACCGCGACACAATCATGCGTCTAGGCGTGCGAGTTGGCAAGGGCTGTGCTGAGATTATGGACGCTAAGATGCGCGACCTTGAATGTGAGAATATCCAGATTGACGAAATCTGGGGCTTCATTCAGAAGAAGAAGCGCAGCATCAAACCGAGCGACGACCCGCGACAAGTCGGAGACGCTTGGACGTTCTGTGCGATAGATTCAGACACAAAACTCGTCCCCTCTTTCAAGGTTGGCAAGCGCGATTCACTCACAGCGAATGCTTTCATTAATGACCTCGCATCACGTCTCAAGAATCGCGTTCAGCTTTCCAGTGATGCGCTTGCGGCCTACGTTGAAGCGGTTGAGCAGGGTTTTGGAGCGGACGTTGATTATGGACAGATTGTAAAAGCCTACGAAAAAGACGAGTCTCGTTCTCCTGAGCGTAGGTATAGCCCGACCCGGCTAGTCAATATCAGCAAGAGCGTTATCACTGGCAATCCCGAAGAGGCTCTTATCTCTACTTCTTATGTTGAGCGGTTGAACCTTACGACCCGCCATCACATGAAGAGACTAGCACGTTTGACTCTAGCATTCTCAAAGAAGCTGGAAAACTTTGAGGCCGCCGTCGCTCTGCATTTTTTGTACTACAATTTTGTCAAGGTGCATAAGTCACTCCGATGCACGCCAGCACAGGCCGCGAATGTCGAGCGTAGCATCTGGACGGTTGGCGATATTGTGGAAATGACAGCATGAGTTACATAGCCGAACTACAGAAGGCCATTCGCCAGCTTCACGGGTGCGAAGCCGACCATTTTGAAACCGTCCCGATTACAGAGACGTTTCAAGGTCGCACGATATGGCAAGGCGAAGTTGAAGTCTTTAACTTGCGCGGGCATCCTAAAGCGTCTCGCGCTTATGCGTGGTCACACGAAACGGATAAAGGCAAGCGGTATGTTGCCGTGCTAGAGCTTCCGCCTGTGGATTCCGCGCAAACGGCAGTCAGAGCGGCAATAATTGATGAAATTAGAAACAATGCCGGAAAATAAGCCTAGAAAAGTAGGAAGGCCGAAACTGCCGAAAGGCAAGGCTCTTGGCAAGCCGACGCCGATTAGATTTCAGGATGATGAGCGTGCGACTTTTGAGAAGGCTGCAAAGAAAGAAGGGTTGACCCTCTCCGAATGGATACGCCAGACCTTGAAACAGGCCATCAGACAATGATAGTTTTTGTGCGGAGGGCGGGAGAATCGAACTCGACGCGCCACGAACGCGCCCCCTTAGGATGTAGAGCCCTTTAACGTCACCAGACGAGGGACGCCCTCCACTTAATAGTTTCTAGTTCTTTCAATGCTGCAGAAGGCTATGAGGCCACCTGCATCTTGCCGAGTTTAGAGCCGAGTTCGCGCCTAACGGAGGTATAGACGTGATACCTCTGCATCACTACAGCCGTTAACGCTTCTTCTGACGTAGCCTTTTTAATATCGTCATCCGTCCACTCCTTCGACTTCTGCAGCGCCCGAATACCTATCACAGTTTCTTCTAATGCTTGCTGAAACCAGTTGCGTACCGCTTTCGTCACGATTTCATTAACTGCAGCGCCGCCAAAATCACGATTGAACTTATCAATCATATCCGTGAAGACACGGAAATCGCCGTTAATGATTAGGGTATTCTGGTTTAGCAAAAACTGCGCGGCCCTGTCATCAAGCGTCGGAGGCTCTCGCGTGCCGTCCTTAACACTTACCCAGAAAACTTGAGGCCAGATGTTGTTCTTAACCTCTTCACCGCGCACGCCGTCCTTTTTCAAATAAGCCGAATAAGCGCCGCCTGCAGCACCGCCTTTAGTCCCAGATGTTCCGCCACCCGTCCTCGGCGCATAATCATCACTTGACCCCAGCCGCCCACCGCGAGCTAGAGCATCCATGTCTATCATCAAAGAACCGTTGGGTGACGGTCTGTAGCGGCTCAATTTATAGAGGTCAATTATTTGCTGCAGGCGCTCACGAATGGACTTGGCGTGGTCTTCTGCAGAAGAACCTGCAGCAGACTCCTTAACGAGTTCTGAAATCTCCTTCGGCATCTTTTCCCGAAATTCTGCAGCCCATTCAGCCCACGGCAGAAACTCATTATTAACCATAAGGTGCGTTCTCGCCGTGTTGGTCGTAATCCTTATGGATTCATCTGCTAGTGGCTCAACATAGATAACCACTCTCCTGTGTCCAAGGATGACGCCGAAATTCTGCAGGCGGGCCGTACCGGAACGGCCCGTCTGCAGTTCGTACAACTCATCTCTGTACAAAGCGGCAGTGTGGCCTGCAGATTCAAACGACCCGGAGAGCTGGCCGATAGATTTATCGTCCTTGAGAATCCACCAATGAGCAACAGCGCCACTTAACGGCAGCGTGCCTGATGCGACCGAGTGTTTTTTAAGGTAGTCTTCTTGACCAAAAACTGTGCGCAGTATGTTGCTGTCTTTGTTTGTACGGGGCAAAGTCCAGCCCTCGCGCGCTTTTACGGTGATGCCCTCGGGGAATCTGAAGTACCTACCGTTAAGGTACTTTGCTACCCAGCGTGAAGGGGATGGGGAACTTGGAGGCGCAACCATTGTGTCGGCCTCATTAGACATTCCAAGCAGTACGACCCTTGTTCCGTGACCTTTGATGATTTCCGGTTTAGCGTCATCCTCAACTTCCACACGATGGACTGAACGGTCGCCTACCTGAAACTGCCTAAGCCCGTATTGTTCAGTTTCGGGGTCGCGCCACAAGTGAATCATTGTGCCTATGCCGTCGCGCCATGATAGATAGATAAGTCCCGCATGATTTCTTGTCGCTGCAGAAATCTTCGCGCCGACTCCATAGTTGCCAATAAAAGATTGTTCGGAAGCAGACGACGACAACTGGTTAATGTACTTGACCATCTGTTCTCCGGTCATGCCATCACCAGTATCCGTAATGCTGAGTTTGTAGTATCCGGTTTCGCTGAGAAGCTTCCAGTCCACGTCCCAGATGATTTCGCCTTTCTTCTCATCCGTTCGCAGAATAGACTCTATTGAATTTTGGGTAAGCTCGCGTAGGAATTGCAGTGGGTGACAATCTTCGCCCATACGGTCTATGAGAAAAGCCGTATTGGCAACTGTCATCTCAAAGGTCTTTTCACCATAAGGTGAAACATGCTTCGACATTCTTAGACTCCTTCACTAAGAGGTAGGGGGTAGCAACCGCGACCCCTCTGGTGAATAGGGACTCTGCCGAATCAGGCTGCAGTGAGAGGCTTTCGCCTATGACCTTGCCTTCAACGCCAGAGCGTTAATGTCTCAAAGAGCAGATGTGGGCAGTTTACTCGCCTTGTTTCAGGAATGCAAATCTTTTTCGTGCCACAAACACGAGTCTCTAATCTGAAATTAGGACACTACCGAATTTTCCGCTCAACGTTTTTCGCCGGACTGTTGCGGCAAGGCGGCGGTAATCTCGGCCGCCAGGGCCGCCGGGCTGCTGTTTTTATCAACTTTCAGATGAAGAATAGCACGATCATAATGGGCGCGCCGACGCTCATAAAGCTCCCGTGCGCTCGCTCGCTCTCTGCCGAGGGGGCGTTGATTTTCGCCGCCCGCGATGCGCTCCCAGCATAACTCGAAAGGCGCGTCGAGCCAGACGGTGAAAGCGTCGTGCTGCTCGATGAGCAAACGATTACCCTCGATGGTCCAGGCCCCGCCGCCGAGAGCGATGATGCGCGCAGTGCTCGCGTTCAGGGCATGGCGCAGCGCGCTCGTTTCAGCCCGGCGAAAGCGCCCCTCGCCGTCTTCGTCAATAAGCTGCTCGGCGCTACGTCCTTCACGCTCTTCGACGAGGCGGTCGAGGTCGAGCATCGCACAGCCGAGCCGCTCGGCCAGCGCGGCCGCGACCGTGCTCTTGCCCGCGCCCATAAAGCCTGTGATGACGATGCGCCGCGCCGGTTCGTTCATCGCTCAATCACCGATTCGAGCAGCTCGAAGAAGCCTGGAAACGAGACGCCGACCGATTCCGCGCCCTCCAGCTCAGAGTCGCCCTCGGCCGCGAGCGCGGCAACGGTAAAAGCCATCGCGATGCGATGATCGCCGTGCGCGTTGAGCCGAGCCCCGCGCAGCCGCGTTCTCCCCGCGATGAAGAGCCCGTCTTCGTACTCTTCAACCTCCGCGCCCATCGCCCGCAGGTTTTCGACCGTCGTGCGGATGCGGTCCGATTCCTTGACGCGCAACTCCTTCGCATCGCGGATTATCAGGCCGTCCGTGACCTGTGTTCCGACGACGGCCAGCGCGGGCAGTTCGTCAATCAGTTGCGGGATGATCGAGCCGCCGAGCACGAGCGGTCCGCCTTGCGCACGCGCCGCCGGTCCCGTGGCCCCGCTCACGTGAATGGAGGCCAGCGGCTCGTTGCATTCTTCGCGCAGCCCGTCCACGCGGAGTCGAGCGCCGAGTGTGGTCATGACGGGCAGGATGGCCGAGCGGGTCGGGTTACAGCCGACATCTTCAAGGACCAATTCGGAGCCGGGCAGCAAAGCGGCCGCCGCGATGAAGAACGTTGCCGAAGAGATGTCGCCCGGAACTGAAACGTCGCGCGCCGCAAAATGCACGCCGCCCCGGACGACAGCGCTTTTGATGTCCGCGCCATCGCCGCGCTGCCCGCTCTCTGTCTCCAGGTCGATGCCGAACCATCGCATCATCCGCTCCGTGTGGTCCCTGGTCAGGCCGTGCATCTCTCTGACGAGGGTTTGCCCGGAGGCGTTGAGGCCCGCCAGCAGGAGACACGATTTGACTTGCGCGCTGGCGACCGGCATCTCGTATGTAATCCCCGCGAGCGGTTTGCCGCCGCTAATCGAGAGCGGCGCGCACCCGTTTGTCGAGGCGATGCGCGCGCCCATCAGCACCAGCGGTTCGATGATTCTCCGCATCGGGCGCGAACAGAGCGAGTCGTCGCCCGTCAGGCTCGAAGTGAACCGTTGCCCGGCCAGCACTCCGGCCAGCATCCGCATGGTCGAGCCGCTGTTGCCGCAATCGAGCAGGACGGCGTTCGCCCGCAAGCCCCGCAGGCCGACGCCTTCGACGCGGACGCTCGCGCCCTCCTGCTCTATGCTGACGCCGAGCAGGCGCAGGCACTCAAGGGTCGCGGCGCAGTCCCGGCTGGTGGAAAAGTTTTCAATCCGGGAGCGCCCGTCGGCCAGCGCCGAGATGATCGCGGCGCGGTGTGAGATGGACTTGTCGCCGGGCAAACGCAATCGCCCCCGTATCCTTCGCGCAGGCTCAATTCTCATGACGGCAATCATACCAAAGTTGCGAGGGCCGGGCTGCCAGGGAGCGGCGGGTCAGGGGCCGGGGACGGGGACTGGTTGTCTGTCAGCACAGGGTTCGGCTCCGTGTGCGTAAAGGCAGTTTCGCTTTTTACCGGCCCCCGGCCCCCGGCCCCTGAAGCCCGCCTGGCTGCTTCTTGACAGGCGGGCGACGGGCGTGTTACACCCTCCATCTTCCGGTTCGATTTTCGAATCACCCATCAGCAGCCGTGCCCCGACGGCTTTTGGAAAGGCCGCGCCTTCAGTGACCGAGGAGACGACTGAACTCGTATTGCCGAGCCGCATAGAGGCCATAGACGAGGCTGCGGCCGTCGTCGCAGAGGCCGTCAGCCGCTCGGGTCTGGGTGAAGAGGCGGCTTTCGGAGTTGACATGGCTGTCCGCGAGGCCGTCACTAATGCCGTGCTGCATGGGAATCAACAGGACGCGGCCAAGCCCGTCGAGATCAGTTTCAAGTGCTCGGCGTCGGCCCTGGAAATCAGGGTCCGCGACCGGGGCGAGGGCTTTGACCCGGCGGGCGTGCCTGACCCGACCGACCAGCGGAACATTTTGAAAACATCGGGTCGCGGCATTCTGTTTATGCGGACCTTCATGGATGAGGTCGAGTGGTCGCGCCACGCCGAGGGCGGGACGGTCGTGCGGATGACCAAGCGGCTCTAACCATTCCTGTTTGGCGATTGAACCCGCACGCTTTACAATCGCAAATCTCAGATGGCAAATCGCATACTCGCATCAAGGAGACTTCTGTAATGGCTGAACTTAGTATCAAAGAGCGGCAGGCCGGAGACATCACAGTCCTCGACATGGACGGCAAAGTGACCATCGGCGAAGGCTCGGTCGCACTGCGCACGACCATCCGGCGACTGCTTGAAGAAGGAAAGAAGAAAATCCTCTTGAACCTGGGTGGCGTCGGATATATTGATTCGAGCGGCATCGGCGAGCTGGTTTCGAGCTACACGGCGATCAATAAAGAGGGCGGGCAGCTCAAGCTGCTCAACCTGACGCAGAAGCTCCAGGACCTGCTCGGGATCACCAAGCTCCTGACCGTCTTCGATACCTACGACAGCGAATCGGACGCGCTCAGCAGCTACAAATAAGTGATGCGTGATGAGTAATGGGCGATGAGCGGAAACTTTACTCGTCAGGCATCGCCCGTTACTCATCACTTTATTACTTATGTTGCGCGCCGCCATTCGCCGCCTGCTCGCCATCGACGACCCGCCGGAGCGGACGGCGCTCGCTTTTTCCATCGGCGTCTTCATCGCCTTCTCGCCTTTTCTCGGGCTGCACACGATCATGGCGACGCTCGTCGCCTTCGCCTTCCGCTTCAACAAGCTGGCCATCTACAGCGGAACGTTCATCAACAATCCGTTTCTGACGCTGGTCCCGATCATCCTGGCCTCTTACGCGACGGGCGCGCTGCTGATGGGCAAGCCCCTCGGACTGCCGCGCGAAAGCATGGAGCTGTTGAAGCATCCGCAGCTGCTGACGGGCCAGTGGTGGACGGAGCTTTTCAAGGGCAGCTGGGATGTCCTCCTGCCTTTCACCATCGGCGGGCTGGCGCTCTCCATCGTTTGTTCGCTCGCCGCTTATCCCTTAACATTACGTTTTCTGCGCGCGCGGCGGAATAAAAGGCTGCGGGACGAAGGCGGAGAGACGCTCTGAAGGACGCCGGGGCGCGGGCCTTAATCAACGGCCGGTATATCCATTAATCAGCGCCGGTGCAACCATTTCCCGCTCATCCCTCATCCTTCGACGTGCGCGCGCGCACACGCTTGCGGGCCGGAAATTGCGCTTAAAATCTATTCTGCTTCCTGAAATCCGTCGAGCTTTATGAGAAATTTTTATTCAATCGCCGCTTTACTACTGTTTTCAGCCGTCTTCGGACAGGCGCAGCAGGGCGGCAGGCCGTCTCCGTCCCCGGCTCCTCCGGCGAGCGCTGCCCGGAGCGGGCCGTCGCAGCAACCCAGGCAGGCCGGACTCGATCTCTCGGAGTACGGCGTGACCATCAGCCCGGAGCCCCGGCTGGTAGTGATGATGGCGGCGCTGGACGCGGCCGGATTCGACCCGACGCCCGAAGGCGAAGAGCCGTCCTTCTTTCGCTCGCAGGTGAGAAAGGACCAGCAGGGCCTGGACCCGGAGCTGCGCCAGCGTCTGGTCACTTTCTACGAGCGCAACAAGCTCAAAGCAGAGGGCGCACGCAAGCCGACGGCCGGTGAACAGGCTGCGCGCTACGTTTCGCTGGCATACGCGCTCGGGCCTGCGCCCGACTTCGCAGTGCCTGCGCGTGCGGAAGACCTGCCGGGCGGCCTCCTCGAAGTGCTCGATTTTGCGCCGCTCCTGCGCGAGTTTTATCGCAAGTCCGGGATTGACGAACGACTGCCCGCTTACCTGCGCTCGTACCAGGCGGAAGGCGAGGGCCTGCGCCGCTCGACGGCCGAGATGACACGCTCCGTCATCTCCTATCTACACACGCGACCCGTGACCACTGTGACCGAGCGTGTGCCGGTCAGAGCGCCTGCGGCCGGGCGCAAGAAGAACGAGAAGCCGGAGATGGTTTACACGACGCGCGAGCACGAGCGCCGCTTCGTCATCGTCCCGGACCTGCTGGCCGCGCCCGGCGCGTTCAACTTCCGCGTCATCGGCGATGATTACTTCGTCGTCGTGCCCTATTGCAGCGAGGCGACGCACTCCTGCGCCGGACGCGGGGCGAACATGGCCGCGCCCGAGCTGCGCAGGGCCTACCTGCAATACGTCCTGGACCCGCTCGTCATGCGCTTTAACCGCGACATCGCGCAGCGCAGGGAACAGCTCAAGCAGTTGCTGGACAAGCGTGTGGCTGCGGGTGCGCGCGTCTCGCCGGACGTTTTCCTGGCGGTCGCGCGCTCGCTGGTCGCGGCCGCCGATTCGCGCCTGAAAGAGACGGCGCGGCTCGACGCCCTCGTCCGCGAGACGCGTGCGCGCCTCGACAGTGCGAAGGAGACCGAGCGGGCGGCCATCGCCAGGGAGATGCAGGAGACGCGCGCGGCCATCACGGACGAAGCGATTGCGGAACTGGCGGAAGCCTACGAGAACGGGGCCGTGCTCGACTTTTACTTCGCGGAGCAGTTGCGCGGCGTGGAATCCTCCGGCTTCGATGTCAGCAATCTGTTCGCAGACATGATCGCGTCCTTCGACCCGGCGCGCGAGCTGTCGCGCCTGGAAGAGAATGATCCGGCGCGGCGTCGCGCCCTGGCCGCGCGCAAGGCCCGCCAGGCGCAGGCAGACGCAGCCGCCGCCGAAGCGGGCGCGAACGCGGCGGCCGTCAACGCGCTCCCGAATGCGGCGCTCGTTAAAAAGCTGCTCGAAGTTGACGACATGGTGCGGCTCAAGAACTATGCGGCGGCAGAGACGCGGCTGCTCTCGCTGCTCAGGGAATTTCCGGGCGAGCCGCGCATCTTCTTCGCGCTCGGCGAGACGGCCAGCCGCGCGGCCCGCGAGGCGACCGATGAGGATGTCCAGAGCGAGCGTTTGAACAGGGCGCTGGCCAACTATCGCAACGCCGTCCGCAACGCCACTGCCGGGACGGACCGCGGCCTCCTGACGCGCGCACACGAAGCGATGGGCCGTATCCTGGAGTTTCTGGAACAGCGTGATGAGGCGCTCAGGGAATTCGACGCCGCCATCCAGATCGGCGAGACCTCCAGCCAGGCGTACAGGGATGCGGTCGAAGGCAAAAAGAGGCTCGCGCAGCAGAAGTAGGAGTTATCGAAGTCAGAGCTTAAGAGCTATCGCGGCAGCATCACAAAGAGAGGCGGGGGAAGTGAGCATTCCCCCGCCTCTCTTTATGATGCTGATTGACGCCCGTTCCGGCCTCTCTCCCTGCTTCTTAAAATGGCAGGCAGGGCAGCGGGCTCAGAGTTCTGACGTTCGGGATGGACAGGAGGCGGCCCCGCAGCAAGAGCAAGTTCAGGTTTGTCGCCGGTAATAACTGAGTAGACCGGCCGAGCCCTTCCAAACGAAGGGCCGGTATCTGCATGTTAATTTGCGGGAGCGTGAGCGCGCCGATGAGCGGCGCGGCGCGAAACTCCGGGAAATCAAAGCCCTGCTCGGCCCTGCGCTCCGGCGTTACCCTGAGTGTGCGCTGAGACTTGTCACGAATGACGGTCAGCGTCACGTCGCCCTGCTCCTGGCGATTGAGAGCGCGCACAAAATCGCCCGCGCCGCCGACCTTCTGGCCGTCCACTTCCGTCACGATATCGCCGGCCCTCAATCCGGCCTTGGCCGCCGGGCTATCTTCGCGCACGGAAGTTATCAGCAGGCCCTGCCTGCCCGCGACGCCGAAATAATCGGCTAGCTGTGCGGTCAAATCCGTAGTCGTGACGCCGATCCGGCGGCTGCTTCTCAAGTTTAAGAGCGGCGCGCTCGGGGGCAGGACGTAAGGCCGCGGCGGCTGGTTGAACAGCTCGCGCTGGCGCGGCATCAGTCCTTCGAGAGTGCGCGCGGCATTCTCGCGCACGCCGAGCTTGACGGAGACCTGTTGCTCCGAGCCGCCCCGCCTGATCGTCAGCCGCGCCGTATGCTCGGGCGCTGATTCGCCGATTAAGCGGAACAGCTTGCGCACGCTCGTCACGGGCTCGCCGTCGTACTGGAGAATAACGTCGCCTGTTTTGAGGCCCGCCCGCTCGGCAGGGCTGCCCTGCGTCACGCGGCTGATGCCGACGCCGCGCGGCTCGCTCAGCGAGTAGCGGCCCATGTTCGCATCGTTGATGTCTTCGGGCAGGATGCCCAGGTAGTTGCTGCCGTCGTAGTAGAAAGTGAAGGTCTGCGGCTCGGCCGGCGGCGCTGGCGGCGCGGTCGTCGCCGGGGGCGTCGGCGGAGCAGGAGCTGGCTGCTGCGCCCGGACGCGCTCGCCCGGCAGCAGTAACAGGAAAGCGAAAAGCGGAAGCAGATCTCTTATTCTCATCAAAATTGCTCCTCCAGAGAGATTTTTGGCTTCACACGCCCGACCCGAAGGGAAGTTTCAAAAATTTTCGCCCTTCGCCGTTTAATCCCTGCGGTAGACTTCGCGCGCGCCGCCAAGCTCGACCTTGAGCTTGCCCTCCGAGTGTGCGAGGTCCAGGTGCGCGACCGATTCGGAGACGGCGAGGAAGCGATGAACATCGTCGGCCCCCGGGAAAAGCTCGCGCGAGATGTCCCAGGCGGTCGCGCCCGCTTTCGGCACGAGCCGGACGACTTCCGCTTGCCGCTCGCCGATGGCGCGCAGGTAACGATTGAACAGCTCTTCGTAATCCGTCACGGGGTCGCCGTGCCCGCCGTGAACGAGCGTCGGGGCGAAGGAGCGTAGCCGTGCCAGGCTGACCAGGTATTCCGCCAGCGAGTGAAAGCGCCTGGACGGGTCAACCGGGTCGGGCGAGAGAATCGGATTCGGCGTAATGCGCTTGAGCACGCAGTCGCCCGCGATGATCGTTCGGTCCGCTTCACGGAGGAACGAACAGGAGCCGGGCGTGTGTCCCGGCGTGTGCACGACGCGCAGGCTGCCCGTCGCAAACTCCAGCTCCATCTCATCGCGCAGCTCCCGATATTCGCCGTCCGCGAGCGAGTCTGCATACTGTCGCAGGCTGTCATACATCCGCCGCATCGCCTCTATCTCGTCTTCCGGGACACCGGCGCGCACCAGCAGTTGCCTGTGTTCCTCATACTCCAGGCGCGACGCCCTGTGCCCCGTCTCCCACCCGTGCACGAGCACCTCGGCGTCCTTCGCCTCGTCTCGAACCTTACGCGCCAGCCCGCAGTGATCCTCGTGCGCGTGCGTCAGCACGATGCGCCGGATGTCGCCGACACGCACGCGCGCCCGCCGCAACCCTTCGTACAGGGCTTCGACCGCCTCCTTCGTCTTCGGCCCCGTATCAATCAGCGTCACGGGCTCTTCAGCAATCAAATAGACGTTGACCGGCCCGACGTAAAAGGGTGTGGGGAGCGTGATGGGAATAATGCGCATGAGAAGAAAGTAAGCAGTAAGCAGTAAGCAGTGAGCAGTGATTACGGGCGATGAGCGGTGAGCAGTAGAAGCAAAAACTGCTTACTGCTCACTGCTCACTGCTCACTGTTTAGTAACTGTACTTGTTCGACTTAATCAGCACGTCCGCTATCCTCTGGCGCGCGGCAATGGTGTTCATCGGCGTGAGCTTGGTGAAGCGGCGCAGGGCGGCCAGCAGCGTGCGCAGCTCGTCGCCTTCGCTCATGCCTGCGAGCGTATTCTTGGCATGGGCTTCGATGCGCTCGACGGCATCGTTGCAGAAGACGCGCGTCATATCAACGTAGCGCGCGGCCTGTTCCGCGCCCTCCGCGACGGCGAGCTTCTGCGCGCGCAGGATGGCGGACTCCATCGCGTAAGCGTCAATGATGATGTCGGCCACGCCCATCAGAATCTCCTGCTGCTCGGCCAGCGCCATCATGTATTTCTGCGCCGCCGTGCCGAGCGCCATCAGCGCGACCTTCTTCGCGTTCTGCGCCAGCTTCATCTCGGCCGCGAGCACGCCTTCGTCTTCGTCCAGGCTGCCGAGCGACGGCGAGAGGACTTCATCCATCAACGCCTGCGCGGCGGGCAGGAGCGGCAACTGGCCCGACATCGCACGCTTCATCAGCATCCCCGGAATCAGCATCCGGTTAATCTCGTTCGTGCCCTCGAAGATGCGGTTGATGCGCGAGTCGCGGTAGGCGCGCTCGGCCGGATAGTCTGCCGAGTAGCCGTAGCCGCCGTAAATCTGGACCATCTCGTCGGCCACGAAATCGCAGTATTCCGAGAGCGCGACCTTGATGATGGAACACTCGACCGCGTATTCCTCAATCGAGCGCAGCTTGGCATTCGGGTCCTTGGTCTCGCCGATGGCCGATTCGATCAGGCCGACGGTCCGGTAGCTCATCGCCTCGCCGACCCAGGTCCGAATCGCCATCTCGGCCAGCTTCGCCTTAATCGCGCCGAAGGAAGAGATGGGCCTGCCGAACTGCTGGCGCTCGTTGGCGTAGCGCACCGCTTCGTGAATCATCAGCTTCATCCCGCCGACGCAGGACGCGCCCAGCTTGAAGCGCCCGATGTTGAGGATGTTGAAGGCGATCTTCGCGCCCTTGCCGACTTCGCCGAGCAGGTTTCCGACAGGCACTCTGACATCCTGCAAAATCAGGGCGCGCGTGCTCGAACCCTTGATGCCCATCTTGTGCTCTTCAGCGCCGGTCTTGACGCCTTCGCCCGCCTCGACGACGAAGCCGCTGAACTTATCGCCGTCAATCTTGGCGAAGACGATGTAGAGGTCCGCGAACCCTGCGTTGCTGATCCACATCTTCTCGCCGTTCAGAATGTAGTGCGTGCCGTCTTCGCTGAGCCGCGCCGTCGCTTTCGCCGCGAGCGCGTCAGAGCCTGACCCGGCTTCGGTCAGCGCGTAAGCAGGGATGATCTCGCCGCTGGCGATTCGCGGCAGGTACTGCTGCTTCGTCTCTTCGCTGCCGAAGTAGACGATGGGGAGCGTGCCGATGCCCGTCTGCGCGCCGAAGGTGACGGCGAAAGAGGATGCGCGCCCGAAGATTTCCGCGATCACGACGCCGCTCGTCTGGTCCAGCCCGAGCCCGCCGTACTCTTCCGGGATGACCGCGCCGACCAGGCCGAGGTCCGCGGATTTTTTGACCAGCTCGCGCGCCAGCTCCCAGTCGTGCTTTTCCAGTTCGGGGATGCGCGGGCGCACCTCCCCGTCAATGAACTCGCGCGTCGTCTCGGCGATCATGCGATGCTCTTCCGTGAAATCTTCCGGCGTAAAAATCTCTGCGGGCGTGCGCTCCTCGATCAAAAAACTCCCGCCCTTAATAAGCTGTTTATCTTCGACAACGGCAGACATGTTTTGCTCCTTTCAATCGCAGGTGAGCGGTGAACGGTGAGCGGTGAGCAGTTAAAAGAAACTCTTTTAGTCTTGACTGCTCACTGCTTACTGCTCACCGCTGACTATCAAAGTTTTTCAAAAATTCCGGCCGCGCCCATCCCGCCGCCGACGCACATCGTGACCATCCCGTAGCGCCCGTTGCGCCGTTCCAGCTCGCGCAGAATGGTCGCCGTCAGCTTCGCGCCGGTGCAGCCCAAGGGGTGGCCGAGCGCGATTGCGCCGCCGTTGACGTTCACTTTTTCGGGGTCGAGCCCGAGTTGCCTGATGACGGCAAGTGATTGTGCGGCAAAGGCTTCGTTGAGTTCGATGAGGTCAATCTGGTCGAGGGTCAGCCCGGCCATCTTGAGCGCCTTCGGGATGGCGAAGACGGGGCCGATGCCCATCTCTTCGGGCGGGCATCCGGCCGTCGCGTAGGCCACGAAGCGCGCCATCGGGCGCAGGCCCAACTCCTTTGCGCGCGCGTCCGACATGACGACGGCCGCGGCCGCGCCGTCCGACATCTGCGAAGCATTGCCCGCCGTGATCGTGCCCTTGACGTGAAAGGCGGGCTTCAATTTCGCCAGCCCCTCGATGGACGAATCACGCCGCACGCCCTCGTCCTTCTCAAAGCTCATTTCGCGCCGACGCTTGCGGCCCTTCTCGTCCAGCTCTTCAAACGTGACGGCCAGCGGCACGGTCTCGTCTTCAAACTTACCCTCGTCCAGCGCACGCTGTGCGCGCCGGTGCGATTGAAGCGCAAAGGCGTCCTGCTCCTCGCGCGAGACCTCGTACTTGCGCGCGACGTTCTCGGTCGCCAGTCCCATGTTGAGATAAAAGTCCGGGTAGTGCTCGACCAGGTAAGGGTTCGGGCGAATGACGTGGCCGCCCATCGGAATCATGGACATCGTCTCAAGCCCGCCCGCGACGATCACCTCCGCGCCGCCCGTCCTGATCTTGTCGGCCGCGATGGCAATTGATTGCAGCCCCGAAGAGCAGAAGCGGTTAATCGTCATCGCGCTTGTTTCCACTGGCAGCCCCGCGCGAATCGCGGCCGCGCGCGTGACGTTCATGCCCTGCTCGGCTTCCGGCATCGCGCAGCCCATAATCACGTCTTCAACCTCGGCCGCGTCCAACCCCTCAACCCGCGCGAGGGCTTCCCTGATGACGGCCGCGCCCATCTCATCGGGCCGCGTGTCCTTGAGCGTCCCCTTCGGCGCTTTCCCGACCGCCGTTCTGACGGCCGAGACGATTACTGCATCTCGCATTTCAAAATTTCTCCATTGATTCATCGAAGCATTGATTCATTGAAAGCTCAGGCTCTCGCTGCATTAAGGAGATAAGCGAATGAATCAATTCCTCAGTGGCTTACCGTTCTTGAGCATGTGTCCGATGCGCTCCTGCGTCTTGCGCTCGCCGCAGAGGGAGAGAAACGCCTCGCGCTCCAGGTCCAGCAGGTACTGCTCCGAGACGCGCGTCGGATGATTCAGGTCGCCGCCGGTTAAAATGCGCGCCAGCTTTTCGCCGATCAGCGCGTCGTAGTCCGAGATAAAGCCGCCGCGCTTCATTTGATGTATGCCGAGCTTGAGGGTTGCAAGGGCCGGGAGTCCGAGCGCGAGGATGTCAGTGCGCTGCTGCGGCTCGACGTAGCCGCTGGCGGCCAGAGAGAGCACCTCCTGCTTGGCGTCCGCGATCAGGCGATCACTGTTCATCGAAACGGTGTCGTCCGCGCCGAGGAACCCGAGCGAGCGCGCCTCTTCGGCGGACGTGGCGACCTTCGCCAGCGCGATGGTTTCAAACGCGCGTTTGACGAACGGGAAAGGGTCGGCGTCATTCATCCCGCCCGGAATCGAATCGAGCGCGCGCAGCAGCAGCTCTTTCGTCCCGCCCCCGGCTGGAATCAGCCCGACGCCGACTTCGACCAGCCCGATGTAGGTCTCGGCCGCAGCGCGCACGCGGTCGCCATGCAGCGTCATCTCACAGCCGCCCCCGAACGTCATTTGAAAGGGCGCGACGACGACGGGCTTTGCCGAATAGCGCAGGCTCATCGTCGCGTTCTGGAACGCCCGCACGATCAGGTCAATCTCTTCCCAGTTCTCGTCCTGCGCTTCCAGCAGGAGCAGCATCAGGTTCGCGCCGACCGAAAAATTGACGCCCTGATTACCGACCACCAGCCCCGCGAAATTCTTTTCGACTTCGGCGAGCGCGTACTTAATCATCTGGAGCGTGTCGCCGCCGATGGCGTTCATCTTGGAGTGAAATTCGAGACACGCCACCCCGTCGCCGAGGTCAATTAAAGAAGCCCCGGCGTTTCTCTTAATCACGCCCGCGCGCTCCTTGATGGACTTGAGAACGACGACGCCGGGCAGCTCATTGACGGGCTGATACTGCCCGGAGGCGAAATCGAAATAGGAGCGCTGGCCCTGCTCTGTCTTGTAAAAAGAGGTCGCGCCCGCTTCGAGCATTCGCTGCACGTTCTGCGGAACAGATTGCCCTTCTTCTCTCATGCGCGTAACAGATTTTTCGACCCCGATGGCATCCCAGGTCTCAAAGACGCCCAGCTCCCAGTTGAAGCCCCACTTCATCGCGCGGTCAATCTCGACCACGTTGTCGGCAATCTCAGGGATACGGCCCGCGGCATAACGCAGCGTCCGCGAGATGGTCTTCCAGAGGAAAGCCCCGACGCGGTCCTTGCCCCAGACGAGCGCCTTGATACGCTCGGGCGTCGTCTCTATGTTCTTCGCCAAGTCGAGCGCGGGAAGCCGCACCTTCTGCGCCGGGCGATATTCGAGCGACGCATGGTCGAGCGTCCAAATCTCCTGCTTCTCGCCCTCACCCTTCTGCTTCCTGTAGAAGCCGCCCCTCGTCTTATTGCCCAGCAGCCCGCGCTCGGTCATACCCTTGAGAAACTCCGGCGCGATGAAGACTTCCCGCTCTTCGTCTTCGGGCAGCGCATCGTAGAGATTCTGGACCACGTGCGCGAAGACATCCAGGCCGACCAGATCGAACGTGCGGAAGGTAGCCGTTTTCGGACGCCCGACCGCCTGCCCCGTCATCTTGTCCACCTCTTCAATCGAATAGCCGTCTTCGAGCATCGTCCTGATGGTGTAGAGCGCGCCGAACGTCCCGATGCGATTGGCTATAAAGTTCGGGCGGTCTTTGGCCGTGACGACGCCCTTGCCCAGCCGCTGGTCCAGAAAACCGTAGACCGAGCAGGAGACTTCCGGCCTGGTCCATTCCGTCCCGATCAGCTCGACCAGGTGCAGGTAGCGCGGCGGGTTGAAGAAGTGTATGCCTAAGAAGTGAGCGCGGAAATCTTCGGAGCGCCCTTCGGCCAACTGGCGAATCGGGATGCCGCTCGTGTTGGAAGCCACGACCGAGCCGGGACGCCGAAACTGCTCGACCCGCTCATAGAGCTTTCGTTTGATCTCCAGATTCTCGACGACCGCCTCGATAATCAGGTCGCAGTCCTTCAACCGGGCCAGATCGTCTTCAAAGTTTCCGACCGTCACGAGCCCGGCCAGCTCGGGCGTAAAGAAGGCCGCGGGCCTGGCCTTCTTCGCCGCTTCCAGCCCGGAGCGAGCTATCCGGTTGCGCACCTCCCCGGATTCGAGCGTGAGCCCTTTGGCAGCTTCCTCCGCCGTCAACTCGCGCGCCGGGATGTCCAGCAAAATCACTGGGATGCGCGCGTTCGCCAGGTGCGCGGCAATCTGTGCCCCCATCGTGCCCGCACCGAGCACAGCCGCCTTTTCAATCCGAAACATAATCAGAGAATACCTTTCCAAAAGAGGGTCGAGCGAGGCCCGCCTATGATACTGAATGAGCATTCATTCAGCAAGCAGGGGAAAGCCATTGATACATTTGTTCAGGTCCCCATTGATTCATTTAAGCAATGAGTGAACGACCAAACAGCTCAGGGGCTAAATGACTAAAGGTGCCGATGAATCAATGAAGCAATGACTACATCCCTTCATTCCTGCTTTGCAGCTACGGGAGCACCGGCATCCGCGAGGTACTTCTTGAGCCAGGCGTGGACTTCCTGGTAGAAGTAGCGGCTGTTCTCGCCCTTGAGAATCCAGTGGTTCTCGTCCGGCCAGACTAGCAGGCGGCTCGGGATGCGCAGGCGTTGCAGGACGCTCCAGTTTTCCAGCGTCTGGTTGAGCGGGACGCGGAAATCGTTTTCGCCGACGGAGAGCAGGATCGGCGTGCGGAAATTTTTGGCGAAGCGAATCGGGTTCTGCTCGCGCCAGACCTGCCCCTGTTCCCAGACGGGGCCGCCCGCCCCGACCTCCCTGTGATAGATGCTGTCGCTCGTTCCCCACTGCGATTCGAGATTGATTAGTCCGGCGTGGCTAATCAGGCATTTGTAGCGGGTCGTGGTCGCCTGCATCCAGTTGGCTAGATGCCCGCCGTAGCTTGCCCCGGCGGCGGCCTGTCGCGCGCCGTCAACGAAGGGGAAGAGACGGATGGCTTCATCCGCGGCCTCGTTAATCTCGTTGGCCGGGCCGATGAAGGGGTCGCCCTGGATGCCCTGCGCGAACTTCTCGCCGAAGCCGGTCGAGCCCGTGTAGTTGGTCAGGAGGACGACGTAGCCCGGGCGCGCCATCAGGTGATAGTTCCAGCGCAGGCCCCAGGAATCGCGCCACATGCTGTGCGGCCCGCCGTGCATCAGGACAAAGAGAGGATACTTTTTATGCTCGTCGAAGTTCGGCGGCAGGGCCACCATGCTGTGAATCCTCTTGCCCGCGCGGCTCGTGAACCAGAACTCCCTGAGCGGCTGCCAGTCAATGGCGGCGACGCGCTCGGCGTTGAAGTCCGTCAAAGGTTTCTGTAGCTTCTCGGCCAGGTCCAGGCGAAAGACTTCCGGCGGATTGGCGGCGCTCTCCCAGTTGGCGATGAGGATCGTGCGCGATGCTTTTTCGGGTATCCGCAGGCCGCTGTAAACGCCGCGCATCATGTCCATGGCAAGATGCACTTCGCCGCCGCCCGCGGGAAGCGTGAAGAGCTTTTCGTGTCCGGCCTCTTCGGCCAGCAGGTAGACCGAGCGGCTATCGGGCGTCAGGGCGAAGCTGCCGACCGAGCGATCAAAACCGGCTGTGAGAATTACGGGCTGCCCCGGATTGGGCCAGGAGAACATGGCCAGGCGGTCGAGGTTATAAATCTTCCCGTTGTTCTCGACGGACGAGAGCGCGTAGAGAGCCTTTCCGTCCGGGCGAAAGGCGGGCCTGGCGTAGCTGTTCTCGTCGGTCGTCAGTTGAACGGGCTCGCCGCCGTCGGCCGGAATCCGGTAAAGGCTCGTGTGATAGGAAGCATAGGCGGCCGTGTTTCTGCCCGTCGTGGCGATGAAGACGATGGCGCGCCCGTCCGGCGTCCAGACGGCGTCAAACTCCTCTCCCGAATCGGTGACGCGTCCGGCAAAGCCGCGCTCGGCCGCCAGCTTCGTTCCGGCCAGGAGGTCACGCGCCTTCGCGTTGGGCTCAAGACCCTGGACGAAAAGATGCGTCTGCATGTCTTCGACCCACTTGTCCCAGTTGCGGATGGGGAATTTGTCGTAGACGCGCGCCCTGTATTTCAGTGCCTTGCGCTCGGCGGCGATTCTCTTGTTGGCTTCGTCGTCGGCCGCGCCCGGATAGACCGTGCTCGTGAAGAGCAACCTCTGGCCGTCAGGACTCCACTGCGGGGCTCGCGCGCCGGTCGAGAGCGAGGTCACGCGCACGGCCTCGCCGCCCGCCGCGACATCTATCACGTAGAGCTGGCTTACCTCGTCGCCCTCGCGCCGGGCAGAGAAGGCCAGCCTGCGGCTGTCCGGGCTCCAGGCCGCTCCGCTCTCCGCGCTCTTGCTGAAAGTCAGGCGACGCGCCTTCGCGCTGCCGTCCGCCGGGACGATCCAGAGGTCTGAGACCTGCTCCTTCTCGTCGTAGGCGGGGTCGGTCAGAGAGAAGACGACCCACTTGCCGTCGGGGCTCGGCACGGGCGCTCCGACACGCTTCATCAGCCACATCGCTTCATGTGTGAGCGGAGTCTTGCCCGGCGAATTTTGGGCCGCGGCCCGCGTGATTAAACTGCCCGCCAGAAGAGAGCCCAGCGCCAGAGCGCAGGCCAGGTGCAGGGAACGGCTCTTGATCTTATCCTTGAGCAACATGCTCTATCTTCTCCTCAAGATAAGGGCGAGGGGCGAGAGCCGAGGGGCAAAAGGCTAAAGGCGAAAGTGCGGGTGCAGAGACGGAAGGCTTTTAAGTCCCGTCTCTCAAGCACGGCCGCGGGCTTTGTCCTGTAACTTTCCCTCCCGCTCTCCCTTCGCCATAGTTTAGTAGTTGGTTAAGATTGCTTCCGGCGCGAAGCCCATCTGCTGAAGGCGGTCGCGCGTCTGCCCGATCATTTCGGATGAGCCGCAGACGAGCGCGACCGGCGCGGAGAGGCTCGGCAGGACGTGGTCCAGAAGCGACTGCACGTAGCCGGTCGGGCCGGACCAATCGTGGCCGTCCGGGCGCGAGACGACCTGTCGCAACTCTACGCCCGCCGCCTCCCAGCCCTCCGTCTCGTCGCTGTAACAGAAATGCGCGGGCGTGCGCGCGCCGTAGAGGACGACCAGCTGGCCGAACTCCGTGCGGTGCTTGAGCACCTGGCGCAGGGCTGAGCGCAGCGGCGCAACGCCCGTCCCCATCGCCACGAAGACCAGGTCTTTGCCCCTCTGCCGGTCCAGCGCAAAGCCGTGACCCACAATATCTGCCAGCTCGACGCGGTCGCCCTCCTGCATCTCGTAGATACGACCGCTCGCGCCGCCGCCGAGCTTGACCAGAAATTCCAGCTCCGCATCTTCCGGCGCGCTGGCGAAAGCAAAGTATGCGGGGCGCTCTCCCGCGACCTGCAAGACCGCGACCTGCCCCGGCACAAAGAGGAGCGGGCCGCGCTCTGCTCCTGCCTCTTCGGGCAGCATGTCGAACGAGCGAATCTCTCGCGCTTGCTGGCGGACGCGCCTGATGATGAGTGAACGCGCTTTCGCTTCCATCGAGTAAAGAGATTGATTCATTTAATCATTTAGTCATTTCATCATGTATTCATTGATTCATCGAACTGCCCGATTAATGACTAAACGGCTCCGGCAGCTAAATGAGTCAATGAGTCAATGAATCAATGATTAAATTCCTTCGTCTTCGTACAGGCGGTTAATCACGTCGCGGTATTTCTCGTCAATGACGCGGCGCTTGACCTTGAGCGTCGGCGTCATCTCGCCGCCCTCGATGGTGAACTCATTTTCGAGCAGAGCGATGCGCTTGACGCGCTCGTATTGCGCCAGCTCCGGCGTCTGGGCGGCGACCTGCCGCTCGAAAAGGTCGATGATGCGCGGGTGTTTGCAAAGCTCGGCGGGGGTGTGCGCGTCCGTGATGCCCTTCAGCTCGACGTAGGAGCGAAGCTGTTCCCAGTCGGGCACGATCAGGGCGGCGGGGAACTTGCGGCCGACGCCGACGAGGACGACCTGGTTGACGAAACGCGAGCCCTTAATCAACTGCTCGATGGCTTGCGGCGCGATGTACTTGCCGCCGGAGGTCTTGAAAAGCTCTTTCTTGCGGTCCGTGATGCGCAGGAAGCCGTCCTGGTCCAGCGTTCCGATGTCGCCGGTCTTGAACCACCCGTCGTCCGTGAAGACGGCGCGCGTCTCTTCCGGCTTATTGTAGTAGCCGCGCATGATGTTTGGCCCGCGCGTCTCGATCTCGCCGTCGTCAGCGATGCGGACTTCGACATTCGGGATGGGTCGGCCGACCGTCCCGATGCGGTTATCTTCGGGAGTCCCGGCGCAGATGACGGGCGAGGTCTCCGTCAGCCCGTAGCCCTGGACGATGGGCATCCCGGCGCCCGCGAAGATATAGCCGATCTCTTCGGAGAGCGCCGCGCCGCCCGAGACCATCAGGCGAATCCGTCCGCCGAGCCCGGCCTGCATCTTGGAGAAGACCAGGCGCGAAGCCAGCTTGTGCTTACAGGCCAGGAGCGGCGGAATCTTCCGCCGGTTCAGCGCATGCCGGGCGTAATCCTTGCCGACGTTGATGGCCCAGCGGAGCGTCGCGGCCTTCATCTTTCCTTGCGCCGCAGCCTTCTCCTTGATGCGCGCATACATCTTCTCGAACAAACGGGGCACGCAGATCATCAGAGAGGGTCGCACTTCGCGCAGGTTGTCGCCGATCTTCTCCAGCGACTCGGCGTAATAGATGCTCATCCCGTGATGCAGGTACATGTACATCGCCAGGCGTTCGAGGACGTGCGAGAAGGGCAGCACGGAGAGCACGCTGTCTTCGTGCGAGAAGGTCAGATGAACGGAGGAATCAATCAGATTGGTCGTCAGGTTCGAGTGCGTCAGCATGACGCCCTTGGGCTCGCCCGTCGTCCCGGAGGTGTAGATGATGGTTGCGAGGTCGCCTGGCTGAACGGAGCGCGCCAGCTCCGCGACCAGGCCGGGCTCGCGCACGCCGAGCTTGCGCCCGCGCTCTTCCACTTCGGAGAGCTTCAGCATGTTCGGGTCTATCGCTTCGTGCCCGTCGAAAAAGATGATCTTTTCCAGCTCCGTGCAGCCCCCGAGCACATTCTCAAGCTGGTCGAACTTCGCGCGATTCGAGATGAAGAGGACGCGCGCGCCGGAGTCTTTCAGGATGTAGCAGACCTGCGAAGGCGTCAGTGTCGGGTAGATGGGCACGTCAATCGCGCCCGCAATCAGGCAGCCCGCATCGGCGAGCGTCCATTCCGGGCAGTTTTCGGAGAGCAGCGCGACGCGGTCGCCGTGACGGATGCCGAGCGAGTGGAGGCCGAGCGCGATGTTGCGCGCACGCGCCAGCATCTGCGCCGAAGGAATCGCCTGCCATGCTCCGTCCCGCTTGTAATTGAGAGCGTCCGCTTTGTTATGCAGGCGAACGGTGCGCTCTAACATCTGGACGAGCGTCGTCGGCTCGTCCGGGTCGAGGGGGACGCGCACGGGCGCGCTCGCGGTGACGTTTGCGGTCCGGGTCGTCAAGCTCATCTGGCGCTCACCCCGTTGAGAAAAATGTCCAGCACCTGGTCGGCCATCGGGGCCAGCCGGTAGCGCCGCCTGGAGAGAATCCAGTTGGTCGCCATCTCGTCGAGCGCGCCGAAGAGGATTTTGGCGACGACCTTGGCGTTCAGCTCCGGGCGAAAGACCTCTGCGCGCTGTCCCTCTTCAAAGACGGCGCGAATCAGGCCCAGGTATTCGGCAAAGCCCGCCGCCGAAAACTCCTCCATGAACTTGGTCGAGCTGCGCAGCTCGACCTGGAAGACGACCGCCAGATCGCGGTCGGCCCCGAGACGTTCGAGGTGCAGGTGTGCGATGCGGCGCAGCTTTTCGCGCGGGTCGGCTATGGCTTCGAGCTGGCGGCGTCCCTCCCGGATGGCCTCTTCCACGCTGCGGTCAAAGATCGAATGCAGAATCTCTTCCTTGCTTTTAAAGTAGAGATAGACGGTCCCGTCTGCGACGCCCGCGGCGCGCGCGATGTCCGCCACTTTCGAGTTGAAGTAGCCGTTACGGGCGAAGACGCGCGTCGCCGCGCGCAGGATGGCCTCTCGCTTATCTGCGACAAGGGGGCGAATGGAAGAGAGGGAACGGGCTGTGCGCATCGGTTAATTTTTGGGCCTGGTGTTGCGACCGAGTTTCTCGCGGCCGGGGTTAAAGAACCCGGCCGCGAGAGCGGTCTACTCGACATACATTCTGAAATAAACGGGCCGCGAGAGCGGCCTGAATGAATAACCACTCAGTTCTGCGCCATAGCCTAACCCTGCGAGACCGTTTTACGCAACAGGCTCGCCGGAAAGTTTAGTCGCTGGCGGTATCATGCAGGCGCTCTTCGTCAGCGTCGTCCTGGTCAAAGCCGAGGCCATCGCCCGGATTTGCGACCTGCAACGTGCCGCCGCGCAGGTTGAGATCGCGCTGCGGAAACGGAATCTCTATCTTGGCTTCCTTGAAGAGACGCTGGATGCGGTAGTTGATGTCGCTCTTGATTTGCGGATGGCGGCGCGGCCTGTTGGTCCAGACGAGCAGGCGAAAATTGAGCGATGAATCGCCGAACTCCAGGAACTGTACGCTCGGCTTCGGCTCATCGAGCACATGCGTGACGCCCTGGGCCGCGCGCAGGAGAGTCTCCGTCACCTGGTCAACGTCGGAATCGTAAGAGACGCCGACGGGAATCGAGACGCGCGAGCGGCGCTCGCCGTAGGACCAGTTAATCAGGTTCTGGTTGACGAGCTTCGAGTTGGGAACGATGGCCGCGATGTGATCGTTGGTCATGACGACGGTCGTCCGCAGCTTGATGCTCTGCACGCGTCCTTCGGTCAGCCTGCTGTCGGGGCCACTGATGGTGATGAAGTCGCCGACGCGCACCGTGCGCTCGAAGAGCAGGATGAAGCCGGAGGCGATGTCGCCCGCAATGAATTGGAGGCCGAAGCCGATGCCGACGGAGAGCGCCGTGAAGAGGACGGCCAGCGTCGTCAGGTCCGCGTTGAAGGCATTCTTAAAGGCGAAGAGCAGCCCGACGGCCAGCACCGCGTAATGAATCAATCGCAGCACCGTGTACTGGATGCCCGCGTCGAGATTCGGGTGGCGCGCCAGCCGCCGTTCCATGAAGGAGCGCATCCAGCGCGAGACGAAGATCGCTATCAGGAGAATCGCCAGCCCGATGGCGAAGCTCCCGATTGAGACCCGGAGCGTGTCTCCGATCTGTAGCTCTTTGCCAACGTAACACTGGACGCGGTCAAGCACGCCCTGATAGCTGCTACAGGGCGGCGGCGTCGGGATCGGAGTCGGCAGCGGCGAGGGCATCGGCAACGCCTGAGTCGCGGCAGGCGGTTCCTGCCAGAGCCAGAGGTTGACGAGCGGCGTCAGACCAATCGCCGCTACCCTTTCCAGCGCCGGGCTGAGTGCTCCCCACATGTTCGTCAATCAACTCCCGCCTTCGGGCCCGGGGCCAAAAGACTAAAGTCCAATGTCCGGCAAAATCGGGGGACAATGGACTTCTGAAGACAACCTGTCGGTTGATGGCGGAGGCTGAGGGACTCGAACCCCCAAGCGCTTTCGCGCGGCGGTTTTCAAGACCGCTGACTTACCAATTAGCCTAAGCCTCCGTAACCATATCTCGCCGGGCAATCCGAATTGATATCGCATTTTGAAGACTACCGCCGTGCGTTTCGACCATCACTTGGCAGTAATCTTTCCGACAATATACAGCACGAAGTCCGCTCCGCTCAACTTGAGCGACCTGTAAGCGAGGGCCGCTATTTTTCGCCGACGCCTGAAGGATTTCAGTCCGTCCCTCTGCTCGTCTCGGCGGTGATAAAATCCACGACATCCTCTAGCCGCCCGGAACGGATGTAGACCTCGCGCTGACGGGTCGCGCCGTTGCCGCCCTCCGCCACCTCGCGGACGAGCGCCGAAATCTCTTCCCAGTCGCCGTCTTCTTCGAGCGCCGGACGGAGGAAGAGCAGAAACTTCTCGACCAGCTCACGCGCGGGCACGGCGCGCTGCTCCTCGGCATCCACCAGATCGGCGTTGAGGCCGTAGCGCGCGGCACGCCATTTTGCCGCCCGCAGAATTTCCGGGCGCGCGTGTCTGACCGGCTCGTCGCGCATCGCTTGCGCGTAGCACGTCCGCGCCAGCGCGCGCGCCAGCCCGGCAATCATCACCGCTTCGTTGACGGTCAGGCACACGTCCGTGACGCGAAATTCGATGGTCTCGAAACGCGCCGACGGGCGCACGTCCCAGTAAATCTTCGTCCCGTCCTCGATGCTCCCGGTGGCGACAAGGGCTTCAACGACCGAGTCGAATTCGGCGCGCGAGGCGAAGACCTGCGGCGTGCCCGACATCGGCCACCTGCGCCAGACCTCCGTCCGAAAGCTCGCGTAGCCCGTATCAACGCCGAGCCAGAAGGGGGAGTTGGCCGCCAGCGCCAGCATCACAGCCAGCCAGGGGCGCGTGCGATTCATCACCTGAATCGCGGCCTCGCGGTCGGCGATGCCGACATGCACGTGGCAGCCGAAGATGAGCTGCTCGCGCGCCAGCTGCTGGTAATCCTGCTCGATCCCGATGTAGCGCGCCTTGGGCGTTATCTGCTGGTCTTTCCAGTGCGAGAAGGGATGCGTCCCGGCGGCTGCAATCCGGCTGCCCTTCTCTTCCGCCGCCGCGATGACCTCTGCGCGCAGGCGCACCAGCTCGGCACGCACCTGCCCGAGCGAGCGGCAGATGGGCGTCCCGATCTCGATCTGCGAGAGATAAAGCTCGGGCGTCACGTTCTCGCCGACGGCCTCGCGCGCGCCCGGCAGGATGCGCCCGGAGCGCGACTCAAGCTCGCGCGAGCGCGGGTCAATTATCTGGTACTCCTCCTCGACGCCGATGGTGAAATCTTCCGTGTGTGTTGACATATTTTGCGAGGCCGGAGGATGCACAAGGCGCTCGACGAATCAGGGCGGGCTCGAAAACTCCGCTTTTACGCTCGACTTTTTCGTCAGCCTCTCGCGTCCTCCTCTTCTTTCAGATGCGCCACTCTTTCGGAATCAGCGACTTGTGAATGTGGATGGCGGCCATTGCGCCCTCGGCCGCTGCGACTATCGCCAACTGCGAGCGCGGCGTAATATCGCCCGCGGCGTAGACGCCCGCGACGCTCGTTTGCTGCTCCTCGTCAACCGCTATCAGCCCGCAGTCCGCGTCGAGTTTGCAGCCCAGCATCTCGTGCAAAGCGCCGGAGATTTGCGTTCCCAGGTTGAAGAAGAGCGCGTCGCATTCGAGCGGCTCGCCGTCCTCGAAGACGACGCGCGCGATGTGCCTGGCCTCTGTGTCGCCTTCGAGCGCCGTGATGCGCCGGTTCGTGATGGGAATCTCAAAGTGTGCGAGCTGCGCGCGATGCTCATCCGTAATGCCGCTCGAATCGCCGTTGGTAATCAACGTCAGCTTATCGGTCCAAGTCAGCATGTTGAGCGTGAAGCCGACGGTCTCCTTGCCGTGGCCGAGCACCGCCACACGTTTGTGCGAGACCTCGAAGCCGTCGCAATCCGGGCAGTGATGCACCGTCGTGCCGTAGAATTCGAGAAAGCCCGGACAGTCCGGCTTTAAATCGCGCAGCCCCGTCGCCAGCAGCAGCCTCCGCGTCTCGAAAGACTGCTCGGCGCTTCCGCTGCCGCCCGTCGTCACGCGAAAATGGTCGTCGCCGAGCCGCTCGGCCTTCGTCACACAGCCTTCGATAATCAGCCCGCCATGCTCGGTCACTTCGTCGCGCCCGCGCGCCAGCAGCTCCGACGGCGTGATTCCGTGATGGCCCAGAAAGCCGTGCACGCCGTGCGCATAAAGATTGCGCGGGCTGCTGTCGTGAAAGGTCAGGACGCGGCGGCGATAACGCGCCAGAAAGAGCGCCGCGGATAATCCGGCAGGCCCCGCGCCAATCACTATGCAATCGTAAAGCTGCTCGCTCATAGGCTCTCCAAAGCAACGGAAAAGTCTATTACCCTAACACCAACTTGAGCGGACGATGTCACGAAAGGGTGAAGATAAGAGCAAGGAATTCGAGAATTTAGTCATCGATTCATTTAATCATGGCTTCATTGACGCATTTGGCTGCCGGGGCCGTTTAGTCTTTAACCCGGCAGTTAAATGACTGAATGAAGCGATGATTACGTGACTAAATTCTTCTAGGTCGTCAGTCTTCTGTAGATGCCGGGCAGGCGCTCGGGCAGGGATTGCACGTCGTCTATGATCGTGTAGCCGACCTCGCCGTAGAGGTCGCGCAACTCGCTTTCGGACTCGCGGTCAATTGTAATGCAGAAGGGCGTGATGCCCTGATTCTTGGCCTGGCGAAGAGCCTCGCGCGTGTCTTCGCGGGCGTAGCGCGCATCGCCGTAGTCGTGATCGTAGGGGCGTCCGTCGGAAAGCACAATCAGGAGGCGCGTGCGCGCTTCCTGCCGCGCCAGGCGCGCCGCCGCATGACGAATCGCAGCGCCCAGCCGCGTGTTGTTCTGGTAGGTAATGCCGCCGATGCGCCGCTCGACCTCTTCGGAATAACGCTCGTCGAAATCCTTGACGATGTAAAACTTGACGTTGCGCCGCCCTTCGGACGTGAAGCCGTTGATCGAATAGACATCGCCGACGGCTTCGAGCGCCTCGCTCATCAGGACGAGCCCCTCCTTTTCAATCTCGATGATACGGCGGCCGGGATGCGTGTAAGGTTGCAAGGGGTGGCGGCCGATGGTGCGCGCGGTCGAAGAAGACTGGTCGAGCAGAAACGAGACGGCGACATCGCGCTGGCGGCGCAGGCGCTTCGTGTAAAGCCGCTCAGACTGCTGCCCGTCGGCGCGCCGGTCAATGATGTAATCAATCACTGCGCTCAGGTCATAATCTTCGCCGTCGAGCTCGTTGGCGACGCGCAGCAGGTTCTCCGGCTTCAGGAGTTGAAACTGGTGACGGATTGAGGAGATGACGCCCTTGTGCCGCTCGCGCGTGCCTTCGACGAAGGCACGGTCGCCGCGCCTGACGCGCTTCTCGATGACGCGACACCAGCCGAGCCTGTGATCCGAGAGGTCCCTGTCCCACTCGTCGTAGTTGTAGGCGACCTCGCCCTGCTCCAATCCCTGTTCCGGAATCTCGCCCTGCGCCCAGGCTTCCGCTCCGTCCAGGTCGTCGGGCTCGCCGTCGGGCTCAAGGCTGTTCCAGGCGTTGAAAAGCTCGCGCGCATCCGTCTGCCGCGGCTTCCTTTCGGGAACGCTCTCGGCCGTCCGCGATTCAAACGCGGAGCTGCTCTCTTCGTTCGTCTCCGACTCGGCTTCGATCTGCGCCTGCTGCTCGCTCTGGTCCGGCGTGACCGATTGAAAGAGCGAGTAGACGCGCCCCGTCGCCATCAGTGTATCGGCGACCGCCGCGGCCGGGCCTCCTAGATAATCAACGACGATGCCTTCAAGCTCGGAGACGACCTGGCCGTAAAAATTCCGCGAATCGTCGAGCGCCCCGCCGCAGAGCGTAATCTGAAAGAGCAGCTCGAAGGGCACGAGCGCGGCCGGTAGGTCAATGATGCGCGGACGCCCGGCGCGCAGGTGTGCGCGCGTCCAATCGAGGTCGCGCGTCAGCCCGCGATAGGCACGGCGCAGCCGCCCGTCAATGCGACAATTTTCGAGCGTGCCGAAGATACGCGTCGCCAGTGCCTTCTTCGGAAACAGCCCGAGCACGGCCCTGTAATCCGAACCGGGCGGAAGATGGCGCTCTGTTCGCGCCGCCAGCGCCGCTTCCTCTTCAGCGGAGAGCGCACGCTCGCCCTTCTCCATCTCGTTGATGTAGCCGTCGAGCGCGAAGGCGTCGAGCGCGTCGGCGTTCTCCGGCGCGTAAAGCTCCGCAATCGAAGCGTGTGCGGCGTGCAGGTCCGAAGTGTCGCGCTCGTGAGTGCCGAACTCAATCTGCCCGGCGGCGTGTGCGGCGAGCACTTTGTAGAGACGAAAATCGAGGTGCTCGTCGCCGAATTCGGCGACCAGTGAGGGCAGGTGAATGGTTCGACCGTCGTTGATGCGCGCTTCGGCTGGGACGGCTGCGAGCGGCGCAATCTCGACCGAGCGCCCGGTCAGGCCCTCGACGTAGAGCTGCAACAGGTGCTGAACCTTTTCCAGCGAGAGCCCGGAGCCCCCTGCGTGCAGCGCGTCACTGCTCCGGCGCGTCTCCAGCGCGTAATAGCTGCGCCGCGCCCGCGCGTCCGTCGCCGCCGACATCCCTTCGCGCGCCCATTGCTCGAACTGTTCGATGCTGACCGTGCGCAGCGCCTTCGGGCTCGAACGAAAGCAGGCGAGCGCGGCTTCTCCGTCCACCTCCGCGACCTCCCTCGTGACGGCGATGACGCGCAGCGAAAGCTCCAGGGCGAGACGGTGATCGGTCTCGGTAGTCAGAGTCTGAAAGAAAGTCGGGCCGGAGCGGACGAAGGCCACGAGGTTAGCGTTACCGTGCGCGGCGACGACCCAGAGCAGCCCGACCCAGGCGTCGAAGGCGTCGGGCACTGTGCGCAACGCTTCGCCGCCCGCCGTCAGGACGTGAAGGGCCGCGCCGCCGCCCCGCTCCAGAAACTCTCCGGCCTGTCGCAGCAGCGCCAGCGCATGCTCCGGCTTCTGGTTTGCCAGCGCCGCCGGGAGCGTTATCCAGGCATCGGCCGCGATGCCGCCCGCGCGGGCCGCGAACGAGGAGGCGAGGGTGACGGCGGCGCTGGCGATGCGCGTCGAGTCCGCGCCGAAATCGCGCAAGCGCCTGACGACCTGCGGCGTCGCGTTGAGGAAATCCGCGCTGTGTTTGGCCGAACGCTTGGAAATCTCCGCCGCGACTTCAAAGATCGAGCGCAGCAGCGCGGCGTCCGTCACGTAGGCGGCCAGGAGCGGCGCGCGGCGGAACGTCTCGATGGCGACGGAGCTGGAGAGCGTCATCTGCCGCGTGCAGACTTGAAAGACGAGCGGGCGCGTTTCTCGCGCGACTTGATTGAGCTCCTCGACGCCCGCCGCGTAGAAGCTGACGGCCGTCTCCACGTCGCCCATCGCCAGCCGCCTGCCCATCTCGCCCCAGGCCCGCAGCTCCGTCGCTTCGAGCACGCGCGCGGCGGCGGGCGCGGCGCGCAGAAACTCTATGCTCGCACGCAGGGAGACGCCCGCAATCGAGGCGCTCGTCTCCAGCGCGGCGCGCGCGCGGTCGCCCGGCAAAGAGCCCAGCTCGCGCGCCAGCCCGGCAATCGTCCGTCGCTCCGTCACGCTCTTGATAGAGCGCAGGCGCTCGCGTATCTCTTCTTCCAGCGGCGGCGCGTCGTCCCTCTTCGCGTCCTCCGCATCGAACTTGTCCTGACCGCTCATACTTCACTTCCGGGGTTGGATTCCATCAGCCAGCTTAGAAAATTCAGGTCGAAAGAGCAATCAGCCACTGCGCCGTGAAGTAGGTTGTGAGAATCCAGAACTGCGCGCTGCGGAAATGGCCTCTGAACCTATCAACGGCCAGCACGGAATCCGAGGCGATGAAGCAGAGCGCGCCGAGCATGGCCGCCAGGCTCCCGCCCTGCTCCGCCGCGAGCCAGCGGCTGACAGCCGCCCAGCCCATCAACAGAATCGCCAGCAGGTAAATCACCAAGGGCGCTCGCATCTTTCCCAGCCCGCGCCAGAGCACGCAGAGCATCAGTCCGCCGTAAAGCAGGAAAGGAATGAGGCTCCAGACGACGAAAGCGGGCCTCGCCGCGAACGCAAAGGCCGCGATGTAGAAGAGATGCGCCAACAGGAAACTCAGGAGCCCGGGGATGAAACGGTCCGACGGCAGCATCAGGAAAATATCGCCCACGAGCGAACACAGCAGCCCCGCGATAATCATCTGCCGGTAGAAGGGGGGGACAGGATTTTTAGCTTGCAGCGCGACGAGGATAATCAGCGCCACGGTCAGGGGCTTGAAGAGATAGACGCCGCGGCGCGAGCCCTGATACTCTGCGAGCACATCGAGCGCCGCCGAGCCGATGATGAGCACCGTCAGAATTATCAAAGGCATCCTCTCTTTTTCTAAAGCCCTCCCGTTCCGGTTCGCCGCCGCTCGACAGGGATTGACCTTGAGAGGCCGGGCGCGATGCCTTAAATGACGGTCGTGACGATTTCACGGATGCTGCGCTGCAATTCGCGGTCGTCCGTGACGGGCGAGCAGAGCGCAACGTCTGCGGCGGAGAGAGGCGGAATGCCGCGCGCGATCATCTGTGCGGCGTAGATCAGGAGACGCGTCGAGACACCCTCTTCGAGGCCGTGCCCGCGCAGGTTTCTAACCTTCTGCCCGATCAGGACCAGGTCGCGCGCCGTCGCTTCGTCCACGCCGCCCTCGCGTGCGACGATCTCCACTTCCAGCTCCGGCGGCGGGTAGTCGAATTCGAGCGCGACGAACCGCTGGCGCGTTGATTGTTTAAGGTCCTTGAGGATTGATTGATAGCCGGGATTGTAGGAGACCACGAGCATGAAATCGGGCGGGGCATCGAGCACTGTCCCGCGCTTCTCAATCGGCAGGCGGCGGCGGTCGTCCGTCAAAGGGTGAATGATGACGACCGTATCCTTGCGCGCTTCGACCACTTCGTCCAGGTAACAGATCGCGCCGTTGCGCACGGCTGCCGTCAGCGGCCCGTCGTGCCAGACGGTCTCTTCGCCTTCGAGGAGGAAGCGCCCGACCAGGTCCGTGGCCGAGAGGTCTTCGTGACAGGCGACCGTAATCAAGGGGCGCTCCAGCCGCCAGGCCATGTGCTCGACGAAGCGAGTCTTGCCGCTGCCCGTCGGTCCCTTCAACATCACGGGCAGGTGCGCGGCGTGCGCCGCCTCGAACAATTCGACTTCGCGCGCGACCGGCAGGTAATAAGGCTCGTCCGTTACTCTGTATTCTTCGATGGCTCTTTCGGGCATGGTCTTTATAAGCTCAAGGGTTCAAGGTTCAGAGTGCAGGGTTTAACTGTTAGTCCGCCCAAGACTTTCGAGCCGCCCCGGCGGGCTGACGTGTGCTCCGCCTTTGAGGTATCCTTATGTGTTTCTCTTTTAGTCCGTTTTGGTAACAGGTGAGCATCTTAACATTCGCCGCAAAGGGGCGGCAAACAAGAGGGATGTAAATAGTCAATGGTCAATGGCCGGGAGAAAAACGGTCTGTCCATTGACCATTGAACATTGACCGTTGACCAGCTATGAAGATTGCAGTGGCAATGAGCGGCGGCGTGGATTCGAGCGCGGCGGCCGCCATCCTGAAGGCGGAGGGGCACGACCTGGTCGGCTTCTCTATGCAGTTGTGGAACCAGCGGCGCGGCATCAACGTGGACGAGCACGGCGAAGCGCTGCCGTCGCGCTGCTGCTCGCTCGACGATGTTTACGACGCGCGCCGGGTCGCCGAAGAGCTGGGCTTTCCGTTCTACGTCCTGAACCTCGAAAGCGATTTCGAGCGCGACGTGGTCCAGCCTTTCGTCAGCAGCTATCTCAACGGCGAGACGCCGATTCCCTGCGTCGCCTGCAACAGCCGTTTGAAGTTCGCTTCGCTCGACCGCCTGGCCGCGAGCCTCGGCTGCGACTATGTTGCGACGGGCCACTATGCGCGTGTCGAGCACGACGCGCAGGCTCATCGCTACAGGCTCTTTCGCGGGCGCAACCTGCAAAAGGACCAGTCCTACTTTCTCTGGGAATTGACGCAGGCGCAGCTCTCGCGCTCGATGTTTCCGCTCGGCGAGATGTCGAAGCCGGAGGTGCGTGACGTGGCGCGCGGGCACGGCCTGGCCATCGCCGAAAAGGCCGAATCGCAGGAGATATGCTTCGTCCCCGACGGTGACTACGCGGGCTTCATAGACCGCTACCTGGAGGCCGAAGACGAAACGGCACGCTTGCCCGGCGAGGGCCAGATCGTCAACACGCGCGGCGAGGTGCTCGGCTTGCATCAGGGCATTCACCGCTACACTATCGGCCAGCGCCGCGGCATCGGCCTGACCAGCGAGCGTCCGCTCTACGTCGTCTCGATTGACGCCGCGCGGAATCGTGTCATAGTCGGCGAGCAGGAAGAGCTGCAAGCCATCGAGTTTACGGCGGCGGGCGTTAACTGGGTCGCCTTCGACGAACCGGCACGGCCCGTGCGCGCCGAGGTCCGCGTCCGCTATCGCCACGCGCCCGCGCCCGCGACCATCTCACCCCTTGAGCACAACCGCGCCCGCATCGTCTTCGACGAACCGCAGCGCGCCATCACCCCCGGACAGGCCACCGTCTTCTACCGCGGAGACGAAGTGGTCGGCGGCGGCTGGATAGTCAAGAGCAGGTAGTGAGCAGTGAGGAGTAAGCAGTAAGCAGTGAGCAGTGAGCAGTGAACGAATGAAGAGGCGAACAGAGGTGAGCGGTGAAAGATAAGCGGTTTCTCGCTTTTACTGCTTACTGCTTACTGCTCACTGCTTACTGCTCACTATCTTTTCCATCCCGTTCATGTACGGGCGCAGGGGTTCGGGGATGATGATGGAGCCGTCGGGCTGCTGGTAGTTTTCCAGGATGGCGATCCAGGTGCGCCCGACGGCGAGGCCCGAGCCGTTGAGCGTGTGCACGTATTCAGGCTTCGCGCCGCCCGCCCGGCGAAAGCGAATCTGCGCGCGCCGCGCCTGAAACTCTTCGTAGTTCGAGCAGGAAGAGATTTCGCGGAAGGTCTGTTGCGAGGGCAGCCAGACCTCTATGTCATAGGTCTTCGCCGGGCCGAAACCGATGTCGCCCGTCGAGAGAGTCATGACCCTGTAGGGCAGGCCGAGCCTTTGCAGCACGGCCTCGGCATTATGCGTCAGCGCCTCTAACTCGTCGTAGGAATTTTCCGGCAGCGAGAGCTTGACCAGCTCGACCTTTTCAAACTGGTGCTGGCGAATCAACCCGCGCACGTCACGCCCGTAGCTCCCGGCCTCGGAACGAAAACAGGGCGTGTAGGCGACCATCTTGAGCGGCAGCGCGGAAGCATCCAGTATCTCTTCGCGATGGTAATTCGTGACGGGGACTTCGGCCGTCGGAATCAAATAAAGCCCGCGCTCGTCCGTCAGCTTAAACAAATCCTGCTCGAATTTCGGCAGCTGCGCCGTCCCGAAAAGCGCATCGCCGTTGACGATAAAGGGCGGCAGCGTCTCCGCGTAGCCGTGCTCGCGCGTGTGCAGGTCGAGCATGAAGTTGATGAGGGCGCGGCTCAAATGCGCGCCCGCGCCGTTGAGGATGGCGAAACGCGCGCTCGCAATTCTGGTCGCGCGCTCGAAGTCCAGAATCCCCAGCGCCGTCCCCAGCTCAACGTGGTCGCGCGGCTCAAAATCGAAGACGCGAGGCGTGCCCCAGCGACGAACCTCCACGTTGGCCGTCTCATCCGCGCCGACCGGAACACTTTCGTGCGGGATGTTCGGGAGCGTCGAAAGCAGCTCGCGCATCCGTTGCTCGGCCTCTTCGCGCGCTTGGTCCAGGCCCGCAATCCGCTCCTTCAACTGGCCCACTTCGCTGCGGCGCGCGTCCGCCTCCTCGCGCTTACCCTCTTTCATCAGCGAGCCGATGATGCGGCTGGCCGTATTGCGCTCGGCATTGAGCCTGTCCGATTCGGCGATCACGCGGCGGCGCTCGGCGTCGGCCTCGGCAAAGGCATCCAGGGCATCGGTCGGAAAGTTACGCGCCGCTAAGGCAGCACGCACTTTATCCGGGTTGTCTCTGACGAAGCTCAGCTCAAGCATTGCTGGTTGCCCTCTATCTTACTTCTTGTGATTTATTGTTCTCTGTCTTATTCTTGTCGTAAGAGAAACGTTTTACATCGCCCCACAAACGAAAAGCGTCAAGCTATCCGACGCTCCACATGCATGTCAAGCCGGACGAACAAGCACTCGTCGCCCGCACGCAAGGCGCTCTTTGAGGATAAAGAGCGCGGCCGCAGGTAAGCGAAGTTTGAACGCCGGAATAACGGGTTCGCCATCAGTGAGGTCGAACGTCGAGCTACAAGAGCAGATGGGAGAGGCGCGGCGCGAAACCCAGGCGGCGCCCTTCCGACAAACGGAGGATGAAGAGGATTGAGCGATCCATTATTGAGCGATTCATTTAAGTCTTTCTCTGGCCGCGCGGCCATCGTTACCGGAGCAACGCGCGGGATTGGTCGCGCTATCGCACTGGAGCTGGCGCGGCGCGGCGCGGACATCTCCTTTAATTTTGCGCACAGCGCAGATGCGGCCGAAACTCTGCGCGCCGAGATCGAAGCGCTGGGCGTGCGCGCGCTCTCGACGCAATGCGACGTGGCGCAGACAGAGGCCGCGGCCGAGATGGTCAAGCAGACCAGGGAGGCTTTTGGAAGAGTGGATTTTTTGGTCAACAATGCCGGGATAGTCAGGGATAATATCATCCTCCGAATGAAGGAGGCCGACTGGGACGCCGTGATTGATACGAATCTCAAGGGGGCCTGGAATTTCGCGCGGGCCGCCCTGCGGATCATGCTCAGGCAGGAGGAAGGCGGCTCGGTTTTGAACATCACTTCGGTCAGCGGTCTGGTCGGGATGCCCGGTCAATCAAACTACTCGGCCTCGAAAGCGGGAATGGTCGGCCTGACGAAGGCGCTCGCCAAGGAGGTCGCAAGCCGCAAGGTGACGGTTAACGCGCTCGCCCTCGGCCTGGTCTCGACGGAGATGACGGCCGGGCTCGACGATGCCTACAAGGCAAAGCTGCTCGAACAAGTGCCGCTCGGACGCCTGGCCGAAGCCGACGAGATCGCGCGCATCGCCTGCTTCATGCTTTCCGCAGACGCACGCTATATCACGGGCCAGGTCATTCAGGTTGACGGCGGACTCGCCATGTAGCGTATCCGCTAATCAGCAGCCTAACTAGAAGGAGGCTAAAGGGAAGACATCATGGGTAGGCCAAGTTCTAAGTTGGCAGATAAAGCAAAGCGAGGAGGAGAGTCCGTGTCTAAACGTAACCTCAGGTTCAGTGAGATCGAACAATTCGTTTTCAGGGCAGCTAGCCTCCTCTTCTTGGTCCTCCTCTTGATTAAACTGTTCATAATTGAAGTTTCATCATGGTGACTGCGATTTTCACTAACTTTGAGGACTTGAAAATTCAAACTGGTCCATCCCTCAGAATCGAATTCTCTTTGAATAGTTGATTACTGGTGGCTGAAAAGGAGGAGCCCCGTCAATCTTTCGA
>DASVWH010000012.1:0-6266 GCA_036389715.1 Pyrinomonadaceae bacterium | reverse complement strand
GGCCGCCGATGGGCATCAGGTCCGCACGCGCGCCGTCCTGACGGGCGACCAGCTTGTCGTCACTACCAGCGGGAGCAGTGAAGATAAGTTCAGCGTCTCGTTCGAGGCGATAGATAACGGCCAGAGGCTGCGAGTCGTCCGCCGCATCTATGCCCCGGAACTCAATGAGCCCGTCGTCATTCAGAGTATCTATAATAAGCTCTCGACGGTGGCCCAGTGGGGCATCTACGGCGAGCCGGAAATCTCCCCGGCGGGTGGGCTGAACGTCGCAGCAAGCGGCACTGAATCAACGCCCGCGAGGCCCGGCACTAATGACGCGGCCATCCTCGGACGGTCACTCGAAAGGTGGATCGCTTCGACCAACGGAAGGGACATCGGCAGCCATCTATCTTTCTACATGCCGAGGCTCAAGGCTTTCTACCTGGCGCGCGACGTGCCGCGCGAGGCCGTCCGCAGCGAGCGGGCGCGCGCCTTCAAAACAGCGGACCTGATAGAGGTTCACGCCCTGACACCCGAGACCATCTTCGTCGAGAATGGCCGCGTCGCCGTCATGCGCTTCCGCAAACAGTATCTGACGAAAAGAGGGTCGCAGAGCCATCGCGGCGAAGTGATCCAGGAACTGCGCTGGCAACGCACGGCACAGGGCTGGAAAATCTTCAGCGAGCGAGACGTGAGAGTCCTGCGTTAACAGGCCAGCCGTTCTCAAGAATGATGCGGGCCCATGAAGCGGCGCGTGGCCTCACGCCCTTACTTGGTTGAGCGCGGGCTTAATCGAGCGCGTGTCTGCTCATCTGTTCAGGGCAGGCGCGGCTGCCGGGCACGCCTCCGGCTGGATGTGGATTGCGCAGCCCGGACCGGCAGCGCCGCTGCACGCTCTCTCAAATCCGGCATTCGGAGAAGTGTTATACTAATGGCCGCATGAACCTTATCAGCACACTTGCTCTCGCTATGGGAGCTTCGTGGGTATCAGGCATAAACCTGTATGCAACCGTCTCTACGCTCGGCCTGCTCGGCCGGTTTGCGGACCTTCAATTGCCGGGACAGCTTGGCGTTCTGACCAACTGGTGGGTCATCGGTGTGGGCCTCGGGCTCTATGCGGTCGAATTTCTGGCCGACAAGATTCCTCTGGTTGACAGCCTCTGGGATGCGATTCATACGTTTATCAGAATCCCCGCCGGTGCTGTCCTGGCCGCCGCTTCGTTTGGCGAGTTTGACAAAGGCGTGCAGGCTGTCGCCTTTCTGCTCGGCGGAGGGCTCGCCTTCAGCTCACACGGAACCAAGGCGGCGACACGAGCCGTCATCAACACGAGCCCCGAGCCCGTCTCAAACATTACGGCTAGCCTCTTGGAAGACCTCCTGGCCGTCGGCTCTGTATTCCTGGCCGCGTTCTACCCGCTGCTGTTATTCGTGGTGGTCGCCGCCGGTGTGATAGTTTCAATTATCGTATTGCCGAAAATCGTCAGGTATCTGCGAAAGATAAGAGACATAATACGCGGTAAAAGTAGAGCCGCCTGACAGTCTCAAACGACGATCCGGGATGAACGACAATGGGGGAATCTAATGATGAGTGTTAAAGAGAAATTCACGCCGGAAGAATGGAAGAGCCTGCTGAAAACGCCGATGCTCGTGAGTTACGCGGTCGTCGGGGCCGCGCCGAGTAAAGAGGAGGGCTTTATCCAGGAGATGTCGGCGGTGGCCGATGCCATCATAGAGGGCGGGCAGGGAACTGCGAAGGATTCGCTGGTCGGCACGGTCGTCGCCGAGATCGTCGCCAACGCCGAGGACGACACGCGCGGGCAGACGGAAAAACTCCCGGTCAGCGAAGTCGGCGGCAGGGCCCTGGCACACTGCCGTCAGGTGGCCGAGATTCTGCAAAAAAAGGCGGGCGCAGAAGAGGCTGACGAGTACAAGAGATGGATAATCGGCGTCGCCTACAAGGTCGCGTCGGCGGCCAAAGAGGGCGGCGTCTTCGGCTTCGGCGGAACGCAGGTCAGCGGCAGCGAAGTCGAGATGATTAACGAAATCGGGGCCGCGATTGCCGTTTAGGCTCTGTGCTCCCTGCTTCACTATTGTCCGTAAGTTGCTGGAAAAGAAGGAGCTGGCTTTCGGAGCCGGACCGGGGATAAGGATTCCTCCACCACTCGGGGCCATCTCCTTTGCGCAAGGTTTAAGCTGGCTTGGTCATGCCCCTGCGGGCTTTCCAGCGCCCGCCCCGGCTGCCAACCCGCTTACCCCTTCTGTCACCCCCGCCACCCTTTCACCTCTGCCTGGAAATTGTTGACACGAATTTCCCGCCAGCGGTGTTTTACCCTTTAAGAGATCGAAAGCTCCGGCGGCAAGGCGCTTCGAGTGCCTGGCCGCGCGGCCCGCATTGAGAGGCCCGCTGGCGCAAATGTCAGGGCAACAAGATTTCTCTTTTTTCTTCTTGACTTTCGAGATGCGGTGATGCTAAAAAAGCAGCACGTGCTAAAAAACCAGCATCAAGGTTGTTTCGGCAGTGAAGCAAGTTCTCTTGAGAAAGCGAGAATGAATGAAGAAGAAGCAGTCGGCCAATACTCTCTCACGGCGCGAGCAGCAGATCATGGACATCGTCTATAGTCGCGGGCGAGTGACGGCGACCGAAGTGATGGAAAATCTTCCTGACCCGCCGAGCTACTCGGCCGTGCGCGCGCTCTTGCGTGTGCTCGAAGAAAAGGGACACTTGCGTCATAAGCAGGACGGGCTGCGTTACGTTTACTCTCCAACGGTCGGGCGCGAGCGGGCAAAGCTGTCGGCCCTCCGGCGCGTCCTGCAAACCTTTTTTGACGACTCGACGGAAGAAGCCATCGCGGCTTTGCTCGACATTTCGCAGGAGCGTTTGTCCGACGGCGAACTGGAGCGCATGGAGCAGCTCATCAAGCAAGCCAGGAAGGAAGGGCGGTAATTATGGATTACTTTCGGAACGCCATCCTGTCGCACGGCAACAGTTTCGACCTCCTTCTATTTCTTGCAGTGTCGGCCGTCAAGGCGACTTTATTGCTCGGGTTCGTCGCCTTGCTTTGTCTGGTCTGTCGCCGCTTCTCGGCGGCAACGCGCCATCTTCTCTGGACGCTGGCGCTGTGTGCCGCGCTGTTGCTGCCTTTTTTGTCGGTCATCAAGGCGTGGGAAGTGCCGATTTTGCCCGCACGAATATCTGTCCCGGAGGTTCCAGCCGCGAAAGAATCGAGCGGGAGCGAGCAGGTGTTTGGAAGGCGGGCGACGCAGAGTGCGCGCCGCTTACCGGATTCGTTTGAAGCGAGCGACGGCGTGAGAAAAAGGGCCGAGCTTCAGAGCGATTCGGGATTCCTTGAAGAGTCTTTGCCAGAGCCTGCCAGGTCTGTGCCGCAGCCTGCGCCGCAGGAAGCCTGGCCCTCACTTTTAGCACAGCCGGTTAACTGGGCTCTGCTCGCGTGGGCCGCGTTGGCGCTGTTGCTCCTGTGCAGGCTATTAATCGGATTGAGTGCGACTAACTTGCTGGCGCGGCGCGCCGCAGAGTTCAAAGACCCTGCATTGACGGAGTTGTTTTCTGCTCTCGTGGCCGAGGTCGGCTTGAAGAGCAGAGTCCGGCTCTTGCGCAGCGAACGGACGTTGATGCCGATTGTGTGCGGGATTTTGCGGCCCGCCGTACTGTTGCCCGCCGACGCCGAAGCCTGGTCCGAGAACCAGCGGCGGATGGTCTTGCTGCATGAATTGACGCACGTCGCCAGGCGGGATTGCCTGACGCAGGCGATAGCGCAGGTCGCGTGCGCTCTTTACTGGTTTAATCCCTTCGTCTGGATGGCCGCGCGACGGCTGCGCGTCGAACGCGAGCAAGCCTGCGACGATTACGTGCTCAGCATCGGAACCAAGCCGTCAGATTACGCGCACCATCTGTTAGAGATCGCGCGCTCGATGCAGGAGCGCTCCGTCTTCCAGTGGTCGCAGACGACGAGCGTAGCGATGGCGCGCAAGTCACAACTGGAGGGGCGTCTGCTCGCTATTCTCAGCAAAGAAAACAGGCGCGGCGCCGTCTCGCGCGTGGCGACCACGGGGCTCGCGGGTCTGATATTTGTTCTGCTCCTCTCGCTGGCGCTCGTTCGCCCGACGGTGATTGGAGCGCGCAATTCGCAGGCTTCAAACACAGCTCTGAATAACCGGAAAGACGAAATGGAAGGACCGCGCGGCGGCTCTTTTACGGCGGGCAGTTCGGAGCACGGAAACGGCGCGCTGGTCCAGGGCCAGGAGGCACAGCAAGCGGCTGGAAAACGAGAAAATGCCGCCGGTGAAGTTTCGCCGGAGTTGGCCTTAAGCGGCGGGGGAATCGATGATGCCGTCAAGCTGTACATAGACCCGCCTCCCGAACCCGATGTGGAACAAGATATCGTCGTGACAGCGCCCGGCCCGGTCGGAGGCTTCCAGTTCGGGGGGCTGCCTGAAGTCCCATCACAGGTAAAGCCGACGGCCAATCCGCAGGTGAATGTTACATACCAGCAGGAAAACAGTTCGGAGCGCCAGGATAAGTCGCAGGATTACATAGAGGAGATGGCCTCCGTCGGATACGCGAATCTTTCGATTGACGAACTCATCAAGCTCAAAACGGCGGGCGTCAGCGCCGATTATGTCAGGAGTTTGCGCGCGCTCGGGATTGCCGGACTGACGCCGAAGGAGCTTGCCTCGATGTCCATTCAAGGTGTCGCCCCGGCTTACATTCAGGCGATACGCGCGGCGGGCTACAACGAGCTGTCGGCGAAAGAGCTGACCGCTTTCCGCATTCATGACATAACGCCCGGATACATCAAGACACTGCGCGACGCGGGCTACGCCAATCTGACTGCGAAACAACTGATCGAGTTCGCGGTTCACGAAGTGACGCCCGCCTTCATCAGCGGGATTCGCGCGGCGGGCTACAGCAATCTATCGCCCAAGGAGTTGGTCTCCCTGCGCGCAAACGGCATCACGGCCGAATACATTCGCAAAGTCAGGAGCCGCCTGGGAGACCTCAGTATCAAGCAACTCATCTCCCTTAAGAATGCGGGCCTGCTCGACGAAGACTCTGACAAAGGATGAAGACTCAAACCGGAGGAGATTATTATGAAGAAAGCCCCAACACTCATTGATCGGTTTTATCCCATGAGCCACAGGCACATGCGCACCGCCGGTTGGCTGCTGTTGTCGAGCCTCCTTCTCGTCTCTTCGGCTCTCGTTGCTGCCCGTGCGAGCAGCGCAAATCGGGCTGGCGCTAATGCTCCGGCGCAGGCTTCTCCGGCACAGGCCGCGCTCAGCGGAGAATGGGTCGCCGAATTCAGTCGTAAGAATACCGACGAAGTTCAGTTGACGATTCACCGGCGGACGGCGCGCGGCGGTCAGTCTAACTCCAGCAACGGCATTGCTCTCACCGAATTGAGAGGGCTGACGCGCGAACAGGCCTTCGGCGCGAGAACGGACGTTAATTTTCAACTGGTGCGTGAAGCCGGGACCTTTCAATGCGAAGGCTTTTTTCGCGAGGGCAGAGGGGCCGGGCACTGGACCTTAACGCCGAGCCAGAGTTTCATCGCGGCGATGCGCAGCCGCGGCTACGATAATCTGTCCGAAGAGGACCTGTTTGAAGCGGCCCTCTTCGACATCAACATTAAAGCCATCGAAGACTTAAAAGCCGCTGGCTACGACCGCCTCACGTTTAAAGACCTGGCCGAGGCGCGCATCTTTAACGTGACGGGCGAATACGCGCGCGAGCTGCGGGCGGCCGGGTACGAAAAATTGACCTTCAAAGACCTGGTCGAAGGGCGTATCTTCAACATTGACAGCCAGTATGTCCAGGAAGTGCGCGCGATGGGTTTTGAAACGCAGCCGCTGAAGACGCTGACTGAGATGCGCATCTTTAACATCACGCCGGAATTCATCCGCCGGATGCGCGCGATAGGTTTCGATAATCTTCAGATCAAGCAGCTCATCGAGTTCAGCATTCACAACGTCACGCCTGAATTCGTCAATGGGATCAAAGCCGCGGGCTTTTCTTCCATCTCGCCGCACGATGCCGTCAACTTGAGGATTCACGGAGTTGACACTGATTTCATCCGCCGCGTGAGGGCCAAAGGCTTTACGGACGTGACCTTGAAACAGCTCATAGAGCTTCGCATTCACGGCATCGTTCAATGATTCTGTGATTACCGGCCGAGCGCCGCCATCAACCACCCGGACCATTATTAAGGGAGTGGCTCAAGGAGAAAGTGTTATGAGAAAGTTTCGTACCGAGGCACAGATGTTTTTGG
>DASVWH010000011.1:0-11459 GCA_036389715.1 Pyrinomonadaceae bacterium | reverse complement strand
GCCGGAACGCGGTAAAGCGATTTTACCGGCCCAGCTGGTGGCCGTAGATGGATGGAAGAAAACTTTGAGCCCCTGAAAGGTGCGACCTTAATGTCGTCCTTTCAGGGGCTCATTCAGCGGGTCGCAGCGACCGTCGCGGCTAATCGTTAAACTATTGTCCCGCTAGGGATAACGGCATTTTTCGGAACGATGATGATGCGGTCGCGGATGTAGTAGTTGCCGCCCTCGCCGTCGATGTTCTCGATGCCCGCTTCGTTGACGAGGCGGACGCCGGAGCCGATGCGCGCGTTTTTGTCTATGATGGCGCGACGGATGACCGTATTCTCGCCGACGCTGATGCGCGGCGTGCCTGACTTAATCTCCGCCAGCATCTCGTCAATGGACTGGTAATAATCCGCGCCCATCAGGATCGAGGACTCGATGCGCGCTCCGGCTTCGATGCGGCTGCGCAGTCCTATGACCGAGCGAAAGATGGTCGCGCCGTTGATGATACAGCCCTCGGTGACGACCGAATCGCGTATCTCGCAGTTATGCACCTTGGACGGCGGCAGGTAACGCGAGCGCGTGAAGATGGGAGCGTCGGCGAAGAAGTTGAACTTCGGAATCGGCGAAGTCATATCAATGTTCGCCTCGTAGAAAGCGCTGATCGTCCCGATGTCTTCCCAGTAGCCGTCGAACATGTAGGCCTGCACGTTGCAGCGCCCGATGGCGGCCGGAATCACGTTGCGCCCGAAATCTATCCACGAAGCATCTTCGGCCAGCAACTCTTCGAGCCGCTCATACTTGAAGACGTAAATGCCCATCGAGGCCAGAAAGGGGCGCTCGGCCGCCTCTTCGGCACTCAGGCCGAGGCTGCGCGTGTCAACCCTCATCGCTTCGAGCGCCTCGCCCTTCGGCTTCTCGCTAAACTCCGTGATGCGGCCGTCCGGCTCGGCCTTGAGCAGCCCGAACTCGGTCGCCGCCTGCGCCGTGCAGGGAATGACAGAGACCGTCACGTCCGCGTTGCTCTCTTTGTGCCGGGCGAGAAAGAGGCGATAGTCCATGCTGTAGAGATGGTCGCCCGACAGAATCAGCAGCGTATCAATACCCCAGTCGCGGATGTGCGGCAGGACCTGGCGCACCGCGTCGGCCGTTCCCTGAAACCACTGCGGGCTCTCGGGCGTCTGCTCTGCGGCCAGAATCTCGACGAAGCCGTCCGAGAACTGCGAGAAGCGATACGTGCGCGCGATGTGACGATTGAGCGAGGCCGAGTTGTACTGCGTCAGGACGAAGATTTTAATCACGTCCGAGTTGATGCAGTTCGAGATCGGAATATCAACGAGCCTGTACTTGCCGCCGAGCGGGACCGCAGGCTTCGACCGTTGCTCCGTCAGGGGAAACAGGCGCGAGCCCGCGCCGCCACCCAGAATCACCGCCAGCAGATTGTGTTTCGCCGCCATTCACCTCTCCAGCCTAACCGTAGAATTGTTCCGTTTTGACGAGAATAGACGCAAAACATACCACGTTTCAAGCCGCACCCGCGAAAGATTTGCCGCGCGGGTTTTTCCCGGCGGCCAACCAACCAAACGGCCCCGGGCCTGTCTATAACACCGGCCTGGAAATTTTGCGCTTGGGCCTTCGCGGGCTGTCTGCCGCGCAGCGACGGTCGCGGCCCTGCCCTCGCTTTTTCACTTTTACCTTTTGCCCTAACTAGGCTACGCTTCCACCGCGTAGTGGATTTCTCCCGCGCGTCTCCTCATCTGGAGGGTAGTATGAATTTCCAGCGTCTCCTTGCCTCTTTCACTCTCGTCGCGGCGTTGCTCTTACCGGCGGCGGCGCAAACGCCCGAAGGCTTTGAAACAACCGACAAACAGAAGCAGGCGCAGCAACTCGCCGAGCGGAAAAAGGAGCTTGAGCGAAAGACGCGCGAGCTGCTCAACGAGGTTATCGGGAGCGCGGCCGGTTTGAAGCTGCCGGAGAATCGCGCGCTGGTTCAGGCGAGCGCAGCCGACCTGCTCTGGCCGAGCGACGAAAAACGCGCACGCGCCCTCTTCGCAGAAGCCTTGCGCAACCTCAACGAAGCCCTGCTCCAGGCGGCACGCAGCAGCTCCGCGCCCGCCGACCGTTCCAACCAGTCGCAGGCGCTCGTCCAGCAGCGCAAGGAACTGCTCCAGGCAGTGGCGCGGCGTGATGCGGACATGGCGCTTGAGATGTTGCGCGCTACCAGGATGCAGGCTCCCGCAGGCGCTGGCTCGACGGAGCAAAGTACGAGCGAAGAACAACGAATGGAGCGGATGCTGGCCATTGAAGTCGCGGTCAAAGACCCGAAGCGTGCGCTGCAAATGGCCGAAAAGAGTCTCGCCGCGGGTGTCTCCTTCGAGCTGCTTAACCTGCTGGCCCGGCTCAACGCCAAAGATGCGGAGTCGGCTACGCGCCTGGCCGCCGCGATCATCAACAGGCTGCATTCGGAGAAGCTCGAATCAAACCTGGAGGCGGCGTGGCTGGCCGTCAGTCTGTTGCGGCTCAGCCTCCCGCGTCATCCCGACAGTAGCTTCGCGGTGTTGGGCCAGTATGAAACGGTCGGTCCGCCGCTCAAGCTCGACGAGCGCGACCTGCGCGACCTCCTGGAGATGATTGCGGCGGCGCTGCTTAGCGGTTGGCAGACATCGCAGCTGCTGGTGGCGCTGCCGGACCTGATGCCGGAGTTCGAGAGTCGTTTGCCGGAGCGTGCGGCCCTTCTCCGGCGTCGCATCGCGGAGGTCAGTCAAAAGCTCGACCCGCAGTTTAGCGAGACGCTCCGGTACAATTCCCTGCTGGAGAAAGGGACGATAGAAGAACTGCTCGCCGCCGCCGCGAAGGCTCCAGAGAGGATGCGCGACATGCTCTACAGCCAGGCCGGGTGGAAGGCCATGAGCGCGGGCGATGCCGAACGCGCGCGGCGGATAGTCAACGACAATGTGCGCGACGCCGCCGACCGCGAGCGGATGCTCGAATCAATCGAGCGCGCGCTGCTCTGGCAGGCAGTACAGAAAGAGAGGCTCGACGAGGCGCGCCGTTCAATCGCACGCATCAAGTCGAAAGACGAACGCGTGCTCATGCTCTGCGGCATGGCACGCCAGGCGGCCGACAAGGGAGACCGCAGGCTCGCGCTTGAGCTCCTGGGCGAAGCCCTCCCCTTCGTCACACTCAAGCCGAACAATGACCAGCAGTTGAGCACGCTGCTTCAGTTAGTCAGGGCCTACGCCCTGCTCGAACCGGCGCGCAGCTTTGAGATCATCGAACCGCTGGTTGACCGCGCCAACGAGCTGCTCGCGGCCGCAGCCGTGCTCGAAGGATTTGTCGGCCGCCGCGGGGCCTTCCGGCAGGGCGAGCTGGTCCTGCCGCCCGGCTACTCCGACATCAGCCTCCGGTTTCAGCAGTACGGCAAAGAGCTTGGCGCGCTGGCCCTCTTCAATTTCGAGCGCACGAAGGCCGCGGCAGACAAATTCCAGCGCAGCGAGGCACGCATCATGGCGCGCCTGTTAATCATTCAAGGGGTGCTCGCCGAACGGCTCGGCTCCGCCACTGTTCGCCCTGGCGGGCCGATAGTAGTGCAGCAATGAAGGTCGAATAATAGTGCAGCGATGAGGGTCGAAAGAGTTGATTGGTCGAACCGCTTCCCAACCGCTTCACAGAGCTGCGCTGTCAGGGCCAGGGCTCGGACGACCGGACGAATGAATGAAGGCGGAAAGCAGTTCTCCGCGCTGGGTCTTCCGCTCTCCTGACGGCTCTCAATAGGCTGCGGCAGAGGCCGCCGGCCGAGCGCCCGCTGCCTCCTGCGCGATCTTGACGCCGACGCTCGCGCCGATGCGGGTTGCTCCCGCCTCGACCATCTTGCGTGCGTCCTCCAGTCCCTTGACGCCGCCCGAAGCCTTGACGCCCAGCTCCGAGCCGACGGCCTCCCGCATCAGCGTAATATCGGCGACCGTCGCGCCGCCTTTGGCAAACCCCGTCGAGGTCTTGACGAAATCAGCGCCCGCGCGTTTGGCCGCCAGCGAGGCACGCACCTTCTCTTCATCGGTCAGCAGCGCCGTCTCGATAATCACCTTGCAGACGACGCCGACTTCGTGCGCGACTTCCACGACCGAGCGGATGTCGTGCTCGACGGCGCAGTCATCTTTACTCTTGAGCGCGCCGATATTAATCACCATGTCAACTTCGCGCGCGCCGTCGAAGATTGCACGCCGCGCTTCGTAAGCCTTAACGTCGGGCAACGTCGCGCCGAGCGGGAATCCGATCACGGTGCAGACGGGCACGCCCGTCCCCTGGAGGTGGCAGGCGGCCGCGCGCACCCACGTCGGATTAACGCAGACGGAGGCGAAATGAAAACGCGCGGCCTCTTCGCACAAATGGCGGATATCCTCTTCGTTGGCCTCGGGTTTGAGCAGCGTGTGGTCAATCAGGCTGGCCCAGTCTCGGGCCGTCCCCGTCTGGCCGAGGACGAGCCCGATGCGCGCCGCCCCGGCGTCTACAATCCGGTGCATCCGCTCCGGGCAGCGATTGAAACACTCGTTCGTGCAGCCGCACATGGCGGCCTGCCCGTCGGCCTCTCCGTTGAGGCGCGCGACGATCACGTCCGTGATCTGTTCGACCAGGTGCTCAAGGTCGCCGTTCTGTGAATATGGCATCAATTTAGGGTGCTCCAGTGCTCAATTTTTAGCATAGTTGCAGCCGTCAGGTCACGTCGGCGCGGCTGGGCTATCCCCGGAGCATCGCCGTCTCCTCGCGTCCGCCCGTCGCCGGGCGCTGTCCGCCGGGGCTAAACGCGACCGGATGGCGCGTCTCGCAGAGCCTAGCCGCTCCAAGGTTTTATTATTCTACCTCGCTTTGGCACTGCTTTGAATTCATCCCTGCCGCCGCGCGCCTGGTCTTGCGGCACGTCTCACGCGGCCTGAGCGCACAAACCTCCCTTCAAGAAAAAGCAGGCGCGCCCGGTAATGAGCGCGCCTGCCGGATGTAGAGATGAGAGAAACAGTTAGGGCGTGTTCCGGTTCGTGCCTGTGCCGGTCGTGCCGCCGCCACGGTTGGCGTTATTGCCGCCCATCGTCCCGCCGCTGTTGCCGCCGGTCGTGCCGCCGCGATTGGTGTTGTTGGCGTTGCCGCCCATCGTGCCGCCCATGTTGCCGTTGTTGGCATTGCCGCCGGTGGTCCCGCCCATGTTGCCGGAATTGCCGGTCGTGCCACCCATGTTGCCGGTCGTGCCGCCTGTGTTGCCGGTCGTCGTGCCGGTGGTCGTGCCGCCAGTGGTCGTGCCGGTTGTGCTGGTGTTGGTCGTGGTCGTCGTCCCGGTCGTGTTCGTCGTATTGCCTGTATTGCCCGTGTTGGCGGTGTCGCCGCCGCAGGCTGTCCAGAACAGCGCAACGGCAGTCAATACCAGAAGAGCTAAAGTTCGTCGCATCGAGTTTTCTCCTGTAGTTTGTTCAGATCGGATTAGTTTAGAGCAGCACGGACTCCGACAATCTACTCGTCCGAAGCCTCGTCGCGCGAGCCCTGTGTTCATAGCTGTCCTGGGTCACGGAAGTAAAACTCCCGCGCGACAGAACAACCCTTAAAACGGAAATTTGCGTCGTAAAATATACCCACCCGACCGGCCACTGTCTGTACGTAATCGAACAGACAGTGGGCGGTTGGGCCCACTAGAATGCGCCTCGTGGCGTTGGCGTCAATCTAATCCGTTGCGGAGCACCTGCAGATTTGCTGTGGAGGCGAGGCGTCCAGCGGTACAGGTTAGAAGAGCTAAGGTCTGGAGGGTGAGCGTCTCAGGTTGCGGGATGCTCACCTTCTGGTTTTAAGGGCTCTTTACGGCGTGAAGCGGTCGCGGAAATCCTTTGAGCGGCGGCGCAGCTCCAGCCAGTCGAGAAAGATTTCCGGCTGCCTCAACCAGACCGCGAACCATTCGGCGATCTCCGCCTTCTCGGCGCGCTTCTTCTCATCCACCTTCGGGTTACGCGCGATCATTTCGGCGCGCTGCTTGCCCTTGAGCGCCGTCTCCCGCACGCGGCGCAGGCCCTCCGCGTCCTTCTTGCGCGCAAACTGTCGCCGCAGGTTGTCCAGATTCTTGATCGAGGCCGTGGCCTGCGAGAAATCCGAGAACTTCAGGACGTTGCGGAACATGGCCTCGTAGGGGTCGGCGGTTCGGCGGCGCGTATCGAGTTCGAGCACCTCTGCATGGCGCAGCTCCGCGCCCTCGTCGGCCAGCAGGCGCGCCACCGCCGCCGGGCTCTCGACCGCACCCGCCCCGAAGCGCTCGCGCACGGCACGCTCGATCTCTTCTAATTCCGTCGCGCCGACCGATTCGCAGTCCAGATGCTCCCAGACCTCTATCATCAGGTCGCGCTTGGTCCGGGCCTTCCATTCCTGTTTCTTCATTTCGCGCACTAGCTTACGACAAACCTGCCCGGAGGCTGAAGTCCGAGGCTGAAAAGTCAGAGTCCTTACCGGGCGAGGGCTGCGGCAGGCCGCACGCTGCGCGCTTGAGACTTTCCGCGACTTGAGACTTTAGACTCCAGACTTTAGACTTCACCTTATGGCTTTGTTAGAGGACGCGCTCTCGGCGCTCCGCACGCATTTCGGATTCGAGGATTTCCGCGAAGGTCAGCGCGAGGTCATCTGCTCGATTCTCGAAGGCCGCGATACGGTCGTCGTGATGCCGACGGGCGGCGGCAAGAGTCTCTGTTATCAACTGCCCGCGCTGATGAGAGAGGGCGCGACCGTCGTCGTCTCGCCGCTCATCGCCCTGATGAAAGACCAGGTTGACGCCCTGCAAGCGCGCCGCCTGCCAGCCACCTTCATCAACAGCTCGATCAGCTTCGAGGAGCAGAAAGCGCGCATCGGCGGCGTTCGCCGGGGGCTCTATAAACTGGTCTACGTCGCGCCCGAACGCTTTCGCAGCGCCCACTTCGTGGAGACCCTGCGGTCGGCCACCATCTCGCTCTTCGCGATTGACGAGGCGCACTGTATCTCGCAGTGGGGACACGACTTCCGGCCGGATTACCTGCGCTTGCGGGAGGCCATAGAGGAGATCGGGCGGCCGCAGATAACGGCGCTCACGGCGACCGCCACACCGCACGTCCGCTCCGACATCATAGAGCAGCTGCACTTGAGCGAGCCGCGGGCCTTCGTCAGCGGCTTCGACCGTCCGAACCTCTCCATCAACGTCGTTCACACGCAGAAGGAGCGCGAGAAGATCGCGCATATCAAGGCGCTGGCGGCCCCGGGCGGCTCCGGCATCATCTACGCCTCGACGCGCAAGGCTGTCGAGCAGGTGACGGCGAAGCTACGCGGCGCCGGGCTCAACATCATCGGCTACCACGCCGGGATGGACGAGGCCGAACGCTCGCGCGCGCAGGACGATTTCATGTCGGGCCGCACCCAGATGATCGTCGCGACCAACGCCTTCGGGATGGGCATTGACAAGCCGGACATACGCTTTGTCGCTCATTACCAGATGCCCGGCTCGATTGAGGCTTACTACCAGGAGATCGGGCGCGCCGGGCGAGACGGGTTTCCCTCCACCTGCACGCTGCTCTTCAACTACGCCGACAAGCGCACGCAGGACTACTTCATAGAAGGCTCGTACCCGCCGCCTGAAACCGTGGCGCGCGTCTACCAGGCGCTGGTCGGGACCAACGAAAAGCGGATCGAGCTTTCCGTCAGCGAGATAGCGACGCGCGCCGGATTGCGCAACGAGATGTCGGTCCAATCGGCCCTGATTATTCTCGAAAAGGCCGGGCACATCGAGCGCGGCGCTTCGAGCGAGAACCGCGCCGTCGTGCGCCTCCTGATGAAGCCGCACGAGGCGCGCGCTTCGCTCGGCACGCGCGAGACCAAGGCGCGGCAGGTCCTCTTCGGTCTGCTCGGCGGCTACGACCTGAACGAACGTGCGGAGCTGGAACTGGATGTCGCGGATTTCTCGGAAGCCATCGCATTAGAGCTTCCGGTCGTCCGGCGTGCGCTCGCTCAGCTCGCCGCGTCCGGCGTCATCGCTTACAGTCCGGGGCGGCGCACACGCGGCGTCCTGATGCTGGACGAACGCCCGGCCACGAGTCTTCGCATCCGCCCGCAGGAGGTGGCCCGCCGCGCGGCGCTTGAGCAGCGCAAGCTCCGCGAGATGATTAGCTTCTGCTACACGGAGGCGTGCTATCGCGCCTTCATCCTGGACTATTTCGGCGATTCGCATCACGCGCCCGTCTGCGGAACGTGCGGCAACTGCTCCGGCCAGGCGCGCGGCGCGGGCAATCGCACGGCCCGCCCGCCCGGCACGGAGAGCCCGCTTGACCCTCCGACCCGCCTCGACGAGTTTGTCAGGGAGCACGTCCCGGTCGGCCTGGACCTGGAGCTTGAGCTGGAAGAGCGAGCGCGGACCAGGCGCGCGCGCGAAGAGGCCGAAGCGGGCGGCGACGGAGCCGACAACCGGATTAACATCACGCAGGCCCGGCCGCTGACGGCTGAAGAGAGCCTGCTGGTCAGAAAAATCCTGGCCTGTGCGGCGCGCATGAACGGGCGTTTCGGCAAAGGGCTGCTGGCCTCCACGCTCAGGGGCTCGCGCGCGCGCAACGTGCTACAGGCCGGGCTCGATCAACTCTCAACCTACGGGCTCCTGGACGACATGACGCAGGACGAGCTGATGCTCTACATAGATGCGCTGGTCGCCGCCGGATGCCTCAACGTCACGGGCGGCGCGTATCCGACCGTCTCGCTGACGGCGCTCGGCAGCGACGTGATGCGCGAGCGCGCGAGCGTCGAGCTGGCTTTAGCGTCAACGCCCCTGAGCGCTCTCGCTTATGCATCCGCCGCCGCGCAGCCCGCTGCTCCCAAGGCAAAGGCCGTCAGCACGGTTGACGAAACATATGCGCTCTACAGCGAGGGGCTGTCCATCGAAGAGATCAGCGAGCGGCGCGGGTTGACCGAAATCACGGTCGAGAAGCATCTCGCGGACTGCATCGCGGAGGGCCGCCCCTTCGACCTCTCGCAAGTGGTCACGGAACGCGACCGCGCGCTCATCGAAATAGCCGTGGACCAGCTCGGCACACAGCTTCTCAAGCCACTGCGCGACGCCCTTCCCGCGCACATCAACTACCGGATGATTCGCTTTGTCGTCGCCGACCTGCAACGCCGCGAACAGGCAGAGGAACAAGGATGAAGCAATCACAGCGGGCAATTAATAAGGTTAAGAGCGCGGGAAGTGGAAGCAGTGCAATAGCGGGAGAAGTGTTAAGCGTGTTAAGAGTGGAAGTAGTCGAAGCAATGGAGAAAGGTGAGGGGTGTTAAGAGTTTGAATAGGAGCCGGGCATCGCTCTTTGCTCTTTCCCGTCTTCGCTCTTTCTCGTCCTGCGGGTTTAGGCCCCGGCTCCCTTCCCGTCATTCCATGCATATCAATGGAGGCATTTATGATTCGTAATCCGAACACCGAGCTGCCGCAACCGGGCGAGCCAGACGTGCCGCCGACGCGGCCCGACGATCCGATCGTCCCTGACCCTTCGCAGCCGGGGCCGGTCCCGCTCCCGCCTGACACGACGCCCCAGCCATCCGCGCCCGTCCGCGAGCCCGGCGCGACCCCCTTGCCGCAGGGCGACCCGCCCGCCGGAGAGCCGACGCGACTGCTTTAAAGCGAGAGCCAAGAGAAAAAGTGAAGAGAAAAGTGCGGCCGTCGCACCCTTCTCTTCACTTTCGCCTGCGAGCCTTTTTTGCTCCCGCTTTATTTGTTCCCGAACATGCCGCCGAGCCCGCCGAGCAGGTCGCCTGCTTTGTCAACGGCCGTCGCCCCGCCGTGAGTCAGGGCATTGTCCACCTGCCCGGCGATGGGCGCGGGCAGCTTCTCTTTCAAGAACCCGACGACCGTATCTATCGCCGTCCTGGCCTTGTCGGCGGAGAGACCCGTTCTCTCCGAGACCTTCTGGATTAGCTCTTCCATCATGCTCTCCTTTCAGATAGTCGCCCGCGGCGCGTGCGTCGGCGCGGCAGGCCCTGCTTAGATGAAGACGACAGATTGTGAATTGGGAATCTCGAAGCGCTTGCGGCAGCGCACGCAGGCCAGCATGTCGTCTATCCGCACCATGTAATCGCGCGATTTGGCAAAGCGTGCGCGGTCCTGCTCGTTGGCCCCGCGCGGCAGGCTCTGCTTCTTCGTGCGCTTCAGCCAGCGGACATCGTAATCGGCGCGCTCGCGGCAATGCGGGCAGCTAAAGCTGGCGCGTTTCGTCTCGGCCCGCTCGTCAAAAAAGTCTCGTTCGTTCATGGTTGTCAGAGTTTCTCAGTCCGAAGTCCGTAGTCTAAAATCGGGGGCCGTCCTCGGGCGTCCCCGGTCTTCAGGCGCGCCCGGTTTCGAGTTTTCTATCTTGAGCACCGTCCTTGTCTCGCCGCTCTCGTTTGCGATGATGCAGCACGATGCCCAGGCCGAGCAGCCCGTTGACCAGCATCAGGGAGTTAGTGACGACGAAGACCCAGTTGCCGACCAGCCAACTGTAGATAGTGAAGCCGAGCGAGGCTGCGAGTTGTCCGATGAACAACCACTTTGAGACGCCCTCGCTCGAACCCTCCTGCCACTGCTTGTAAACCTGCTTGGCGATGGTCAGCACCAGGATCAAAGAGCTGACCCAGCCGACCAATTCCTTACCGTCCATCTACTTCCCCTTGCTCTATCAATCTCTTCACGGTCGCCAGAAAGCTCTCCGGGTTGACCGGCTTCGGCTCGTAGGCGGTCGCGCCCTGGGCCAGCGCAAAGCTCGCGTTGCCCGTCCCGTAGCCGGTCGTTACCAGGATCGGCGTCCCGGCGATTTCAGAGGTGTCGCGGACGCGGCGAACCAGGTGCACGCCGTCGGCCGCGGGCATATTGATGTCCGTGATAATCAGGTTCGGGCGCTCGCCGACGGCCTTTTCATAACCGCTCAGGCCGTCTTCGGCCGAGATAACCGTGTAGCCGAGACGCGCCACCGTCATGCACATCAACTCGCGCGCCACGTCATCATCCTCGATGACCAGAACCTTCTTCTTCTCAGTCAACGGCAACCTCCGTGCAAGCAGGCAAAGAGCCGCGCTCGGATTCTGGTACGCGACAGCCGAGCAAGAGACCGCTCGGCGGCGACAAAGACGCAGAGCCGTTCGTCTACGCATCTTCGCCCGTGTCCGTTTGCAACTCTGTTCATGCCCGCTCGACCGCCTTATTTCTCATCCTGTTCGCACAATCCGCGCAGGAAACGGAAGCTGTAGATGCCCGTCTCGTGACCGTCGCTGAACCGGAAATTGAGCGCATAACGCCCGACAATCGCTATCTCTTTGAGCGTCAATTCGTCGGAGATGGCTGCGGGCTGCAAGACCCTCTGGCCGGTCCATTCGTTGACGCACTGCGCGCAGGGACAGGCGCGGCGCAGGGACGGCGCCGTGTAGTCGCACTCGCGCCCGTCGCCCCAGGCGATGCGCAGCCCCGCGTCGCCGTCCTGCAT
>DASVWH010000010.1:0-23339 GCA_036389715.1 Pyrinomonadaceae bacterium | reverse complement strand
GCATAGAGCATCAAGATGGTATCTTTGTTGACAACCCAATAATAAATAATCCGCGCTCCACTGCTTTTACCGCGTCCGGGCAAAGCCCAACGCAATTTGCGCAAGCCGCCGCTGCCCGGAATAATCTTACCCAAGTCGGGTCTGCCAACCAGTTCATGCTGAAGAAGGCTGTACTCATCATCAGTTAACAACTCATTTATCCTATGAGAAAAACAGAGGTTTCAATGATTATCACTTGGTGACTACCTGTTACTGAAACCCGATGAGCAAAGCATAGCTAATCCCTCGCGCCCGAAAATCTCTTCCATAAAACAGTTAGTCCGCGCCCATCGCTGCTCGGTCTGGGACTTGAATCTCAGAGCGCCTCTTCCGGGAGGCCAGCCATTTTCATCAGGTGCTTGAGCAAACCGATCTTGAGTGTTTGATTACCGTGAATCGGGATGGAGAGGCGCACATCACTTCCCGCCTTGCCATAAATGTGATGGCTACCCTGTATCCGCAGCAATGACCAGCCATGTCGTTCGAGCGCCCTGGCAAAGTCTTTGCCGGAGACGGACTTCATACGGCGATTTCCAGAACGCGGTCGTGTTCGGAGATAGCCGTCGGCGACACTTCGACAGATAAGCAACCCTCTATCGCTTCGTAGAGATTCTGCAACAACTCCTCGAACGTCTCGCCCTGAGTGGCGCATCCGGGAATGGAAGGAACTTCGGCCCAGTAGCCGCCCTCTTCCGCTTCATGCACGACGACTTTGATTTTCATACGCTCAATTATACCGTTCTCGCCCCGAAATTCCGATTGCTCTGAAGGAGCGGAGGTCTTCTTTCCAACCTTTAGTCCGCGCCCATCGCCTCCTGCTCCGGCGCTCTCTCTTTCAGTCGTCGCGGGTAGAGCGGAAAGCGCGCCGTCAGCTCGCTGACCGACCGGCGGACTTTGCGGCGCACGTCTTCTGATTGCGGGTCATGCAGGACTTCTGCTATCAGGTGCGCAATCTCGCGCATCTCCGCTTCGGTCATGCCGCGCGTGGTCAGGGCGGGTGTGCCGAGCCGGATGCCGGAGGTGACGAAGGGCTTGTTGGTGTCGAAGGGAATCGTGTTTTTGTTGACCGTGATTTGGGCCGCATCGAGCGCCTTCTCGGCCTCTTTGCCGGTGATGCCACGGCCTTCCATGAAGACATCCACGAGCATCAGGTGATTGTCCGTGCCGCCGGAGACGATGCGCAGCCCGTTCTCCTGCAAGGCCGTCGAGAGCGCCTTCGCGTTCTTCAGAACCTGCTGCTGGTACTGCTTGAAATCCGCGCGCAGCGCTTCACCGAAGGCGACGGCCTTGGCCGCGATGATGTGAACGAGCGGGCCGCCCTGAACGCCCGGGAAGACCTTTCGATTGACTTCCGCCGCGTGCTCTTCCTTGCAGAGGATGAGGCCGCCGCGCGGGCCGCGCAGTGTTTTGTGAGTGGTCGTCGTGACGTAATCGGCGTGCGGGACGGGCGAGGGATGAAGCCCTGCGGCGATTGGTCCGGCGATGTGCGCGATGTCTGCGAACATTCGCGCGCCCGTGCTTTTGGCAATCTCTCCGATGCGCTCGAAGTTGATGATGCGCGGGTAAGCGGACGCGCCGCAGACGATCAATTTGGGCCTGTGCTCTTCGGCCAGGCGCTGCAATTCGTCGTAGTCTATCTGCTCGGTCTCGCGCGAGACGCCGTAGTCCGCCACCTTGTAGCTCAGCCCGGAGAAGTTCATCGGGTGGCCGTGCGTCAGGTGTCCGCCGTGTGAGAGGTTCATGCCGAGAATCTGGTCGCCGTACTGGATGGCCGACAGGTAGACGGCCATGTTGGCCTGCGCGCCGCTGTGCGGCTGAACGTTGGCGTGGTCCGCGCCGAAAAGCTCGCGGGCGCGATCAATCGCCGTCTGCTCGACCACGTCCGTCCATTCGCAGCCGCCGTAGTAACGCTTCTTCGGATACCCTTCCGCGTACTTGTTCGTGAAGACCGAGCCCATCGCTTCGAGCACGGCTTCGCTGACGAAGTTCTCCGAAGCGATCAGCTCAAGGCCGCCCGATTGTCGCCGGACTTCATTATCAATCGCCTCGCCGATGAGCGGGTCAACCTCCGCGAGCGGCGCATTAAAACGTTCGTTCATCTCGGCTCCTCTTCACAGGAATTGATGTCTGAGAGACTAATTGACGGCTCCAGACTCTTTTTCGATCTCTTTAATCTTCTCGACCCTGGCGGCGTGACGCCCGCCGTCGAAGCTCGTCTCGAACCAGGTGCGGACGATCAGCGGAATCAAAGCCTCTGGCGTCGTGCGCGCGCCGATGGCGAGGACGTTGGCGTCGTTGTGCTGGCGGGCCAGGCGTGCGGTCTCTTCGGACCAGGCGACGGCCGCGCGCACGCCCCGCACTTTGTTGGCGGCGATGGCCATGCCTGTGCCCGAGCCGCAGACGAGCAGGCCCTGCTCGGCCTCGCCCTGCGCTACTCTTTCGGCGACCCTGCGCGCGTAGTCCGGGTAATCAACAGACTCTTCGGAGACCGCGCCGAGGTCTTCGACCTCCAGGCCCAACTCCAGCAGCAGGGGTTTGAGCCGCTCCTTTTCCGCGTAGCCCGCGTGATCGCTGGCGAGTGCTATTTTCATCTTCAGGGAGCCTCTTCTGTAACGGCGTGTGGCGTGTAAAAACGATGGTACATCACGCCATCACAGCCCGCAAGAAGAGCACGGATGAAGTCGGAAGGATGCAGCATGAAAGCGCGGCGATTCAACATCAATGGTCCTGCTTTTCGCTTTCCGCCTGGCTCCCGTCTGCCCTGCTCTTACTCCTTCCCGCTTGCCCTGTGTACCTGTGCTGCGCGAGAATGGCGTGTCGCTCAATTCCAGGTCGGTTTCAGGTCAGAAGGAGACCTCAAGCAACAATCCCATGCGCTGGTCACAATATTTCATCCCGACGCTTCGTCAAGACCCGGCCGACGCCGAGGTCGTTTCGCACCGCCTCCTGCTGCGCGCCGGACTGGTGCGCCAGCTCGCCGCCGGAATCTACTCTTATCTGCCGCTCGCGCAGCGCGTGTCACTGAAGATCATGCAGATTCTGCGCGAAGAGATGAACCGCATCGGCGGCCAGGAGTTCTTTCTGCCCGCGCTGAACCCGCGCGAGCTGTGGGAAGAGTCCGGGCGCTGGACGGTGATGGGCGATAATATGTTTCGTCTGAAGGACCGCAGGGGCGCCGACCTCTGCCTGGGGATGACGCACGAGGAGGTCTTCACCTCCATCGCGCGGGGCGAGCTGCGCTCCTACAAGCAACTGCCGCAGGTCTGGTATCAGATTCAGGTCAAGTTTCGCGACGAGGCGCGGCCGAAATCCGGCGTCCTGCGCGTTCGCCAGTTCATCATGAAGGACGCCTACTCGTTCGACATAGACCAGGCGGGCCTTGATCGCTCCTTCGAGCAGCAGCGCGAAGCCTACAAGCGCATCTTCGACCGCTGCGGGCTCAGGTACGTCATCGTAGAGGCATCTTCGGGCGCGATGGGCGGCTCGGCTTCCAACGAGTTCATGGTCAAAACCGACGCGGGCGAAGACATGATCGCGACCTGCGAGCTGTGCGGCTACGCGGCCAATCTTGAGAAAGCCACGTCGCGTTTGCCCGACATCAAAGACGGCATCGGCCTGGATGAGCCGGTCGAATTTCCGACGCCGGGCGTGCGCACCATCGAGGATTTGACGACCTTTCCGGGCGGTGCGGATGCGGACAGACAGATTAAAACGCTGGTTTTCATCGCAACTAGAGACGGCGAATCTCAGCCCGTGATTGCTCTTCTGAGAGGCGACCATCAATTGCACGAAACGAAGCTCTCGGACGCGCTCGCGGGGGCGGAGGTGCGAGCCGCGCATGCGGAGGAGATACGCGGGCTGCTCGGCGCGAGCGCCGGAAGCCTCGGCGGCGTCAGCGCCAAGAAGAAGGCGCGCGAACAAGGGCGAGAGGTACGCATCCTCGCAGATCTGGCTTTGAAGGGACGCCGCAACATGACGACCGGCGCAAACCGCGACGAGCATCACCTGCGCGGCGTCAACATCTCGCGCGACATTCCTGTGGACCAGTGGATAGACCTGCGCACGGTCACGTCCGGCGAGGGCTGTCCGAACTGCGAGGGCGGCAGGCTCGAAGTCGCAAAGTCACTTGAGATCGGCCACATCTTCAAGCTCGGCACGAAGTATTCCGAGTCGATGGGGGCGCGCGTCCTGGCGCAGGACGGCAAGGAAGTCCCCATCGTGATGGGCAGCTACGGCATCGGCGTCGAACGCATCCTGGCCTCCGCCATCGAGCTGCATCACGACGCCGACGGCATCATCTGGCCCAAGGCAATCGCGCCCTTCGACTGCGTCGTTACCATCACGAACATGAAGCAGGATGACCTTAATCAGGCCGGAGAGAAGCTCTACGCGGAGCTTCAGCGCGCCGGATTGGATGTCCTGCTCGACGACCGCGACGAGCGCGCGGGCGTCAAGTTCAAGGACGCCGACCTGATTGGCATCCCCTACCGCATCACCATCGGCAAGAAGGCCGCGGACGGCATCGCCGAGCTTTTCGAGAGGGCGACGAAGACGACGGAGGATGTCAGGCTCGACGAAGTCATCGCGCGCGTGCAGCGGCTCGCGCTCGCTGGGTTGTAAAAGCAGATGTTAGGGGCCGGACGACAGGGGCCGGGCTTTCAGTGTCCACCGGCATCCGCAATCGAACACCCGGCATCCGGTTTAAAGATGAGACGTACAAGCTCTCTGTTGCTCCTCTTTCTTCTGCTTTGCGTGGCTACGCCGGGCGCAGGGGCACAGGAGCTTTTGCCCGAACTGGTCAAGCGCATCAAGCCGTCTGTCGTCTCCGTCGTCACTTATGATTTGAAGGGCGAAAGGCTCTCGCGCGGCAGCGGTTTTTTCACCGCGCCCGACCGCGTGGTGACGAACCGGCACGTCCTCGAAGGGGCTTACAAAGCGGAGGTCCATACGGCCGGTGATCTGACCTTCAACGTCCGGGGAGTGCTGGCGCTCGACGGCGAGGGCGACATCGCGCTGCTCCAGGTGGATGCTCCGGCCGGGATGGCCAGCCCGCTCTCGGTGGCACGCACGACGCCGCAGGAGGGCGAATCAATCGTCGTCATCGGCAACCCTTTGGGCCTGGAAGGGAGCGTCTCGAACGGCATCGTCTCGGCCGTGCGCGACATCCCGAACTTCGGGCGCATCATTCAGATCACAGCGCCCATCTCGCCCGGCTCTTCCGGCAGCCCGGTCATCAACATGCGCGGCGAAGTCATCGGCGTCGCCACCCTGCAACTGGCCGACGGGCAGAGTCTCAACTTCGCAGTCCCCTCTGACCGCGTCGTCCAGCTTCAGGTCGGTCCCGTCAGGACGCTGGCCGAGCTTGTGCTGGCGACGCGCAACAGCCTGCGCGCCAACGCCGAGCGGTTCTACATGCAGGGGCTCGGCTTTCTCTCAAGGGACGATTGCGAGAAGGCCCTGCCCTATTTCAAGAAGGCGACCGACGCCGACCCTGATTACGCGGAGGCCTGGGCGCAGACGGGCTTCTGCAACGGGATGCTCGGACGCCATGCGGAAGCCTTGAGAGCCTCGAAGCAGGCTGTCAGGCTCAAGCCGGAATCAGCGGAATCCTACATCAACATCGGCTCGGCTTTAGCTTATCTGGGCCAGCACAAAGAGTCTGCCGAAGCCTACAGGCAGGCGATTCGCCTGGACCCGAACAACCCGGATGCCTACTACGCGCTCGGCGTCACCTACGGCAAGCTCGGCAAGACGGATGATGAGGTGCAGGCTTACAGGCAGGCGCTGCGGCTCAAGCCCGATTACATCGCGGCCTACGAGAAGCTGGGCCAGGGATATTTCCGCCTCGGCAGATTCACGGATGCGGTCGCGGCCTACAGGCAGGCGGTGCTGCTCAAGCCGGAAGATGCCGCCGCCTTCGACAACCTGGGCTCGGCGCTGCTCAAGCTCAAGCAGTACGGCGAGGCCGTCGAAGCCTTCAAGCAGGCGATTCGTCTCAAGCCGGACTTCGGCAGGGCCTACTACAATCTCGGCCTAGCCTATCTCTCGCAGGGCGACCGCGACGCGGCGCTGGAGCAGTACAACCTGCTCAAGGTCTTCGATGCGGAGCGCGCGGCCAGGCTCTACAACACTATTTTTCCCTGACCGGCCGACCGCCCCGCTTCACCGCTTCTCACTTCATCGCTTCGCCGACCAGGGCCGTCAACGCGTTGTCCTGAAGCGTCTTGTTGTTCTGCAAATCGCCGTGCAGGTCGCAGGCGAAGACTGCGTAGACGATGGGCAGCGCCGTGTCGAAGAGGGCGTTGGCGTCTCGCTTGCCCGCGAGGTCTTCGCCGAGCAGGGAGCGGCGCGTGACACGCCCGTCGCCGGGGACGTACATGGCCAGCCGCGCCTCCTTGCGCGAGATGCGACGGCCGTCCGAAGTGCGAAATTCACGCGGCTTGAGAATAGTCGTCCAACGCTCCGTTTTCTTGTCGAAGAGGACGACGGGCGCGTAAAGCGTCTCTTCACAGTCGCCCCCGAAGGCGAACAGGGGCACGGGCGATTGCCTGTCAACCATCACGTTGAGGGCCTCGTGAAAGCGCCGGGCGCGCGCGAGCGCAGCCGCGAAATAGCGGTCCAGCTCTGCGAGCGAGCCGCCGCGAAAGGTGGCATCGGGCCGCCGCAGTTTTCCCGTCTCATAGCGCTGCCGGAAATCAGGGTCGGAGATGGCCGACCAGCCGTGCTCGCGCCAGACCGCCGGATCGTAGAGATCAATTTCGAGGGGCCTCAGCTGCTCGTCCAGAAAGCGGACGGAGGCGCTGTGCGGCAGCAACTGGAAGATGGAAGGACAGGTCACGACATCCTCGCGCGTCAGGATGACCTTGCGCGAGAACCTGTTGAGGAGCGGGACGCGGCGCAGCCCTTCGATCACGGAGTAGCCTTCGAGCAGCGTGGCGAAAGCGTCGGCCGAGCCTTCATTGGGCGTGCCGAACATGATGATCTTATTGATGTGGGCCGCGCCCGCCCACGTCGGCACGGGCCGCACTCCGTCCGGCGGCAAATCCTCGTCGCCGTAGCGCGCCGCGTAGCGCGCGACCAACCCGCCCATCGAATGCGCGATGACGTTGAAGCGCAGGTCCGGCCGGTTGAGCTTTCGTTTGAGGCTCTCTAGGCGCTGAATAAAATCGCGGGCCGTCTCGACGTTATCGCGCCTCCAATCGTAGGGAAAGACGTAGAAGGTATTGCGGTCGCCGTCCGCCCCCGGATTGTTCCAGTCGCCTTCCCTGTAACCGCCATACTTCTTCAGGGCTTCGAGCAGCTCGTGATAGACGTAAACATCAGGAATCAACCGCGCGAGCCGCGCCATGTCCACGATCTTCCTGGCGACGAGCTTATCGTGATTGGAAGCCAGGTCGGGCGAGGCGGGCAGACTCAAGCCGTCGTCGTATGAACGAAAGGCGGAGGGCCAGACCTCCTCGCCCGTTTCGTAATTGACCAACTGCGAGCCGAGGACTCCGGGAATGATGATGAGCGGGCGCTTGTCCGTGCGTGCGCGGGCTTCTGCGAAGATGCGCTCTAGATTGGGCGTGCGCCGCGCGCCGCAGCCCGCGAACACCGGCGCGAGCACGACGAGCAGTATGAGCCCGAGACGGAGAGAAAGTCTGGTGTGCTTAGATGCGTGCGCACGGACGCGCAGAGAGAGCGACGGGCGAACCGGGCGAACAAGAAACAGTGAGAGGCGAAGAAGCGCGGCAGATATTTGGGGGCGGGCCTGTAATGCCCGGCGGCCCGGCGGATTTGTTCTCTGCATCTTGTCTCTCGCTCTCGGCCCGCGGCGACAGACCCTGCGTCTTCTGCGGCGCGCCAACGCATCTGCGAGTCACTTCGTTTCTGTGTCCGTGGCCCGCCCCGCGCCTGTGCCGGAGGTCTCCTCCGGCGCGTTCCAGGTGCGGTTAATCAGGCTGGCGACAAAGCCCGCGCCGAAGCCGTTGTCTATGTTGACGACCGTGACATTAGAGGCGCACGAATTGAGCATTCCGAGCAGCGCCGCGACGCCGCCGAAGGATGCGCCGTAACCGATGCTCGTCGGGATGGCGACGACGGGAACGCCGACCAGCCCGCCGACGACGGAGGGGAGCGCGCCCTCCATCCCCGCCGCCACGATGACGACGCGCGAGCGACGCAGCAACTCGCGCTCGGCCAGAACGCGATGAATCCCGGCCACCCCTGCATCCCAGATTCTCTCGACGCGATTGCCCATCGCCTCGGCCGTCAGGGCGGCTTCCTCCGCGATGGGGATGTCGCTCGTGCCCGCCGTGACGACGGTGATGGGTCCGATGCCGCGCTCGGTCCTGTCTCTGCGGATGCGTATCAGCCGCGCGGAGGCGTGCCATTCGGCATCGGTGGCGACGTTGCGCACTTCGCCGAACGTCCCTTCGTCCGTGCGCGTGACGAGCACATTCGGCGCACGCTCGACCAGGCGCTCGACGATGCCGACGACCTGTTCACGTGTCTTGCCCGCGCCGAAGACGACTTCGGGAAAGCCCTGCCGCGGCGCGCGCTGGTGGTCAACGCGGGCGTAGCCTATGTCCTCGTAATGAAGATTGCTAATCAGGCGCGCGGCGGCCGTCGTTTCCAGCTCGCCCTTCTTGTAGGCGCGCAGCAGCTCTTCTATCTCTCGCAAATCCATTCGCTTAACTCGAACTCTCCGCTTTCTTCAAACAGGACGGAATTCTAGCACTGAACTCGACCACTCTTGAAATGCGTTCGCTTGCGCTCGGCCGGGATGGCTCGTATGATTTCGATTTTGAGTCGTCGGATGTCTTGACGCCCCGGGAGCAGCTTCGAGACCGCAGGCCCGAAAGCCAGGCACATGGAACTGACCGTCGCCATCACAGGAGCATCCGGCGCAATCTATGCGCATCGCACGCTGATTTACCTGGCGGCGAGCGGCGCGGTCGAGCGCATCAACCTGATTATGTCCGAGTCCGCGCTGACAGTCGCGCGCGTCGAATTGGGCGTTGACCTGCGCAATGCGGATGCGGCGAGGATTAACGAATGGGTCGGCCTGCCGCTCGACTCGAAGATGGTCAGGCTTCACAGGCTGGACAATCTGGCCGCGCCGCCCGCCTCCGGCTCGCACATGCAGGCGGGCATGATGATCGTGCCCTGCTCGATGGGGACGCTCGGCGCAATCAGCAGCGGGGCGGGCACGAACCTGATTCACCGCGCCGCAGATGTCACCCTGAAGGAGGGGCGCAGGCTCGTCATCGTCGCGCGCGAATCACCCTACAACGCGATTCACCTGGAAAACATGCTGCGGCTCTCCCGCGCCGGAGCGCGTATCCTCCCGGCCAGCCCGGCCTTCTACCATCGCCCGAAGACAATCGAAGAGATGGTTGACCACCTGGTCTTTCGCATCCTCGATCAATTCGGCGTCCCGCACTCTCAGGCGACACGCTGGAAGGGGGAGAAGAGTGAGCAGTAAGCAGTGAGCAGTGAGCAGTCAAAGAAAGAAGCTGCTCTCGTCTCATCGCCGACCGCGCACGGTTCACAGCTCACAGCTCACAGCTTACTGCTCACTGCTTACTGCTCACTGCTCATTGCTGACTGCTCACTCTTATGCTGACCGCTACCGCCAAAAACTTTCGGACGACGCTGGAGATGATTAAGATCGAGCACACGCTGTTCGCGCTGCCGTTTGCCTTTCTCGGCGCGGTGCTGGCGGCGGGCGGGTTTCCGGGTTGGCGACAGTTGGTCTGGATTAGCGTGGCGATGGTGGGCGCGCGTTCGGCTGCGATGGCCTTTAACCGGATAGCCGACAGGGAGATTGACGCGCGCAATCCGCGGACGAGCGGGCGCGCGCTCCCTTCTGGAGCCCTTTCGCTAGGCTTCGCCTGGGCCTTCACGCTGGCGGCGGCGGCGCTCTTTTTCATAGCCGCTGCGATGCTCAACCGGCTGACGCTCATCCTGGCCCCGGTCGCGCTGGCGAGCATCCTGCTCTACTCCTACACGAAGCGCTGGACCTTTGCCTCGCACCTGGTGCTGGGCTGGTGTCTGGCGATTGCACCGGCGGGCGCGTGGGTCGCCGTCCGGGGCACGCTCGCGAGCCCTGTTCCCTTCCTGCTCTCGCTCGTCGTGCTCCTCTGGACCGCCGGGTTCGACGTGCTCTACGCCTGCCAGGATTACGAGTTTGACAGGCAGGCGGGGCTGCATTCGATTCCGGCGAGGGTCGGCATCGCGCGTGCGCTCTGGATTTCGCGCCTGCTTCACGCGGCAGCCTTCGGGGCCCTCGTTGCGTTATACTTATGGACGCACCTCGGAGTGCTGGCGCTCTGCGGCGTCGTCTTGACGGGCGCGCTGCTCGTCTACCAGCACACGCTGGTGCGCGCCGACGATCTCAGGCGACTCAATGCCGCGTTCTTTACGACCAACGCTTTCGTCAGCGTGATACTGTTTGCGACTTTCGGCGGCGCGGCGCTCCTCGGCTTGAACTTTTAAGCTGCGGGCGGGCGCTCTCAAAGCGACTTTTAGCTTGACGGCCGCGGAGATTAACTTAGAAGGCCACTCAAAGACCGGACTTCGAGACTTAGCGATGAATTTTTCACACGACTCAAATCTCAACGACATCGTCTACAAGGTCGAGGGCGGCCAACGCCTCTCCTTCGACGAAGGGCTGGCGCTGTACAGGACCAATGATCTGGCGGGGCTGGCGAAGCTGGCCGATACGGTCAGGCGCAGGCTGCACGGGCCGACGACCTATTACAACGTCAACCGCCATTTCAACCCGACCAATATCTGCTATGCGGACTGTAAGTTCTGCGGCTTTTATCGCACGCCGAGGGCCGCCGACGCCTACACGCACAACATCGAAGAAAGCCTGCGCATCGCGGGCGCGGCCGTCGCGGAAGGCGCGACCGAGCTGCACATCGTCGGCGGGCTCAATACCAAGCTGCCGTTCAGTTACTACACGGACCTGCTCTCTTCGCTCAAGGGCGCGTTTCCCGCTCTGCACCTGAAGGCTTTCACGATGGTCGAGCTGGACCACTTCGCGCACTTCTACAAGATGACGGACGAAGACGTGATCGAGCAGTTGAAGCGGGCCGGGATGGATTCCTGTCCGGGCGGCGGCGCGGAGATTTTCCGCGAGCCGACGCGCTCCATGATCTGCGCGCACAAGTGCGACGCCGACCGCTGGCTCTCGCTCTCGGGCAAGGTCCACGCGGCGGGCCTGAAGACCAACGCGACCATGCTCTACGGCCACATAGAACCGCTCGAAGACCGCGTTGACCACTTCATCCGGCTGCGCGAGCAGCAGGACATTTCGGGCGGCTTCCAGTGCTTCATCCCGCTCGCCTTTTACCCGGAGAAGACGAAGCTGGCGCACCTGCCCGGCCCCTCCGGCGTTGACAGCCTGAAGACCATCGCCGTCTCGCGCCTGATGCTGGACAATTTTCCGCACATCAAAGCCTACTGGGTGATGCTCGGCAAACGGCTCGCGCAGGTCGCGCTCCACTACGGCGCAAACGACCTCGACGGCACGATTACCGACGGCGGCGAGCTTTCCGAAAGCTACTCGGTCGAATCCGGCAACGAGGTCAGGATGAGCAAGGGCGAGATCGCCGCGCTCATCGAAGACGCGGGCTTTGAGGCCGTCGAGCGCGACACGCTTTACCACCCGGTCGAGCGCGAGCCGGCAGCGGTCGTCTGAGAGCGGCCAAAGGGCTCACAGCGCCCCGTGCCCGAACCATCAACGAAGAAAGAAGAAGGAAATCTTGTCAGCCCCAACCACTGAGACGCGCACCATCACCGTCGCACACTCGCCCGACTCCGACGATGCTTTCATGTTCTACGCGCTGGCGACGAACAAGCTCGACACCGGCGACATTCATTTCACGCATGTCCTCAAGGACATCCAGACCTTGAACGAGATGGCGACGCGCGGTGTCTACGACGTGACGGCGATTAGCTTTCACGCCTACGCTTACCTGGCGGACAGGTACACGCTGCTGCCGCACGGCGCGAGCATCGGCGACAACTACGGCCCCATCGTCGTCGCGCGCGAGCCCATCGCGGCAGACGCCCTCGGGACGCTCAAGGTCGCGGTTCCCGGAACGCTCACGAGCGCCTTCCTGGCCCTGCGTATCTTCAACCAGGACTTCACTTACGAGGTCGTGCCGTTTGACCAGATCATCGCCGCCGTCCAGCAGGGGCGCTGCGATGCCGGGCTCTTGATTCACGAAGGCCAGCTCTTTTATGAAGACCTGGGGCTGCACAAGGTGATGGATTTGGGCGAGTGGTGGCACGAACGAACGGGTCTGCCGCTGCCGATGGGCGGCAATGCGATTCGCCGCGATTTGGGCGTGGACATGATGCGCAGGGTCTCGCACTTCCTGCGCGAGAGCATCCGTTACTCGCTGGACCACCGCGAGGACGCGCTTGCCTACGCCATGCAGTTCGCACGCGACATGAGTACGGAGCTGGCCGACCGCTTCGTTGCAATGTGGGTCAACGAACTGACGCTCGATTATACGGAGCGCGGCCGCGAAGCCGTTCGCCTCCTGCTCGCCGAAGGCTTCGAGCGCGGCATCATCCCGCACCATGTCGAAGTCGAGTTTGTAGAGTGAACCGGCCCGAGTAGATAGAGTGAGCCGTATTCAGTGCGTAGGGTCGCACGTCTCATGCCGGGAGAAAAACCGTGGCGGGCGGCTCCGGCCTTCGAGCGGGCGGGGCATTCAGGGGAATCAGGAATCGGTGACGATTGCCCAGCAAGGGCGGCAATGGTCACCGATTTTTCTCGCATCCCATCAGCCTTACAAGCTCAAGGCTGCAAGACCGCCGGGGTGAGATTTGAAGAACTCTTTCTCCGCCAGCACCCGGACGACATCCTCCGCGCGCAGCGAGATGTAGCCGAGCACATCGGCCAGCTCGCACCTGACCATCAGGCTGCGCGCCAACTCGAAGAGCGGGCGGTAGCTCCCGACGATGATGCGGCAGTTGAAGGGGCGCGGGTAAGGGTCGCCAACGGGCGTGTAGCGCCCTGCCTCCATCAGGCGATGAAGGATGCGCTGCGCCGCGAGGCTCAGCTTTTCGACATTGGTCAGAAACAGCGTCCCGTTACCGACAGCCGACAGGAGTCCCTGTTTGCCGGATGTCGGCAGCGCGACGCCGCCCGCCGCTCCGCCCAGAAGGAGCGACGTGCGGTCGCCGCGCGCGTCATCGGCTAGATGACGGCCATCAAGCTCCTCCCACGAGCCTGATTTCTCATCCATCCCGTGCAGCAACGTAGCCGCTCGACGTTGCACCTGCGCTCGCGCGCTGTAGAGATTCACGGGGAGACGAGCCATCACCAATCGCCGATATGAGGACTCAAGCCTTGCCTCGTCGGTCTTCCAGTCGGGCAATACTGTGGCGCTCTCGATCATTAGGGGATAAAACTCGAAACGAAGTACATGATAATGTCCGCCATGATGTCGGTAGATTCCGTCCCGGCATCGGTCGTGCCCTCGCTGATGACGGGCTCGACGGTCGTCACTGCCGCCGGTGGCGGAGGCCCCGTGAAGCCCGCGGACTCCGAAGGCCCGGCCAGCACGTGCGTGCCTCCGAGAGCTGTCAGACCTGCCAGCAGCAGGACCCCGGCCGCCTTTCTTAATCTGCGCAAGACTGGATTCCCCCGAGTTTCCCGGGCCACCGACCGGCCCTTCTGATCTTCGCCCGCCCCTGTCAAACGACTTCCAGTAACCGCCCTGACAGGTATCTCTTTAACAAGCCGCGTGCCAGCCGCTCGCCAGGGCCCTTGAGGCACGGATGAGCCCGTAAACACTGGGCCGGACGCTTCAAGGGTGCTCCGGGAGGTCGCCGCCTGCGGCAGGAAATTTGCGGAACGGGCGAGACGAGCGCAGGCGCTGTCACGGCCTATCTCGTGCAGTTTCTGACTTTAATCGGAGTGAAGGGAAATTTGCGGGCGGTGCAAAAATTTTTGCACTCAGAGGCCCCGGAAAGGGTCGGCCGCAAAGACGCGGCGGCACTGGCGGCGCGGATGGACGAAGACTAAGAGCAGCATCAAGGTATGCCGGGGCCCGGCCTTTCAGGGCTCACCCTGGAGCGATGGTGGATTCCGGCGCGCGGCTTTAATCTTCTTCGATGGTCCTGAAGTCCGGGTGGCCGAGGTTGAGCTTGCGGAGCTTATAGTTGAAGGTCTGGCGGCTCAGGCCGAGGAGTTCTGCGGCGCGCGTGGCGTTGCCCGCCTGCCGCGTCAGGGCCTCGGAGAGAAGCTGGCGCTCGATCTCAAGCATGATGTCCTTGAAATAGATCGGCTTATCGAAATCGAGCTGGAAGCGGACGGGCGAAGCCTTGACGGCCGCGCGCAGAATGTCGGGCGAGAGTGATTCCGCGCCGACGAATTGACCGTCTTCGGCGAAGACGACGATGCGCTCGATCTCGCTGCGGAGCTGCCGGACATTGCCCGGCCAGGCGTAGCTGGTCAGGTAGTCCATCGCTTCGGGCGTGATTCCGGCCAACTGGCGATTATTGCGGCTGCAAGTCTCCTCGAAATAGTATGAGGCGAGCAGCGGGATGTCCTCGGGGCGGTCGCGCAGGGGCGGCACTTTGATGACGAAGGTGTTGAGACGATAAAAGAGGTCTTCGCGAAAGCGCCCCTCGCGCACGTCCAGTTCGAGGTCACGGTTGGTCGCGGCGATGACCCGGACGTTGACCTTGCGCGGCGCATCGCCCAGGGGCATGATCTCGCCGCCCTGTAGAAAGCGCAGCAGCTTGGGCTGCAAGTCGAGCGCGAGGTCGCCTATTTCGTCGAGAAAGAGCGTCCCGCCTTCGGCGGCGCGGATGATGCCGCGCTGGTCGTTGATCGCGCCGGTAAAAGTCCCGCGCTTGTGTCCGAACAACTGGCTTTCGACCAGGTCGCGCGGCGCGGCGCTGCAATTGAAGGGCAGAAAAATCTTGTCGCGCCGCTGGCTCTCTTCATGCAGCGAGCGCGCGATGACCTCTTTGCCCGTTCCCGATTCTCCGAGCACGAGGACGGTCGCGTCCGAGTCCTTCAGGCGCTCCATCCGCGAGAGCACGTCGCGCATCGCAAAACTGGTGGCGATGATGTTGGGGAAGAGGCTCGAAGCGCTCGGCAGGGCGCTGGAGTTAAAGGGCCGCGCGCGGCGCGCATCCGTCCGCAGGTCGATCATTTGCAGCGCCAGGTGCGCGCACCCGACGATGGCATCCAGAATCTCCGCGCGGCGCTCAGAGAGAGGGCCGGGGGCGCGCAGGTAAAGCACGAAAGCGCCGCCGTTACGCCTGGGCGCGAGCGTCCGGCAATGCCCGTCGAAGCCCGTGCGCGGCAGAGGTCCGTGTGTCTGCGCGTCTGCGGCGGCAGCGCCCGCCTGCCCGCCCTTCTCCTTAATGTCCAGATGCGCGGCGACGGCCCGCTGCGCGTGCGCGCGTGCCTCTTCGTCGAGGCCGATGCTGGCCTGGGCGTAGAGCTGCCCGTCGTCGTCGGCGGCAAAGACAATCGCGCCGTCGGCGGCCAGCGCATTTTTAGCCGCAAACATCAGCTCGCGCAGGAGACGCTCGCGCCCGCTCGCCGCGTTCAGGACCTGCATGATGAGCGGGGCGATGTCGGGCGTAATCAAGTTGATGGAAGGAGCGGGCGCTATCTGCCAGGCGGCCATCCGCTCGGCGGCGAGGGCCGCTTCATGCTCCGCGCGCTCGGCGTCGAGCTGTGCGCCGAGCTTGCGAAACTGCGCGGCGGCTTCGAGAAAACGCTCGCGCGCCGCCGGGTGCTCGCCGCGGCGGACGAGGCTCTCGCCGTGCTCGAAGACCGTGACGGAGACCTGGTAGGCAGCGTTCATCGAACGAAAGGCCTCTTCCGCCTGGAGGAAGAGCCTTTCGCCGCGCGAAGGGTCGCGGCGGCGCGAGACGAAGCAGGCCGTGTTGCGCTGCAAAACCGCGTCCAGATAAGGGTACGGCAGGCGCTCCAGCTCCGCCTGGACCACGGCCGCCCAGTCCTCCGCGGGCATCCACTTATCGCCGCGCCTGTAGCCCTCGACCATCATCAGCGCCGCTTCGCTGGCGATTCTTTCATCGTTGACTTCGCGCGCCAGGTCGCGTGCGTTGCGCGCATAGGTCAGCGCCAGGTGCGTATTGCGTGCCGAGAGCCAGAGCTTCGAGAGCGAGAGATAAGCCTGCATCTCGTCTTTCTTGCTGGAGAGCTCGCGGGCGCGGGCCAGCGCGAACCTGAGCAGGTCGTTGGCCTCCTGGACGCGGCCCTGGTGCGCCCGCAGAGAGCCCAGAGTCTCCGTATAGCGGCCTTCGGTGAGCTGGTCATGCCTGGCCCGCGCGATCCCGAGCGCCTGCTGGATGTGGCTCTCCGCGACGGACCATTCGCCCGTGTAGAGCGAGATGATGGCCAGATTATTGTAGACCATCCCGAGCAGGAGATCGTCTGGCTGTCCGGCCAGATGCTCAAGGGCGCGGCGCGAGGAGTTGGCCGCTTCGTAGAAGTTGCCCTGGTAGAGCAGCATCACGCCGAGATTGTTTTGCAGGCGGGCGCGGCTGATCTCGTCGTTGGTGTGGCGCAGCAGGCGCAGCGCCAGCCGATAACACATGCCCGCCTCGTCCAGGTCGCCCTCGTGCCGCGCGACCAGCCCGAGGTTCATGTAGGTGACGGCCAGGGCGCGATCCTTGTGGCCGCGCCGCCCCCACTCGATGGCTATCTCGTAGTGTTCGCGCGCCATCGCCTGTTCGTCCAGCGCCCAGTAGGCGCGGCCCAGGCAGTGATAGACGCGGGCCAGGTTGGCGGCGTCGCCCGCTGGCTCCAGAATTTCGCGGGCGCGATTGAGCAGCGTCACGGAGCGCGGAAAATCGTTGTCCCAGTAGGCGCGCGAGCCAAAGGCCAGGAGGAGCAGGCCGCGCAGGTGCGGGATGAGCGCATCCAGCGCCAGCAGATTGTAAGGCTCAAGCGCGGCGCTCGCGTCTTCGTAGCGCCCCAGGGCTTCGTAGACTTCCGCCAGCGCCGTGCGCGCCAGGACGGCGCGCGTGCTCAACAGCTCGTCGCCGGATTCTCCAATCAGTTCGAGCAGCAGGTGCTCAGCGCCCGTCAAATCGCCGCGCTCGATCTGTCGTTGGGCGCGGACAACTATCTCTACAGGCTCAATCTGATTGACTTGAATCTGGGTCATTAACTTACGATGGGAAAAGGTCGTTTACCGGGGATTGCCGCCGGCGCATCTACAGGCTGGGCAAAGTATAGCACAATTGATGGAGGTTAAGATTGAAGAGGCTTTTTTTGGATTGGCGGCGGGCCCGGCGCGGCGGGTGGCAACACTCGGCAAAATCGCGGCATCTGAATGACTTGTAGGAATTCACTTGACAGGCGGCCCGCCAGGCACGGCGCGCATTTAGCAGCAAAGAACAACCAAATGAGAATCAAACAGCTTGTGCAGCGATATTTTGTCTTCGGAGCGGCGCTCCTGGCGCTCTCGCTGGCGGCGTTGGTCGCGCCTTCCGGCCCTGCGCTGGCGCAGCAGCAGGGGACGCCGACGGGCTCTGCCCAGCCCGCCGAGATTGACCGGATTATCCGGTCCTTCACGGCCAAGGAGATCGAGTTTCGCCAGGCGCTCAACCAGTACGCATTCAAGCGCGATGCCGTCTTTCAAACCATCGGAATGGGCGGGCAAATCTCGGGCGAGTATCACCGCATCTCCTTTTTCACCTTCGACGACAGCGGCAACCGCTTCGAGAAGATCAATTTCTTTCCGATGCCGACGCTCCAGGAGCTGGTCATTAACGCCTCTGATTTAGAGGACCTCGGCGGCGTTCAGCAGTTTGCGCTTGAGCCCGCCAAGATTGACCAGTACAACTTCACCTACGTCGGCAAGGAACGGATAGACGAGCTTAACCTGCACATCTTCGATGTCACGCCGAAGGTCATGCCCAATCCGAAAAAGTCGAAGGAGCGCTTTTTCCAGGGGCGCATCTGGGTTGACGACCAGGACTTGCAGATCGTCAAGGTTCGCGGCAAGGGCGTGCCCGAAACCAAGGAGGACAAGCACCCTGTCTTTGAGACCTACCGTGAGCAGATAGACGGCCGCTACTGGTTTCCGACCTACAGCTACGCCGACGAGGACCTAGTCTTCGGCAACGGGAATGTCGTTCACATCCGCGTCCGCGTGCGCTACTCGGACTTTAAGAAGGGGCGCGCCGACGTTAAGATTACGGAGGTCAACGGCGATGAGGTCGAGGACGCGCCTCAGCCTCAGCCTTCGCCTTCGCCCGTCAAAAAGCCCTAAGACTGATAGTCGCGGGACGGGCTGTTTCGAGCCGAGACGCGTTGACCTGAAGGACTTGCTTCCTTCAGGTCAACGCGTCTTTGTGCCGGGCCCCTGCGCCGTTGCGAGTTCCAGGGCGACGCTCGCATGGACTTTCTCGATCAGGCTCTCCACGTCTTCGTCGGTCGAGAGGCCGGTGGTGCTCACAGGCGGTAGGATGACCATCTCGATTGTCCCGGCCCTGGCCTGGCCGGTCCCCTTGCCCATCAGCAGGTCCGTGTGCTTGATGGCGACCGGCACGACGGGCACCCCCGCCTCTATCGCCATGTAGAAAGCGCCTTTCTTGAAGTGGAGCAGCTGTCCGGGCTGCGCGCGCGTGCCTTCTGCAAAGACGCCGAAGGAGACGCCGGAGCGAATCCGCTCGGTCGCGGCGCGGACGGTGCGAATCGCGCTCTCACGATTGCTCCGGTCAATCGCCATGATGTTCACATAGCCCATCCCGTAACCCAGAATCGGCACGCGCAGCAGCTCCTTCTTGGCAAAGAGCCCGATGCGCCTGCCCGCGTAACAGAAGAGCGTCGCCGTGTCGAGATAGGATTTATGATTGGCGATGAAGACGTAGGTCTGTTTGGGGTCGAGCTGCTCGCGGCCCCGGACGCGAACCTTCATCCCGCTCAGTCGCAGCCAGTTGCGCCCGCCCCAGAGCGCCGAAGGATAGACCCATTCGCGTCGCCTGGCCGCCCAGGAGACCAGAATCACGGGCGGCCCGACGATGAGCAGCAGCGCGCCCGCGACAAAGAGCGACCACCAGTAGAGAAGCCTTCCTTTGAGTCCGGGGCGGCGGCCTGTGTTAGACTCGTCGGCGCGCGATGAAGAGATCGCGTCTCCCTGCTCAACCAGATTGCTCGAAGGATGTTCGGAATGGCTCGTCATTGGTCTGCGCCGTCTCTCTTTTCGCTCTTCGGACTGTTGCTCGCCCTGATGTTTCAGCCCGCCCCGGCCCGCGCCTTCAGTGGCGAGGACGCCGCGCCGCAGCAGAAGCAGGGCCAGATTCCCGCGCCGCGCTCCGTGCTCGGCTTTAACCCCGGCGATGATCGGACGATTGCCGACTGGCAGCAGATCGGCGACTACTTCGCCCGGCTCGACGCGGCCAGCGACCGCGTGCTCGTCCAGACCATCGGCCAGACGACGCTCGGCCGCCCCCTCATCGTCGCCTTCATCAGCGCGCCTGAGAATATACGCAATCTCGCAAAGCTCAAAGAGATTCAGCGGCGGCTCGCCGATCCGCGGACGATTGAGACCGAGTCCGAGCGCGGCCGCCTGATTCGGGACGGCAAAACGGTGGTCGCCATCTCCTGCTCGATTCACTCGACCGAGATCGTCGCCTCGCAGATGTCCATGCAGCTGGCCTACGAGCTGGCGACGGCCGGGGACGCCGAGACGCGCGAGATTTTGGAGAACACGATTCTCCTGCTGCTCCCTTCGGCCAACCCGGACGGCGTTGACGTGGTTGCCCGATGGTATCGCAAAACTCTCGGCACGCCCTACGAAGGCAAAGCCCCGCCCGAACTCTATCATCATTACGCCGGGCATGATAATAACCGCGACTGGTTCATGCTCAACCTGAAGGAGACGCAGGCGGTGACGCGCCTCTTCTGGAAAGAATGGTTTCCAGAGATCGTCTACGACATTCACCAGATGGGCATTACGGATGCGCGCCTCTTCGTTCCGCCCTTCTACGACCCGGCGAACCCGAGCATCCCGCCGCTGCTGCTGCGACAGGTCGGCCTCATCGGTCACAAGATCGCGGCCGACCTTCAGGCGGCGGGCTTTCGCGGCGTCATCACCAACGCGATGTACGATACCTGGTGGCACGGCGGCTTTCGCACCGCGCCTTACTATCACAACTCCGTCGGCATTCTCTCAGAGGCCGCGAGCGCCAGGCTGATGACTCCCGCCAATGTCACGCGCGCACAGCTGGCCAAATCCACTACGCGCGGCATGACCTCTGCGCTGCGGGCGGCGACAAACTTCCCGGCGCCCTGGCCCGGCGGGGCCTGGCGGCCGCGTGACATCATGAGTATGGAGCTGTTGGCCGCGCGCTCCGTGCTTTCTCTGGCAGCGAAGTACCGCACGTCTTACCTGCAAAACTTCACCCGGCTGGCGAGCGCCAATCTGGAGTCAAAGGCCGAGGCGCGGCGGCCCATCGCCTATCTCATCCCGGCCGGGCAGGGTAACGACGAAGCGGTCGCGCGGATAATCGGCGTGCTCGTCGAGCAGGGCGTCGAAGTTCACAGGCTCGAACGAGAGCTGCACGGAGAATCCGGCGTCGAGGCCATCGCGAACACAACCCGGACGAGCGCCGCCGCGGGCAATGACCCGCCCGTCGAAGCGGAAGGAGCAACGCTCGGCATCAAGCCCGTCGCGCAGCAGGAGATTCCGGCGGGCAGCTACCTTGTCTTTCTGGCCCAACCGACGCGCGCGAATGTGCAGGCGCTCTTTGAGCCGCAAATCTATCCGCAGCGGCTCGGCGCCGACGGCCAGGCCGAGCGCCCTTACGATGTCGCGGGCTGGACGCTGCCGCTGCAAATGGGTGTCGAGACGCTGGCCGTCACGTCGCTCAGAGAGCCGCCCGCCGAGAGGCGCTTAACGCTCATCCGCGGCGAAGCAGAGGTGCGCCGCGACCTCGGGCTGGCGCAGCGCAGCGGCCAAGCCTCTCCCATCCCGAATCCGGTTAAGGGCCCCGCCCGGCTCGGCCTTTACAGCGGCTGGACCGCTAATATGGACGAGGGATGGACGCGCTTCGTCCTCGATACCTTCAACGTGCCTTACGAGTCTTTGCGCGATACGGATGTCAGGCGCGGGGACTTGCGCGCAAGGTACGATGTCATCATCCTGCCGTCGCAACGCGCCAGGGAGATTGTCGAAGGAAACGCGCCGGGCAGTTATCCGGCGGAGTTCACGGGCGGCATCACGGAGGCGGGCGTCGAGCACCTGCGCAGTTTTGTAGCCGACGGCGGCACGCTCGTCTGTTTCGATGCCTCCTCCGATTTTGCCATCAAGCGCCTGAACCTGCCGCTGCGTAATGCGCTCGAAGGCGTCAGCTCTGCGGAGTTCTATTGCCCCGGCTCGATTCTCGGCCTGGAGGTGGACGCCCGGCATCCGCTGGCGCGCGGGATGGCACGGGAGGCCAACGCATATTTCATCAACGGCTCGGCCTTTACCGCGACGGACCCGCAGCGCGTCCGCGTCGTCGCGCGCTACGCGGCGCGCAACCTGCTGCGCTCGGGCTGGCTGCTCGGCGAAGAGAGAATCCAGGGCAAGATCGCGCTCGCCGAAGTTTCTCTCGGCAAAGGGCGCGTCATTCTCTTCGGCTTTCGCCCCCAGCATCGCGGCCAGACCTGGGCCACCTTCCCCTTCATCTTTAACGCCATTAGTAAATCCTGAATCGTCAATCGTGAATAGATAAGAACTGCTTTCTTTTTCTATTGACGATTTACTATTCACGATTCACGACTTTTCAGCTATCTTTGAGCCATCGGGTCTGATTCTCCCCTTTCAGTCGCTGGATATGTCGCGCGTAAGCATCTCTGCGCAGCCGTTTGCATCAAAGGATGCGACGCGCAGTCCGAACCGGGCTGTGCCAAACCCACAGGAGCTTCCAGGCCATGAGAAAGATTGCCGCTGTTTCACTGCTCCTCTCCCTTTTGCTGAGCATGGCGCTGACTTTAGGGGCACAGACACGGCCCCGCCGCGTCGGCCAGCCCGCGCCCGCGCCGCCCGTTTCGACGCCCCGTCCTTCGACAACCCCGGCGACCACAACAACTACGACAACTGCGCCGAAGCGCCCCGTCCTGATCGGCGGGACGACGAGGCCGGGCAGCCAGCCCTCCGGCACTCCGGTCGGGCAGACGCCCGCTCCGCAGCCGGATGAGCCTGAAGAGGTCGGCGACGGCGATGTCGTGCGCGTCAACACGACACTCGTGACCATCCCTGTCAGCGTGATGGATCGTGATGGCCGCTACATCCCGGATTTGCGCCAGGCGGACTTTCGCATCTTCGAGGACGGCGTGCAACAGGACGTGGCCTATTTCGCCTCCGTTGAAAAGCCCTTCACGGTCGCGCTCGTGATTGACACCAGCGACTCGACCCGCTTTCGCCTGGACGAGATACAGGACGCGGCCATCGCCTTCGTTGACCAGTTGCGCCCGGACGACCGCGTCCTGGTCGTTTCCTTCGACGACGAAGTGAGAATCCTGGCCGAGGCTACGAGTGACCGCAACACGCTGCGCAACGCGATTCGCCGGACGCGCACGGCCGGGGGAACACGGCTCTACGACGCCGTTGACCTGGTTATCAACCAGCGTCTGAACCGCGAGCAGGGGCGCAAGAAAGCGGTCGTCCTCTTCACGGACGGCGTTGACACGACGAGCAAGCGCGCCTCTTACCAGAGCAACGTCCGCGATGCGGAAGAACTGGACGCATTGATCTATCCCGTGCAGTACGACACTTACAGCGATGTCAATAGAGGAGGCGGCGGCGGTGGCGGAACGACCTGGCCTTCGAGGCGCGTGCCCACGTCAACCGCCGGAATCCTGATAGACATTCTAGGGGGAATTATGAGCGGCGGGGCAGGCGGCGGCAGCAGCAGAGGCGGCGGCTATCCCGGCAACGGGCGCGCGGGGTCCGGCCGCGATGAATACATGCGCGCCGACGCTTATCTCAACGACCTGGCGAATAAGACGGGCGCGCGCCTCTATCACGCGGAGACGACACAGGACATTTCCCATTCCTTCGCCTTGATCGCGGAAGAGCTGCGCCGCCAGTACAGCCTCGGCTACTACCCGAAGGCCATGGCACAGACGGGCCAGCGCAGGCAGCTCAAGGTGCGCGTCATGCGCCCGAATCTGGTCGTCCGCGCGCGCGACAGCTATATCGCGGGCTCTGCTCAAAACGACGGGACGGTGCAGGCCAACGGGCAGCAGCAACAGCAACCGAGGCCCGAACTGAGAAAGCACCCGCTCGCCGGAACGCGGTAAAGCGATT
>DASVWH010000009.1:0-28674 GCA_036389715.1 Pyrinomonadaceae bacterium | reverse complement strand
CTTGACGTGCTTTTCTAGCGGGTGTATAAGCCGAAGCTGTCGTTGATTTTCTCTCCACCGCAAACCCTCATCAGATAGTCTATAAAGGAGAACACCTCATGCAGCTTCACCGCTTCAAACCGACTCTCTCACAGTTCATCCTATTTGCAATGCTGACAGCTTTCTGTCTGTTTGGGTTCGCGTCCAGTGCCGCGCCGCCTGCACAAGAGAATGCGGCGGCGAATATCGAGGAAAGAGTGCTAGAGAATACAGTGCCCAAGCACTTACCGATTAAAGTCAAGATAAAGAAGGAGAAAGAGAAGGCGTTTAAGGATTTGAAGAATGATAAGTGGGTGCGTGACCTGGAAATCGAACTCACTAACACCGGCGATAAGCCTATCTATCTCATCCATTTCACCCTGATTTTCCCGGAGATTAGAGATGAGAGTGGAAACACTATGGCCTTGACGCTCCATTACGGCAGAGTACAGCTAGGAGATATTGAGACTAAAGCAGCGCCCGATGATGTTCCGATTAAACCAGGAGAGACTCATCTCTTCAAGATTATTGAGGGGCAGGTGCTCGGCTGGGACAGTTTTAGAGAGCAGCAGAACAAGCCGCAGCCCAAAAGAGTGGTCTTGAAGTTTCAGATGTTGAGTTTCGGAGATGGAACAGGGTTCTGGCGAACTGACGGAATCCCTTTTCCCAATCCTCCGAATGAAAAGTCCAGTCTTGCTCCCTGCATAAAGAAACCGGATAAGAGCGACACCAATCCCTTTAAGCAGGACATTTCGCAAAGCAGTAAAGCTGATACATTCTCAATGGATATCTTACCGGCAAGCCTTTTGCCGGTAATTTTTTTACCCATAGAGTTCTCTCACACTCGCTCCTTAAGACTAAAGCCGCAGCCGCAAACGTGCTGTCCCGGCAATAACTGCTTTCGTGCCAGACCCTTTGCTGAACAGAGTTGTCTAGGATGCCAGCCCGTAACTAGACTCGAAGCGAAGTCTTGCAGCGATCCAGCAGGCTCTTGCCTACTACCTACTTACAGTTCAATAAGTTGTATAATCCCTGAAACCGGACAGCCGTATCTCTGTCTTGAAGTTAATTATACCCCCTGCGGAGGGCCAGTGCCGACGCCGACACCCTTCCCGACACCGGAGCCAGAGCCGACGGCAACGCCCAAGCCCACGCCCTGCCCGCTCGTCTGTAGCGAGTCTTATCCTTCCATCCCGGCCGACCCCTGCACCATTCGTTCGCTGGGAGAGCCCGCCTGTCCTCCGGGCTACGAGCGCGCGGGCAATTGCTGCCGACTCCTGCCCTGTCCATCGCCGAGGCCAGAGCCACCCGATTGCAACGGGAACCTCGCCTGGATGGATGAGCCCATCTGCGACTGGGATTGCCAACCAGCACTCCCGTTCGAGTTCGGCAGCGCCTGCGACGCCCAGGAGAGACAGGAATGTAAAGCACAGGCCGCGCTCGGCTGGCAGTGGAATGATAGCACCTGTGAATGTACCTGCCAGTTCGGCTATCTCTGCACCTGGCCGACTCCGCTGCTGATTGATGTCAGGGGCGACGGCTTCCGCCTGACCGATGCCGCGGGCGGCGTTGACTTCGACATCTTCGGGCGCGGCTCGCGTGTGCGCCTCTCATGGACCGCGGCCGGGTCCGACGATGCCTGGCTGGCCCTGGACCGCAACGGCAACGGCTCGATAGACAGCGGCAAAGAGTTGTTCGGCAGCGCGACGCACCAGCCGCCCTCGGCCAATCCCAACGGCTTCCTCGCCCTGGCCGTCTACGACCAGCCCAGGCACGGCGGCAACGCCGACCGTCAACTCGGCCGCGCCGACGCCGTTTTCAGCTTCCTGCGCCTCTGGCAGGACGCCAATCACAACGGGCTGGCCGAAGCCGCAGAGCTGCACGCGCTGCCGGAACTGGGCGTTGATTCCATCTCGCTGGACTACAGGGAGTCGCAGCGGACCGACGGTTACGGGAACCGCTTTCGCTACCGCGCGAAGGTCGAAGACGCCGCGCACGCACGCCCCGGACGCTGGGCCTGGGATGTCTTTCTAGTGACAGCCGGGCCGTGACCCTTCCCGGCCCGCAGGTCGAAAACGGCAGCCGCTCAAAGACCGAACCGCCCGCAAGGATTGATGCCCCGCGGGCGGTTCGTCATTACTCACAGACGCCGGAAAAGGGAGCGCCCTCCGCCTGCCGCGACGGGCCGGGCCGTCTCCGGCACTCGCTCTCCGGCCGGAGGCTTTAAGGATTGGCCGCAGATGGTGCGGCGGCGGGCCGCTGTCCGCCGCGCGGACGATTTAAGGGCGACGACTGCAACCAGGCGGGCATCGCTTCCGCGTTGGCCACGCGCATGCCCGTAATCAAGCCGATGACGGCAATCGTCCGTGGTCCGTCCCAGTTCCAATCGGGGCGGATGATGTCCGTCGGCTGGTGATAGTCGGTCGCCATCCATTTCTTGGCGCGCGCGAGCAGGGGCGCGACCTCCCCGGCCGGGATGCCGAGCAGCATCAGCGCCGGGACTCCCTTCTTGACGAAGGCGTAGTGGTCCGAACGATAAAAAGCCTTCTCTTCGGGCATCGGGTCGGGCGTTATCTGGCCGCCCTGCGCCGTCACGACAGCCTCCAGCACGGCCCCTAAATCCGAGTGCTCCATGCCGAACCCGACGACGCGCTTGACAGGCCCGTAAACCTCCGTCCCGATGCCGTCGAAGTTGAGGTCGGCGGCCACCTTTTCGAGCGGCCAGGTCGGATGCGCCGCCCAGTATTCCGCCCCGAGCAGGCCGTACTCTTCGCCCGTCACGGCGAGAAAAATGACGGAGCGGCGCGGGCGCGCGGGCGTCTTCGCCATCGCTTCGGCAATCGCCATCAGTTGCCCGACGCCGAGCGCGTTGTCGGCTGCGCCGGGAAAGATGCGGCCGCTCGCGTCAATCCCGTAGGCATCGTAATGAGCCGTGTAGACGACCGCTTCATCCTTGAGCTTCGGGTCTGAGCCTTCGAGCAGGCCGACGACGTTGCTGCCCGTTCCGGCATCCTTCTTGATGCGGATGGAGATGCTGGCCTGCTTGTTCAGCTCGCGCGAGACGAACTCGCCGCTCGCGGCCTTGGCCAGCGCCTGCGCGTAGGTCGTCTCCGTCCCGGCGAAGAGCTTTTCGAGCCCCTCGTTGCTCGCCAAAACGATGGGCGGCAGCTTGAAGGGCATCTCCGGGTCGCTGGCCAGCGAGACGCGACGCCGCGACAGATAGTTGCCGACGACGGCGAACGGCTGCTCCTTACTGCCGACGCCCGCGATGACCAGCGCCGCCGCGCCGCGCCCTAAAATATTGCGCCCGACCGATTGCGGGCCGATGGCCTTCTTCCAGGTCGCTTCGTCCACGTTGTTGGGGCGGCCGCTGATGATGATGACGATCTTGCCCTTGAGGTCGAGCCCGGCCAGGTCGTCGCGCTTGATCTCCGGCGAGACGACACCGTAGCCTGCGAAGACCAGTCCGCCGCTGGCGTCCGACTGCTCGGCCGTGTAGGGCGGAGACGCGACGAACTCCGTCCCGTGAGTAAGCGCCACCTCGCCCGTCTTGAAGAAGGACTCTGGCAGCGGCGTCGCGCTCTTGAAGGGGACGGCCTGAAGGAACGTGCCCGCGTCGCCGAGCGGCTTGAGGCCGAGCGCGGCGAATCTATCGGCGAGATACTTGGCCGCACGCTCGCCGCCGGGCAGGGCCGTCCCGCGTCCTTCCATCTCCCTGGAGGAGAGTTTGGTCGTTACCTCCCGGATGGTCTCGACATTGACGCGGGCGGCCGCGGCCGTCTCCGCGCCGGTGAACCCGACGGCAGGCTTCGGCGCGACGGCCGCTCCGCCGCCCTGCCCCAGCGCGGAGGGGACCAGCAGTGCGAACATCAGGAGCAGTGCCGACAGCTCTCGCCGGATGAGGCTTGAATCTTGACTGGTTTTCATTGTTGAGTTCTCCAGGGTCACCGAAATGCGGAATCAGATAGTCTCTATACGTAACCGTAAGCCATGAGGTTACATCTATTTTCTGAAGTTTAGGCGATTTTACCGGGAATATCCAATGAGGGGAAATCGTGCGCGGTGACGGCCGGAAAGATGCCTGGAAGGGACTGGCGCGCGCGTGTGCGGCTGGCTACAATGGAGCCGCCCTCGCTCTCCTCTGAAAGGCTGGTCGTGTGCGAATCATGAAATCCAATCTCAGGCTCGCTTTGTTGTTCGTCGCCCTGATAGCCATGGCCGCGCCGCTCCAGGCGCAGCGCCCGCCCGAGCAGGACTACCTGGTCTACGTCGTCTCGGAGTCTGCCGACCGCGTCAGCGTCGTCAGGTTCGGCCCCGGCGGCTCACGCCGCGAGCGCGATTTCGAGACCGGCGTGATGCCGACTGACGTGGACGGGCCGCACGGCGTGGCCGTCTCGCCCGACAAGCAGTTCTATTATGTCTCGCTCGGGCACGGACGCCCCTTCGGCTCCGTCTGGAAATATTCGGCCAGGGATAACTCTGTGGCGGGCCGCGTCACGCTCGGGCTTTTCCCGGCGACGATGGACATCTCGCCCGACGGCGAATTTCTCTACGCCGTCAACTTCAACCTGCACGGCGACATGGTTCCCTCCTCCGTCTCGGTCGTGGCCACGCGCGAGATGCTGGAGGTCGCGCGCATCAACACCTGCGTCATGCCGCACGGCTCCAGATTCAACCCGCAGGGCACTAAGCACTACTCGGCCTGCATGATGAACGACCTGCTCGTCGAGATAGACACGCGCGCCTTCCGCGTCTCGCGCCACTTTCTGCTGACCAGAGGTAAAGAGATGGGCATGACGGGAGCGCCCGGCGTCCACTCGATGAAAGGAATGCCCGGCATGGAGATGGGCGTTCACGGGATGGAGCCGCCGCAGCCAGGAGACGCGACCTGCTCGCCGACCTGGGCGCAGCCTTCCATTGACGGCTCTTCCATCTTCGTCGCCTGCAACAAGTCGAGCGAGATCGTCGAGATTGACGCCGCGAAGTGGAGCCTCCTGCGCAGGATTCCCGCCGGGGCGGGCGTCTATAACCTGGCGCTGACCAGAGACGGACGCTTACTGGTCGCAACCAACAAGCGCGATCAATCCGTCTCGGTCTTCGATGTCAAATCGGGGCGCGAGCTGGCGCGGCTGCCGACCCGGCGCAAGGTGCTGCACGGCGTCGCGGTCTCGCCCGACAATCGCTACGCCTTCGTCTCGGTCGAAGGCATCGGCGCGGAGCCCGGCACGGTCGAGATTATTGACCTCGAAGCCTTAAAGACCGTCGCCGCCGTGGACGTTGCCCCGCAGGCCGCCGGGATAGATTTCTGGAAAACGGAGAAGGCCGAAGGCAGAAAGTAGACGGCCTGCGCTGCCAACGCGCAGCTTTTACCGCTGACTGGCTGCCCCCGATTATTTGCCGGGCTCGGTCGTCGAGCCCGTGTCGGTCTTTGGCCCGCCGAGCTTCGCTATCCAGAGACCGGAATTTATATCGTTGAAGAAGATCAGTCCGTTGTGCGGCTGCGCGCCCCAGGCGAAGGGCAGGTTGGGACGAAAGCCTTCGGGGCTGCCCGTCCAGAGGCGCGCTATCTCGCGCCCCTGGCGATAGAGGTCGCCGCGCAGCTCGCCCGAAACGTCGAGCACGCGCCCGCCGCCGTTGTAGTATCCCATGTAGAGAATGTCGTCGAGCACCCAGACGTTGTGCGACCCGGCTTCGGGCACGCCGTACTCGGCCACCTTGCGCGGATGATTGATGTCGGAGACTTCGACCACGTGCACGATGCCGCGCACAGGGATACGCTCTCTCGAATTGATGTCGAACATTTCGGGAAAGACTTCGTCACCGACGAAGACGTAATTCTTGTAGCGATAGACGGCGTGTGCTCCCGCCAGCCAGCCGCTGCCGTACAGCTCGTGATAGTTGAAGCGCAGCTGGCTGACGAGCTGCGGTTTTTCAGGACTGCCGCCGCGAACGCCGTTGCCGACATCCAGAATCACCAGCCCGTCTCGCCAGTAGGCCAGATAAGCCAGCCCGTCCTTGACCTGCACGTCGTGAACGTAGCGCCCGCCCTGTATCCCGCCGGTCGTGACGAGCGGATTTTCGACCTGCCAGCGCGCGACCTCCCGCGGGGCCTTCAGGTTGCTGAAATCTATCACGCGCAGCGAGCCCGTCGCGTCGTCCGTCAGGTAAACGTAGTGGCCGTCAATGAAGGCGCTGTGGACGCCGCCCGTGACCGTCTCCGTGTATTCCGAGACGACCTTCGGATGCGCCGGATCGGACGTGTCCAGAAAGACGATGCCGTTCTTACGGCTCGAAGCTCCCTCGCGCGTCAGGACGCCGACGCGGCCGTCCGCACTGACGCTGATGTCGTTGACGGTGTGCGCATCGACTTTGACGCTGTCGGTCTGCTTCGGTTTGGCCGGGTCCGAGATGTCGAAGACGACGAGTCTGTCGGAGATGGTCGAGACGTAAGCGTAGTTTCCGAAAATCCACTGCTCGGCGGCCTGCATCTCCTTTAGGGAAGCGTGGCCGACGACCTGTAGCTCGCGCCTGACGTTGCGCGGCGCGACGGTCACCGTGGCGACGGAAGTCTGCCCGCCGCTGGTCGCAGAGACGACGTAAGAGCCCGGACGCTCGGCGACGAAGCCGCCGTCGGGCTCTATCGTCGCCCCCTCGCCGCTGACGGCCCAGCGCACGGAAGGGTTCCGCACCGCGCCGCCCCGCAGATTGCGCGCCTGCACAGTGAAATGAACGACATCCCCCGTGCGGACACTCGTTGACGCGGGCTGAACGGAAAGCGCGCGCACAGGATTCGCTCTGACCTGCACCGTGATGGCCCTGTTAGCGCCGCCCGCGCTGGCCCGCAGCGTCGCCCTGCCGGGCGCGATTCCGGTCACGAAACCCGCGGCATCAACGGTCGCGAGGCGCGGCGTCTCGGACACCCAGGCAACCGCCAGGTCATTGCGCGGATTACCGTTAGCGGCTCGCGGCAGCGCACTGAGCTTGAGCGTTCCGCCGACGGAGACCTCTGCCGTGACCGGCTCAACGTCAATCCGCGCGACGCGCGCCGGGCGGACGTTGACTTTCCTGACGGCAGGCTTGCCGCCGACCACGGCGACGACCTTAATCTCGCCCGGCTCGAAGAAAGTGACCGTGCCGTTCTCATCCGCCACCGCCGAGTCCACCGGCAGCGCCACCCAGAAAGACGGCTTGACGTTCAATGGCCGCCCGTCCTTGTCCCTGGCCGTCACGGTGAAGGTCAGCTTCTGCCCGACCTCGGGGGCCGCGGCCGCCGGACTCAGCTCGGCCGTGGCAACTTTCTGCGCATCCGAGGTAGAGGGCGGCTGCTGTGCCTCAAGCGGCAGCGCCGCCAGCGCCAGCGCAGCCGTTAAGAACGCTCTCAAGACAAACGTCTGGGGTCTCTTCATCTCTTTTTTCTCCGGTCCGGTAAGTGTGCGAGGCAGCTCTGTTACGGGCGCAATGGCGACGGTCAAGCAGGCTGTGCAGATCAGGCGGAATCTAACGCCGCCGCGCGCCCCTGTCAAGAAGCGCGCGGCGGCAGATGAAGCCCGCTCGATAAAACCATAACTTTTTACCGCCCATTGGCGTATCATCGAAAAGCACTACACGGACGGACGAGCAACCGAGTCCGGGCCTCGAAACTCTGATTGACCGGGGAGAGATTAACGATGCGTTATGTTCTGCTTCTTTGCGCGCTCGTCATGACGACGACCGTCACACAGGCCAGGATCAAGAGCCCTGAAGAGTTGGTTCAGGCGATGCAAAAAAAGTATGCGAAGTCCTGGTACAAAACGCTGACCTTCACGCAGAAGACGACGGAGTATCACGAGGACGGGACGAGCAAGGTCTCCATCTGGTACGAGGCGCTCTCCGTTCCCGGCAAGCTGCGGATAGACTTCGAGCCGGTCAAGGAGGGCAGCGGCATCCTCTTCGTCAACGATACCATCTACAACTTCAAGGACGGCGCGCTCTCGGGCTCAAGGCCGCTGGTCCACCCGCTACTGGTGCTCGGCTTCGACATCTACTTCATGCCGCTGCCCGACGCCCTGGCCAAGCTCAAGCAGCTCAAATTCGATCTCTCCGTCATGCACGAGGACACCTGGCAGGGCAGGCCCGTCTACGTCGTCGGCGCGAAGGCCGGGGACTTAAAGACGCGCCAGTTCTGGATTGACCGTAAGAATCTCTACTTCGTGCGGATGCTCGGCCCGGCGGGCAAAGACGGCGCGCTCACACAGGAGACGCAGTTCAACAAGTACGTCAAGGTCAGGGGCGGCGGCTGGGTCGCGCCCGAAGTCATCTTCATGGTCAACGGCAAGACCGTGACGACCGAAGATTACACGGACATCCGCACTGACATCCCGCTCGACGACAAGCTCTTCGACCCGCAATTCTGGAAGACTGCGCACTGGAGATAAACGCCCGCGCGCGCGCCCTGGATGCCAGCTTCGTCCGTCCGCATTGAAATCTCCGACCTGAGCATGAGAACGCCCGCAAGCCTTCAAAACTTGCGGGCGTTTCTCTCGTCACGCGCACACGCGTCGCACACCTCCGAGCTTAATCAGCCGCCAGGGATTGACGCGATTCCGCGGGCTTCCAGGCGGGCAGGGTCTGGCGCGCGGCCTTCTCTTTTCTGAAGCCGAGCGCCCAGTCTGCCTGCATCAGGGTATGGATGTCGCGCGTCCCTTCATAGATGACGGCCGCTTTGCAATTGCGCAGGTAACGCTCGACCGGGTAATCATTCGAGTAGCCGTTTGCGCCGTGAACTTCTATCGCCATCGAAGCCGCTTTTTCGCTCCTGATGGTCGCTTGCCACTTGGCCAGCGAGGTCTCCTTGGCGTTGAAGCGGCCCTCATTTTTCAGGTAGCCCGCGCGCAGCCAGAGGAGATGGCACATCTGGTAATCGGCCTCCATCTCGGCGATCTTCTGCTTGACGAGCTGGTGATTGGCGATCTTCGTGCCGAACGTCTCGCGCTCCTTGGCGTAAGCGATGGAGGCGTCGCGCGAGGCGCGGATGATGCCGGTCGCACCCGCCGCGACGGTGTAGCGTCCCTGTTCGAGCGCGAACATGGCGATCTTGAAGCCCTCGCCCTCTTCGCCCAACATGTTCTCCGGCCCGACGCGCACGTCCTGCAACGAGAAGTAGCCGGTGTTGCCCGCGCGGATGCCCATCTTGCCGTGAATCGTGCCGGAGGAAAAGCCCTCCAGCGAACGCTCGACGATGAAGCAGGACATCCCCGTATGATCGCGCTGCCTGCGCTTCTCTTCGTCCGTCCAGCAGAAGAAGAGGAAATTGTCGGCCACGTCCGCGAGGCTGATCCACATCTTCTCGCCGTTCAAAATCCACCCGTCGCCATCGCGCCGCGCCGTTGATTTCGAGCCGACCACGTCGGAGCCAGCGCCGGGCTCGGTCAGCCCGTAGGTCGCCAGCTTCTCGCCCTTCGCCTGCGGCACTAGATACTTTCGCTTCTGCTCCTCCGTCCCCCACGTCAGGAGCGTCATCGAATTGAGCCCCGTGTGGACGCTCATCACGACGCGCATGAAAGTGTCAACCGCCTCCAGCTCTTCGCAGACGAGCCCGAGCGAGATGTAGTCGAAGCCTGCCCCGCCATACTCTTCGGGGATGCAGACGCCGAGCAGGTTCAGCCCCGCCATCTTGTCCAGAATGGAACGATCAAACTGCTGCTTCTCGTCCAGCTCCTTGATGCGCGGTGCGACCTCGCCCTGCGCAAAATCGCGGACGGTCTGGCGGATGGCCAGGTGGTCTTCGGTCAGTTCAAAATCAATCATCGGTCTCTTCCTTACAAAGGGGATTATTGACGCTGGCGCGCTCCGGGCGGCTCACGTCCTCACTGAAAGTTTTCGCTGTTTTGGTATGAGATTGCGCAACGGCGTATCTTACATCATAGGCGGGCGGGCGCAAAACTGGCGCTGCGGCCAGAGAGAGAGACAGTGTCAACCGGCCGGGTTGTTTTCTGATGAAGCGGATGGCGGGCCAGCTGCGAGGATGGCGCGCGCCGCTTCTCTGGCTTCATCCAGGTCGCGCACGCTGCCGTCGAGTTGCAGCTCGTAAACGGCGCGTGTGATCTCTCCGACGCGCGGGCCCGGCTTGATGCCCATCGCAAGCAGGTGACGACCGAGCAGGAGCGGCGCGGGCGGCTTCAGCTCGACCTCCAACTCGCGCGCACGAGCGATGAACCACTCCTGCGGCTGCGCTCCGTACCATCTCTCGCGCGCGACCCAATCGGCGTTGCGCCCGAGGCTGTCGGCCCTGGCGACGCGATAGAGCAGCTCCAGCTCGCAACGCCTGGCCAGCCGCCGGAAGGCGCTGTCGCCGATCTCGTGCCGCCGGTTATAAAACTCGCCCGGCTTCAGATGGTCGCGCACCAGCGCCACGACCTGCGCCCGCACGTCATAACCTTCGAGCGTATGGATGTTGAGCCGTTCCAGAAAGCTCTCCGTCGGCGGCACGCCCGCCTCTTCGTGGCCGCGCGAGCGCCAGCGCCCTTCCAGGAACGCGGTCGTCGCGGGCTTGCCGAAATCATGGCAGAGCGCCGCCAGCATGACCGTCACCTGCTTCGGATAAGGCAGGTCGTCAACGAGTTCGCGCGCGCGGTCAACGACCAGCATCGTATGCACGTCAACGTCGCCCTCGGGATGCCATTCGTATTCCTGCGGCACGCCGACAAGCGCTTTGAGTTCGGGGAAGAGCTGCTCAACCGCGCCCAGCTCGTATAGCCACTTGAGCCCGATTGACGGTCTCTCTGCACGCAGCAGCAGCTTCTCCATCTCGCCCCAGACGCGCTCGCGCGCCAGGTCCGTCAGATTAATCGCGCGACACAGCTCGATTGTCTGCGGCTCGATGTCGAACTCGAAGCGGGCGGCAAACTGTGCGGCGCGCAGTGTCCGCAGGCTGTCCTCCGGGAAGGTCTCGCGCGCGACGGCCCGCAGCAGCTTCCTGCGCAGATCGCTGCGCCCGTCGAAAGGGTCTATCACCTCGCCCGTCAGCGGGTCTTCGAGCATCGCGTTGAGCGTAAAGTCGCGGCGGCGCGTGGCCTCTTCAATCGTCATCGAGGGATCGCCTTCGATGATGAACCCGCGATGGCCGCGCCCCTGTTTCCGCTCGCGCCTGGGCAGCGAGACATCCAGGTCCTGTCCGATTTTGTAGACGGTGAAGGCTTCGCCGACGGTGTCAACGCGCCCGGCGGCTTCGAGCAGTTGGCGCAGACGCGCGGGCTCGACGCCGTAGACTTCAACGTCCCAGTCCTTCGGCGCGAGGCCCATCATGCGGTCGCGCACGCAGCCGCCAACCAGCAGCGCGCGCCCGCCCTCTGCGCGGATGGCCCCGGCCAGCTTTAAGATTTTATCGGGAGTGCCAACAGACATGCGAAAGGGGTGCTCGGGCACGAGCGTTGAACGATGAGACAGGGGAAAGCGTGCGGGGCAGGATGCGAAAAGTCTTGACCGCCGTGAGCCGTCTTGACCGGCGCGCGCCGTCCTTAGCGGCTCTCCCGGCCCGGCTCGCCGTCCGCAGCATCGCCGCCCTCTTCGTCAAAGTCGTCCTGCTCGTCGAAGTCTTCGTCGAAATCTTCCCCGTCATCGTAATCATTGAAGACCACCTGGACGCCGCGCGTAGAGGGCAGGCAGCTGAGGACTTGCGCCCGTTCGATGCGCGTCAATTCAGACGCGGCCGAGTGCCAGAGCTTGACCCAGAAAGTGCGCGTCGCGCCGTGAATCGCAAACGTCGAGCCGTCGAGCATGACCGGGACGGGCTCGGCAGTGGTCCCCGCACGCAGGGCTTCGAGCAGCTCCGGCAGATACTGCTTGAGATGCTCGAATTGGACCATCACGGCGCTCTCTTCAATCTCGGCGGGCGGCAGCTCGACCGCCTCGCCCGATTCGAGCAAGAGCCGCGATTCCGTCTGCTGGTTACGCTTTTTGACAACTGCCATAGGAGACCGGATGTCGAAGGTTACGGGTTAAAGTGACAGGGGTTAGTTTCTCTTAGCTTCAACGCTCTGACGCGCTCTAGCCTCTGACGACGAGCCTCTGCTGTAAGTGTTGTTGGAGGTCTGCGACCTTGACGCGCTCCTGTTCCCAGGTGTCGCGGTCGCGCACCGTGACGGCTTCGTCTTCGAGCGATTGATGGTCCACCGTGATGCAGAAGGGCGTGCCGATTTCGTCCTGGCGCGCGTAGAGCTTGCCGATGCCGCCCGTGTCGTCGTAGACGGCGCGCAGCACGGGCTGGAGCGAACGCTTGATGGCTTTGGCCATCCCGACCAGCTCCGGCTTGTTCTTGGCCAGCGGCAGAATCGCGGCCTTGATCGGCGCAAGCTCCGGCCGCAGCCGGAGAATCACGCGCTTCTCGCCCTTCTCGGTCGTCTTCTCCGAATAGGCGTCCATCAGGACGGCGAGGACCGTGCGGTTGACTCCGGCCGCGGGCTCTATCACGTAAGGATAGAAACGCTCTTTGGTCGCCTCGTCGAAATAGGAGAGGTCTTCGGTCGAATCCGGGTTGAGACGCTTGCCCTGCGCGTTCTCAGGCTTCTTCGAGTGGGCCTTGAGATCGAAGTCGGTCCGGTTGGCGATGCCCATCAATTCGTCCCACTGCCGCTGCTCCTCTTCGCGCTCGGGGAAGAAGCGATAATGAATGTCCACGGTGCGCTTGGCGTAGTGGGCCAACTCCTCCTTCGGCTGCTCGTAGAGCCGCAGGTTAGTGGCGGAGATGCCGAGCCCGAGGAACCAGTTATAGCAGTTATCAATCCATTCCTGGTGAATGGCCTCGTCCTCTCCGGGGCGGACGAAGTATTCCATCTCCATCTGCTCGAACTCGCGCGTGCGGAAGATGAAGTTGCCGGGCGTGACTTCGTTGCGGAAGGATTTCCCTATCTGCGCGATGCCGAAGGGCAGCTTTCGCCGCGAGGTCGTCAGGACGTTGAGAAAGTTGATGAAGATGCCCTGCGCCGTTTCGGGACGCAGGTAGGCGAGAGCCGACGGGTCGTCCTCTTCGGCGGCCGCGCCGATGGTCGTGCGAAACATCAGGTTGAAGGGACGCGGCTCCGTCAGGTTGGGCGAGCCGCAGTTGGGACACTTGACGGACTTTGCCCGAATCGCCGCTTCGACGTTAGCGCCAGCCGCTGCGTCATACTCCAGCTTGTCGGCGCGCAGCCGCGCGTTGCACTCGCGGCAGTCAACCAGCGGGTCGCTGAAGGTCTCCTCGTGGCCGGAGTATTTCCAGACCTGGCGATTGAGGATGATTGACGAATCAATGCCCTCCATGTCGTCGCGCTCGTGGACCATCCAGCGCCACCAGGACTGCTTGACGTTGTTGGCCAGCTCGACGCCCAGCGGGCCGTAGTCCCAGGCGCTGCCAAGCCCGCCGTAAATCTCGGAGGAGGGAAAAACGAAGCCGCGCCGCTTGGCGAGGCTGACGATGGTCTCGATGTTTGGTGACGACACTCTTTGTCCTCGCGCGATAATCCTTAAAGGGTCAATCGTCGAATGGCCGGAGACCGGAGCTGGCAACGCTCTCTGCTCTTTGCCGGTTGTGACGATTGATGCCCGAAACGAGTCTAGCAGCGCGCTCGCCACTTGCAAAGAAGAGAGGAGAGTTAGCCCTGGGCGGGCCGCTCTCCTCTCTTCTTTGCAACTGGTTTCTCAACCGGATGGACTGCTTCTACTTGCCGGGTGTCTGAACGTTGATATCAACTTTGTTCGGAACGGCCGAGCCGCCGCCGCGCCCGCCGAAGACGCCGAAGAAATAGAGCGCAATCAAAACGACGATGACAAAAATCACCAGTACGGCGACCACGCCCGTGTTGCCGCCGCCATCACCTTCTGCCATTACTTTGATCCTCCTTCAAAAGTCTGTCGTTAACAATCGGGATGAGCTATCTCCAGAGCGTGAACTCGCGCGCGTGATTGTTAACACACGCGGCTCTCAAACGACAAGTAAAAAGTGGCAGGTGAGCAAGACCATCCGAGGGTCTCAATCACCTGCCACCACTTTCCTGCCACTACCTTGAGCGGCGACTATTTCGTCCTCGCGCTAGTCTCGACGGCGCGAGCGGCGCGGGCGCTGGTTGGCCGCCGGTTGAATCAGGTCGCCGGAGCCCGCGCTGGCCGGTGTCCCCTGCGGCGGCTGTGCGCCCTGCGGCACGACCCAGAGCTCGAAGTAATCGCTGTCGCGTGTGCCGCCGTTGACGACGACGACGCGGTTCGGGTCAATGCCACGCTGGTTAATCATGTAATCACGGGCGCGGCTGCCGAGTTTGTCGGCCTGCCCGGCGCGGCTGGCGCGTCCGCCGTAGACGATGATGTAGCCCTGCGCGGTCGGCTCGTTCTGCAAAGAGATGGCCAGGTTATCGAGCCGCGCCTTCGAGTCGTCAAAGGCGATGTTCGGGAACTCGTCGAACTTGCGCGACGGATTGGCGGGCGGCGTCATGGCCACGATATTGGTCACAGCCTGCGCCGTCTGCCGGCACGTCCGCTCGCCCGAGCCGTCGTCTACGACCAGGATGGCCGAGACGCGCTGGCTGCCGAGTCCCGTCGAATCAACCGTGATGGTCGGCGTGCCCGCGCCGCTGACGATCTTGGCCGAAGCCGGGCTCACGGTCCAGGTGTAATTGAGCGCCGAGGTCCCGCTATAGCCGACATCGGCCGAGAACGTAATCACGTCGCCGTCATTGACTGAGGACGGCGCGGAGACGTTGACCGGATACGGGCACGGGAGCGTCGGGATCGAGATGGTCTTGGGCGCGTAGTTGAGCGTGATGCAGTTCTTGCGGCCCGCGACGAGGTTGAAGACCTGCGTCCAGCGCTCGGTCGGGAAAACTATCTCGACGGTGTGCGAGCCCGGCGGCAGGTCGAGCAGGCGCGCGTTGACGGTCGTTTCGCCAGCGGGCTGCCCGTCAATCAGGACCGGATAGCCGCCCGGATTCGTCGAAATCTGGATGCGCCCGTAATTGGGCTTCTTGTCGGCGGCGCGCACGGCCTGTGACTGTGCGCAGAGAAACGAAAGGGCAATCAAAACTGCGAAGGCGAATTTCGCTTGAAGAGCGTTGCGCCGGTAATGAGCTGCCTGTCTGTTCGCCATATTTACACCTCTGTAGAAGTTTGATTGCTCTCCGTTTTACGACCGTAGCGGCGACGGGCGCGCGCTCCGAGGGCTGCCAGCCCTGAGCCGAGCAGCAGCAGCGAGGCCGGTTCGGGAACCTCCGGCGGCGGCGTACACTGCGGACCTTCGCACGGCGGCGGAGGCGGCGCGCACTCCGGGCCTTCACACTCTTCTTCCTCGCCAGAGCAGACGCCGGTCAGGCAGACCAGGGCAATCGCCGGAATAAAAGGCCATTTCGGGAAGCCGCCGCCGGGCGAAAAGGGAATCTCGCCGCAATCGCAGACCGTGCCGGAGATGTCGCCCTCTTCGACGACTTCGACCGTTCCCTGCTGGCCGCCCTCTTGCTGCGGCCCTCCGGCGGGCGTAATCAGCGATGACGCCGGAGCCGTGGTCGTGCTCTGCGATGAATCCTGCTGAGAACCGTTCTGACCGTTACCCGGTGCGCTTCCGTTCTGGGAAACGTTGCGCAGGCGAAGCTCCCCACTTTGACCGCCATTCTGGACATTACTAATCGCATGAACGACATCCGTAAACTGGATCGGACCGGCTTGCACCGGCACGGCGGCCATTAGGAAGACGCTGAGTATCGTAGCGGCTAATCGTTTGGCTCGATTCCTCATCGTTGGGAACTCCTCCTTGAGTCTTTCCGGTCTCGGCCCTGAAGCCTTCAGAGCCGGACTTTAATCACTAGAAAAGCAAGATTTAAAATAACTTGAGCGACCTGGCTGCCGCAGCCGCAGCGGTCTCAAACCGCCTCTGACCGGCGCAGTCCCGGAAGGGCTTCCTCGCCCCGCCGCCGCGCCGTTTTCCGACCCTTAGCCCGACCGCTTTCAAAATATCCTTAACAGATGAAAACCACCGAGTGGGCTTTCCTTTGCTACAGAAAGACGCTTAATGCTGTAGGTATTCCAGTTTTGCGGATGCGATTAAACCCGCCTTTAAGCCGAGTGTCAAGGAAAAGATGGACCAATCATGTTAAAAGCCGGAAGGCAGAGGGCAAAAGTGAAGGATTTACTCCTGACTCTCCACTTTTGCCCTTCTCCCTCTTACCTTTAGGCCGGATTTACTCGCCGCTGTCGCCAGCGCCGGCGGCCTCGGCCTGCTGTTTCTCGTCGCGCAGGACGGCCTTGCGCGAGAGCTTGATCTTATTGCCTTCCTTGCCGATGCACTTGACCATGATTTGCTGGCCTTCCTTCAACTCGTCGCGGACATCCTTGACCCTCCGGTCGGCTATCTCCGAGATGTGGAGCAGGCCGTCCGTGCCCGGGAAAATCTCGACGAAAGCGCCGAAATCGACGATTCGGGAGACCGTCCCGAGGTAAGTCTCGCCGATTTCGGCCTCGGCTGTGATGCCGCGGATACGGTCAATAGCAGCCTGGGCGGCTGCGCCGTCGGCCGAAGCAATCGAGATCGTGCCGTCGTCTTCAACGTCAATCTTCGCTCCGGTCTCTTCGACCAGGGCGCGGATAATCTTGCCGCCGGGCCCGATCACGTCGCGGATTTTGTCAGGATTAATCTTGATCTGGATGATACGCGGCGCGTAGGGCGCGATGTCCTCCCTGGGCTCGGCCAGCGTCTTTTCCATGATGGAGAGGATGTGCAGGCGGCCTTTACGGGCCTGTTCCAGGGCTTCGGCCATGATCTGGGCGTTGATGCCGCCGATCTTGATGTCCATTTGCAGGGCCGTGATGCCCTCGCTCGTGCCCGTGACCTTGAAGTCCATGTCGCCATAGTGGTCTTCAGCGCCCGCGATGTCGGAGAGGATGGCGTACTTGTTGCCCTCCATCACCAGGCCCATGGCCACGCCCGCGACCGGCCGCTTCAAGGGCACGCCAGCGTCCATCAGGCTCAGAATGCCGCCGCAGACAGAGGCCATAGAGCTTGAGCCGTTGGACTCCGTGATGTCGGAGACGATGCGAATCGTGTAAGGGAAATCGGCCTCGTCGGGCAGGACGGGCTCGATGGAGCGGCGCGCGAGCACGCCGTGCCCGATTTCGCGGCGGCTGGACGAGCCGAAGCGGCCCACTTCGCCGACCGAATAGTGCGGGAAATTGTAGTGGAGCAGGAAGCGGCGCTTGATTTCGCCCTTCTCCAGGTCGTCCATGAACTGCTCGTCGTCCTTGGTCCCGAGGGTGGTCGTGACGAGCGCCTGCGTCTCGCCGCGCGTGAAGAGGGCGGAGCCGTGAACGCGCGGCAGCCAGCCGACTTCGCAGGTGATGGGGCGAATCTCGGAGAAGCGGCGGCCGTCCGGGCGGCGGCGCTTGTTGAGAATGTCGTCGCGGAAGATGGTCTCTTTCAAGTGGTCGAAAATCTTCTTGGCCATCTGGCGCGTCTCGGCCTGGTCTTCAGGATAGGACTCGACGACCTCCTTCTTGAGCGCGTCAACGGCCGCATAGCTGGCCTGCTTGTCCTGCGTCGTCGTATCGAGGGCCGCGCGCAGCCGCTCCGCGTAATTCCTCTCGATTTCGCCGAGCATCTCTTCGTTGAGGACGGGTGCTATGACCTCGCGCTTCTGTACGTCGAGCGCCTTGTAAAGCTCCTTCTGCCAGCGACAGAGGCGGTTGATCTCCTTGTGCGCGAGCATCAGGGCCTCGACCATGATCTCCTCGGAGACCTCCGATGCGCCCGCCTCGACCATCACGATGGCCTCTTCCGTGCCGGCGACGATCAGGTTCAGGCGCGACTCGCGGACCTCGTCATAGGTCGGGTTGATGATGTAGCGGCCTTCGATGAGGCCGATTCTGACGCCCGCAATCGGGTTCGGGAACGGAATGTCCGAGAGATAGAGCGCACAGCTTGCGCCCGTGATGGCCATCACGTCCGGGTTGTTGTCCGGGTCGGCCGAGATGACGTTGGCGATGACCTGCGTTTCGTTGCGGTAGCCTTCGGTAAAGAGCGGGCGCAAGGGACGGTCAATCAGGCGACTGGTAAGCGTCTCCTTCTCCGTCGGACGGCCTTCGCGCCGGAAGTAGTTGCCGGGGATGCGCCCGGCGGCGTAATTGGATTCACGATATTCGACCGTCAGGGGGAAGAAATCTATCCCCTCGCGCGGGCTCTGCGTGCCGACGGCCGCGACCAGCAGCATCGTGTCGCCGTAACGGACGATGACCGAGCCGTTGGCCTGCTTGGCAACGCGGCCGGTTTCGACCGTCAACTCCCGGTCGCCTAATTTGATTGATTCTTTGAGATACTTTTTGACTGGCATACTCGTCTTTGTCTCCTTCGGACACGTGACCGCTGCTCGGTTGCCGAGCAAGGCGGCGCGTGGCGTCTCGTGCGCCCGCGCCCGGTCGTTATTGAAAGCTGCGGACCAGGCGGCACGTGATGAGTGACGCGCCTTTTAGAGGGGCCGTCACCTGCCGCTTGGCCATCGCCTGCTAGTTGTGCTGTCATATAAGAAAAGGCGGCGAGTCTCTGCACCGTGAGACCATCGCCGCCTTTGGCTTATCTGCTTAGGGCTCTTCTCGCGTCCACTTGGCAGTTTAAAATCGCCGTCACGTTCGGCACTGCCGGAAGCTCTTCGATAGACGCGGGCTGTTGTGTGTGTTCGAGACCTCGAAGAAATCTCTGCTGCTGCGGGCTTCTTGATTTCGGCTAAACCGTTCCCTGCCCTTCGTTTAGCGGCGCAGGCCGAGCCGGGTGACGACCTCGTGGTAACGCTCTATGTCCTTGCGCTTGAGGTAGTCCAGTAGACTCCTGCGCTGCGAGACCATCTTGAGCAGTCCGCGTCTGGAATGGTTGTCTTTCTTATGCGTCTTGAAATGCTCGGTCAGCTCGTTGATGCGCTGGCTGAGCAGAGCAATCTGCACCTGCGGGGAACCCGTATCCCCCTCGTGGGTCCTGTAATCGGTGACTATCTGTTCTTTGGTTTCTTTGGCTAACACTACTCTCGATGGCCCTCCCAGACCGCAGTCAGTCCGCCGGGCGGCGGTAACCGCTAAATTGAAAATACGAGGCAATTTAACACGCGCTTCGGGAGGCTGTCCAGCGGGGTCAGGGGCGGCCAATGCGGCCACCGCCAGCTCAACGCTGCGAGGCCCAGCCCGCCTTCTCTTGAAAGCCTCCCGTGTAGTCAATCACGCCGCGCGCCGCGGTCGTCGCCGGGGCGCTGATGGAGAGGCCCGCTATCCTGTAGTCAGGATTGAAGATATTGTTTCTATGCCCGCGCGTCGGGACGCCGTCGTCAATGATTAAGGCGATGACCATCTCGCGCGCCGTGCTGACCTCGTAAAGGATGGTCTCGCCAATCGTGCTCTCCCAGCGGCCGTAGCGGTCGAGGCGGGCGTTAGGCAGGCTGCCGTCGCTGCCCTTGTGGCCCATGATGCCTTTGAGCCCGAGGTCGTTGGCGTGGTCCCTGGCGGCCTGGCAGATGCCCTTCGAGATTTCAAAAGGTGGTAAGGCTTTGGCCGCGCGCAGAAAGCCTATCGCCTCGTCCACGGCTTCGACGCCGTCGAAGGTTACCAGCGGCTTCCTGCCCGGCCGCAGGAGACGCTTGCCCTCGTAGAGCCTCTTATATTCCTCGACAAAGACCGCGTACTTTTGCGGCTCCGTCCGGGCCAGGTTCATCTCATCGAGCAGCTCTTTCTCCAGGGGCGAAAGATAATCGGGCCTGGAAGTGGAATTATTCTCGGGCGTGTCGGGATGCGTGGAGGCCGGAGCGGCAAAGGATAAAAGGCACACCGATACGAGCAGGGGGAAGAGGGACACCAATTTTCGGTTCACGGTTTTTCAGTCTCCTGATTGAATTTTAGGGGAAGCATTGTCATGCAGATTGACAACGCAGGAAACCACCGGAAGCCGGGAAGACGAATACGAGGTAGGATTAATTCGTGCTTGGCCCGGAAATATCGGCTTCCGGTCGAGGCGCAGATTAGGACGATTCGCTCCTGCGTGTCAAGAGCATGGTCAGCCGGGCTCTGCTCCGCAGATTTGAATTATGGCCGGGGTGTCGGGCTCAAAGGGGTGTGCGCGGGCGCGCTTTGTCTGCTACTATCTGCCGAAATCCAGCACAGAGCCGGGAATCTAGTGAGCATATGGACAAACAACAGGCGCGAGTCCTAATCATCGGCGGCGGTTTCGGCGGGCTCTTTACGGCGCTCGACCTGGCGGGGTCGGCCGAAGTCACGCTTGTCAGCGCGGAAGACCATTTTCTCTTTACGCCGATGCTCTACGAATACCTGAGCGGCGAGGTCGAAGCCTGGCACATCGCGCCCGGCTTCAAGGAGCTGCTCGACGACCGCGTGCGTTTCATTCGCGGCGCAGTGACGAATGTCGATCTCGCGGCGCGCGAAGTCAGCATCGCCGGGCGCGAGCGCCGCTTAGCTTACGACGTGCTGGTGCTGGCGCTCGGCGGCATCACTAATTACTGGAACATCCCCGGGGCGGAAGAGCACGCGATGCCGTTTCGCAAGATAGCGCACGCGGATGCGCTCAGGCGGCGGATGGTGCAGGCGCTCGACCGCATCCCGCCGGAGCTTGCCCCGCAGGACGTGCAGCGCGCATTGACCTTCGCCGTCGTCGGCGCAGGCGCGAGCGGCGTCGAGCTTTCGACCAAAATCTCGGACCTCCTGCGCGATGCTTTCCGCAGGCGCGCGCTGCGCGGCGAGCCGCGTGTGATGGTCGTCGAGATGAGCGAGCAGGTCGTGCCGGGCATGGGCGACGAGATGCGCGCCTTCGTCGAAGCGGCGCTGCGCGACTCGCACGTCGAGATTCACACGGAGACGCGCGTGCAGAGCGTCTCCGAGACCGGCTTCACCATCGAGCACAGGGGCGAGCAGACGGAGATTTCGGCCGCGGCGGTCATCTGGACGGCGGGCGTGCGCGTCAACCCGCTGGTCGAGAAGCTGGAGGTGGAGAAAGACCGGCGCGGGCTCATCATCGTCGAGCCGACGTTGCAGGTGCGCGGGCATGAGCGTGTCTTCGCGGTCGGCGACATCGCATTTTACCAGGACGCGACGCCGACGCTGGCCGGAACGGCGCAGCTCGCCAACCAGCAGGCCGGGCTGCTGGCCTCCAACATCAAGGCCCTGCTGGCCGGAAGAGAGCTGAAGACAAAGCATTTCGTCGAGCTGGGCGAAGCGGTCAGCCTCGGGACGGAGCACGCGGCGGTGCTGACCGGCGGACGCGCTTTCGGCGGCCCGCTGGCACGCCAGGCCCGCTTTGCGCTCTACACTTCGCGCCTCCCGACCTGGCATCACAGGCTGCGCGTCGGCGCGAGCTGGTTTTTCGAGGGCACTTCGCCGCGACCGCTGCAACCTCTCGGACTGAGCCGCTCCGAAGGCAAATGAACCGGACGGAGGACTGTGCACGGGACGGGCGATGACTCAAGCTCGCCGCGCGCCGGGCCCGACTGACCCTCCCGACTGACCCTATGGCAAACCAGCCGCGCATCCGAATGCTCTTTGCCATCGCGGCGGCGCTCTCCGTCCTGGTCGCGCTCGTCTGGTACTTGAGCGGCAGGCAGCGGCCCGGACAAATAGCCGCGGTGACGCCCGCCCCGGCAGGCGTCTCGACGCCCGTCGCGCCAGCCGCCCTTCCCACATCAACGCCGACGGCGACTCCTTCTACGGGCACGGACCCTCTCGCCGACCCGGCGCCGCAGCCCTCTGCAACTCAGACCGAGAGCGCCCCGCAGCCTTCCGCTTCGGCTTCGCCCGCGCCTTCCTCTGCTGCCGCGCCCGGCGGCTCAAAGGCGCTGCTCGTCCCGGTCGCGGGAGTCCGCGCAGACCAGTTGCGGGATACCTTTCAGGACGCGCGTTCGGAGGGGCGTGTGCATGATGCGATAGACATTCCGGCCCCGCGCGGGACGCCCGTCCTGGCCGTCACGGACGGCCGCATCGTCAAGCTCTTCCAGAGCCAGCGCGGCGGCACGACCGTTTACCAGTTGGACAACGACAACCGGACCGTCTATTACTACGCGCACCTGGAGCGCTACGCCGACGGCCTCGCCGAAGGCCGCTTCGCCCATCGCGGCGAGACCATCGGCTACGTCGGCGACACTGGCAACGCAGGCCCCGGCAACTATCACCTGCACTTCTCCGTCCTCATCGTCGCGGACCCGAAGCGCTACTGGGACGGGACCAACATCAACCCCTACCCGCTCCTGCGAGGCGGAAAGTGAACTCTTAGCAAAGGGACGGGAATCAGGAGATAAAGTGTAAGAGCGCAAGCCGTGAAGCGTGAAGCGGAAGACTGCGAGTCGTAAAGCGGAAGCCGCAAAGCATGTAAAAGCGGCGAAGCGCGAACAGGAAACATGCCTGAACTCTTGACCCCAGCTCTCTAAACTAGCTCTCTAAACTAGCTCTCTAAACTAGCCCTCGAACCTGACTCTCGACGCCCGCCCTTATTCTTAACCTTTTGCCCTCCCGATTCTCTGCCGCTCCAACGCTTATCCCTTTTATCCTCCTGCCCTTCCCGTCATTTTCGTTGCGGCCTGTTGGCCCCGGATTCTTCCAAGGTGAACGGTTTATAGCGCGCCGAGCGTTCGCTTATGGTTCACTCGGTTACCGAAACCCGCGCGGACATTCCGAAAACAGCCAAGAAACGGGCGCTCGCGCAGCTGGGAACGACTGTTGCAACAGCAGAAGAGCATTTTTCGCGGGGTGCGCCCGGAAGTTAGCCAGCGAGTAGGGTTCGCCCCGTGCTGACAAGTCAATTTGAAGGAACAGCGGAGCGCCCCGAAAAACCGGGCGGCCCTTTATAAAGAAGACAGATAGAAGACCGACAAACAGGAGCAGCAAGCAAGAATGAGTAATTTTCTGCGGGCGGCAGTGGCCGCCATCGTCCTCTCAATCGCCTGCGGCGGGTGCGTCAACCAGCAGCCCGCCAACGTAGCCAACAGCAATCCGAGCAGTGCCCCGGCCACGCCGTCCCCAACCGTTCAGACGGTCAAGACGAGCGCCGCCGACGAAAGCTCCATGCCGGTGACGCTGCCCGTCCTAGACGCTTTCTTCGCCGACGAGACATTCCAGGCGGACTTAAAAAGCAGGCTGCAATTGACCGACGAGCAGATCGGCAGGCTGCGGACGATGGCCCGCGAAGAGACCTCCAAGCTGCGCGAGACGGACTCGGACGATTACAACGGCTCGACCGCTTCGGCACGCGCGCACGCCGCCGAGCAGATCAATGCCATCATCGGCCAGGAGAAGGCACAGCAGCTCTCGGCCCTTCTGCGCCAACGCTGGAGCGGCGGCGAAGAGGCCGCGAGCGGCGCTGGGCCAAACGATTCCGGCAATGCTCAGGCGCATACCGGCGGCGGCGGTAAGCTCAACGTCGTTCCGTCCGACACGCGCATCGTCGTCAACGCGCCCGCCTACAGGATGGACGTTTTCGAGGGCGGGCAGCTCGTCAAGTCCTACAAGGTCGGCATCGGCTATCCAGAATTTCCGCTCCCGACGGGCCAGCGCAAGGCCGCGCAGATCATCTTCAACCCGACCTGGACAGCGCCCGACGAGCCCTGGGTCGAAACCTCCAACAAGGTCAAGCCGGGGCAGAAAGTAGAGGCCGGAAGCAAGCTCAATCCGCTCGGCCCCATTAAGATACCGATTGGACTGCCGTCCTTGATTCACGGCGGCAAATCACCTGCGAGGCTCGGCACTTTCGCTTCGCACGGCTGCGTTGGGCTGACCACTCCGCAGGTTCAGGACTTCGCGCGAGTGCTGGCGCGCCTGAGCGGGACCAACATCTCCGAAGAGCAGATGAGCGAGTATGCGAAGAAGCCCGAGGAGACTAAGGACGTGAAGCTCAGCCGCCCCGTCGTGGTCGAGCTGCGCTACGAAACCATCGTCGTCGAAGACGGCAAGCTGCACATCTACCGCGACGTTTATGACCGCGACACCAATACGGAAGAGAATCTCCGCGCCGTGCTCGCAACCTACGGCACAACGCTCGAACAGTTGACCGAACAGGAACGCACGCAGGTCCTCAACGCGCTCAAGGAGATGTCGCGTGATGCCAGCGGCCGGAGCGACCAGCCGGGAAACGGCGCTCACGCCAACGCCTCGACCGCCCCTCAGGGCAATGCGTCGAACGCTTCCAACAGGAATGCCAACGGCAGCTCCGCGACTAAGAACGAGAACAAAAAGGGCGAGGCTGCCGCCAGCGGGCAGGTGACGCGAAACGTCAAGGGCAAAAAAGAGATCGTCATCGAAATCGCCGCGCTCAAGGGCAAAGGCTATCCGGCGCCGGTCGAACTGGACACCGGCAACGGCGCGAAGAAGGCTGCCGGGGCCGCGCCCGGCGGCAAGCGGCGGTAATCAAGGGGAAATCAAGATCAAGGGGAAAGAAAGCAAGTAATCATGAGTCAACGTTTATTCAGAATCGCACTGCTCCCGGCGGTGCTCCTGGCCTTCGTCGCGCCGGGGCTCTGGCGCGCGCAGGAGGTGGCACAGCGCAGCAGTAACAGCAGCTCGCAGCAAGCCATCAAGACGCTCGTCAACATCAGGTCGTATGGAGACCTCCCCGTCGGGGCGGGTGAAGCCTCCTTCGCCCTGAAGAACCTGCTGCTCGTCAGAGCGATGGGCAGCACCATCGTCAAGGGCAACATCAGCAACGAAACGAATCGGCGATTGAGCCGGACCTCTTTCGAGATCAGGGCTTATGACGCCGACGGGCAGCCGCTCAAAGGCGTCGAAGCGAGGACCATCTTCGAGATACAGCCGTTGCGGGCGGGCGCTTCCGTCGCCATCAATTCCGGCTACGGCGTCTGGATGGAGGGCGTTTCGCTGGACGCCATCAACAGGATCGAAGTCGTCGAGACGGACGACGGCGAGCGGGTAGGAGCGTCGCCGTCCTGGGTCAAGTGGCTCAACCACTCGCTCGTCGCGTGGGCCAGCGATGCCGAGCTTGAAGAGTAAGCCCGGTTGCGTTCTCAGGTTTCCAACCCGGCGCGCAGTTCAAGCTCTCCGTCCGGCCCTTTGCTAAACAGAGCGCAGGCATCAAGGCGAAAAGATGAAGGAGCGGTAATTCAACTCGAATTACCGCTCCTTCATCTTTCATCGCTGATACTCTCGCCCGGCCCTGCGGCGTCCGCGCTCGGGCAACGTCTCTTCGGACACGCCGGGTTAAGACGTGGGTGCAGATTCTAAGTTCCGGCCGTCGCCGCCTCGCATGAATCGAGCACGGGCGCTTCTTCTTCAACCCCGGCAGGCTTGCCTTCGCCGAAGTACGGGCGGCCCTCTGCCATCGCTTCAAAGTATTCCGAGATGCGGTCGAGAATCTCCGCGACCGAGTGTGAATGATAGAGAGTGGTGCGAAAGAGCGCGCCGCCCTGTAAGCCGCGCGTGAACTGTCCGGCCAACTGCTTCATCCGCCCGATGGCGGGCAGCTCCGGCATATCCTCGCGCAGCATGTCGAAATATTCGAGCAGCACGGCGCGCTTGTCTTCGAGCGTCGGCTGAAAGATTTCGCGCCCGGCCAGGGTGTCCTCTATCTGGCGGAAAATCCAGGGATTGGCCATCGCGCCCCGCCCGATGAGAATGCCGTCGCAGCCGGTCTCGCGCCACTTGGTGAACGCGCCTTCGATGGTCGTCACGTCGCCGCTGCCGGAGACGGGCACGCTCACGGCCTCCTTGACCTGCCGGACCAAATCCCAGTCGGCGAGCCCCTTGTAGCCCTGCTCCTTGGTCCGGGCGTGCAGCGCGATGTGCTCGACGCCGCAGGCTTCGGCCAGCCTCGCGGTCTCGACCGCGTTGATCGTGTGGTCGTAGTAGCCCGCGCGAATCTTGATCGTCAACGGAATCCTGATCGCACGCTTAATCTCTTTGAGAATAACTTCCAGGCGTTGCAGGTCGCGCAGCAGCCCGGAGCCGCCGCCGTGCTTGACGACCTTCGGCGCGGGGCAGCCGCAATTAATGTCAAGAATATCCGCGCCGACCTCTTCGGCCATCTCCGCAGCCATCCGCATCCGCTCTGCCTGGCCGCCGAAAATCTGCACGGCGAAGGGGCGCTCGTCTGCGTAAAAGCGCATCTGCCGTTTCGACTTCGGGTTGTGGCGCGTCAGTCCCTCGACCGAGATGAACTCCGAGACGGTCAGCCCGATCCCGCCGCGCCGCTTCAAGAGGGCGCGGAACGGCACGTCCGTCACGCCCGCCATCGGCGAGAGCACCAGCGGCGGGTTAATCTCGATGTCACGAATCTTGAAGGGCCTGGTCATCTGTTAACTCGAATGGTACTCGCCGATTAAACGTGCCTGCCAATCAAACCCGGCGAAATCGCTGCCGGGCGGCTTTACCGGGCCGCACCGGAAGGCGACGCTTCACCATCGTTCCGCTCCTCCGAGACGGCGGGGAGAGCGTCCGCGGGCGCTACCTGTTTCTCGCCCGTCTCCAGTTGGAGCACGATTCGCGCGTACTGTGCCGCCTGTCTGGAGGCCGTCCGCGCGAGCCCGATGTCGCCGCGCCGGATAGCGTCGAGCGCGGCCTCGCCCAATGAGCGGGCGGTCGCACGATGCCCGGCTATCTGTTCTCGAATATATTCATCCATCATGCAGCACAGAGCGCCCGCCGCAATTCTATTGACAGCACGGGGAAGCATCCTCTAGCTTCTTTCAAGACATCGGATTATAGAATGCAACACAGGCTCATCCAAAGCGTCGGCGTCGCCTGGACGATTCTCTTCGCCGTCTTCATCATCTGGCTGTACGCCACCGAGCCGCGCACTTTCAAGGAAGTCGCGGCGGGCGCGGAGGCTGCGACCGGGACTTACGAGATTGACCTGGCGAGGTTCAGGGCCGCGCTGGAGCTTTTTCACCGCGAGCAGTTTCGCGCCGCCCGCGACGAGTGGGAACGCGCCGACCCGGGCCGTCGTGACGCGCGCACGCAGTTCTACATCGCCTACTCTTATTACAGGGAGGGCTGGGGCCGCCTCTTTACAGACGAAGAGCTTTACAAGCAGGGCCTGGAGGCGGCCAATCGCGCCATCAATCTCTCGCCGGAAGGCACGCTCTCCGTCGAAGATCCCGATTTGCAGATGCACACGGCCACGGAATTGAAGGCGGAGCTGGAAAAGGGCATCGGGCGCAGCTGGGTCGATTTGGACCTCCCGAAAGTCTTCAGTAAACGAAAATGAGCGTCCCGAACCGTTCGCGAAACCGAGCGCTCGTGCGCTTCATCCTGCTGCCGATGCTCTTCCTGACGGTGGCGCTGCTGGGCGGGCTGCGCATTGACGCCGGGACTCATGCGTTCGTCTTCGTCCCGCCGCCGCTGATTACGCTCATCCATTCCGTGCTCCTGATGATTCTCTTCGTCCGCGGGGAGGCCATCGAGCTGCGCGGCTGGGTTTCGGGCGATTACCCGCCGCTGACGAACGTCTCGCACGTGCTCACGCTGCTGACACTCTTTTTCGCATCGGCGCAAGCCTTCAACTCAGTCCTGCCCGAGCGCGGGCTGCTGCTCTGGCTCTTCTCCTTCTTCTTCCTCTGGACGCTCTGGAACAATCTCTTCTCGTTGTTCGACGCGCGCAGGCTCCTGCGCAGCCTCGCCGTGCTCTTCGGGACGGCCTTCGTCCTCAAGCACATGTTGCTCGCGGGCATCTCGGACCCGGAGGGCGGCTTTTTCAAGAAACTGGCGGACGCATTGCTCCAGGGCATCTCACTCGGCACGGTCGAGATGCAGTTCTTCGCACCCGCCACCGGCTACATCTCGTTCTTCACGCTCGCGCTCTACGTCGCGGGGCTCGCCCTGCTGATTTCCGCGCCCGAGAAAGAGCCGGACGCAGAGGCGCGCCGCCTGCTCCGGGCCTATGAGCAGCTCTCGCTGCCCGAACGCGAGGCCGTGCGCGCCGCACTCCTGCCGGAACGCGCGCGGCTATCGGGCCCAGCGCCGCCCGACCAAGCGGTCGTCCGCTATGAGACGGTCGAGACGACCCTGGAAGAGGACGACGCGCTCTCGGAAGAGACCCGCGTCCGGCGAAAACCCGAAAACCCTTGAGAGAAAAGCCCTTGAGAAGACTGAAAAGGCCGCGTGAAGACTGAGCTTCACGCGGCCTCGCAACGTTCCCGCGGTTCATTGCGCCGGGGTGAGAATTACCAGTTAACAATCAGCTCTTCGCTCTGCTGCCAGGCGGGCACGTCCTGGCGAATCGAGACGCGCTGGAGTCTTTCGGGTTCTGCCAGCAGGCGACCCGCGCCGAGCGCAACCGCCGCCAGCGGGTCTTCCGCGACCACCGCGTGCAGCCGCAATTCGGTCTGCAAGCGTTCGGCCATCCCGCCGAGCAGCGCGCCGCCGCCCGTCAGAATTATTCCCGTGCGATAGATGTCGGCTGTGACATCCGGCTGCGAGTCCTCTATCACGCGCCGCGCGCCCGTGATGATCTCCGCCAGCACGGGCTCGATTGCCTCGTAGACCTCCGTGCTGCCGATTTCGATGACCTTGGCCGAGCCGTCCACCAGGTCTTTGCCGACGACCTCCATCCGCCGCTCTTCCAGTTGTCGCTCACCCGAAGGGCTCGCCATGCCCAGTTCCTTCTTGACCTCTTCGGCGGTGCGCTCGCCGACCTGCATGGCATAGCGGGAGCGAATAAAGTCTCGGACGGCCTCGTCCATCGCG
>DASVWH010000008.1:0-25769 GCA_036389715.1 Pyrinomonadaceae bacterium | reverse complement strand
TTAGCGCCCCCGTCGTGATTCGTGCCCCGTATGGCGGCGGCGTTCAGGGAGGGCTCTATCATTCGCAGAGCAGCGAAGCGATGTTCCTGCGCGTTCCGGGCCTGAAGGTGGTGACGCCGTCGAATCCGAGGGACGCCAAGGGGCTGCTCCTGGCCGCGCTCGAAGACGAGGACCCGGTGCTCTTTCTTGAGCCCAAGCGGCTCTACAAGCTCTTCAGGGAGGAAGTCCCTCTCAGCGCCTACAGCCTCGCGCTCGGGAAGGGCCGGGTCGTGCGGCGCGGCACGGACCTGACCCTGATTACTTACGGCAGCATGGTGGATATTGCCCTCGGGGTCGCGCAACTGGCGGCCGCCGAGCAGCTTGATTTTGAAGTGATTGACCTGCGCACTCTGAACCCCTGGGACGAACCGCTCGTCTTTGAATCGGTCGCCCGGACGCAGAGGGCCGCCGTCCTGCACGAAGCGCCGCTTAATTGCGGGTTCGGCGCGGAGCTGAGCGCACGCATTACCGAAGAGTTGTTCTCAAGCCTGCGCGCGCCGGTCATCCGGGTCGGCGGCTATGACACTCATTACCCGTTTGCCCTCGAAAAGCTCTATCACCCGAGCGCCGAGCGCGTATTTCACACGATTCGGAAGACCCTATGACCAGGCACACAGCCTACATTATCCAGACGTTCAAGCGCATCGCACCCTTTGATGACGAGATGGGCGAGGTGCTCATCAACCAGCGGCCCCTCGGCGAACGCCAGCAGGAGGCCCTCTCGGAACTGGGCTTCACGGTTCGCCGCGTCGCCGCCAGGGAAGAGATACCGGCAGGCGATTATCCCTGCCTGGTCCTGACCGATGATCTCTATTTCAACGCCGCGGTCGTCCGCGAGTTTCTCAAGCGCTCGCAGACAGTCTCGGGCTCGACGCAGTGCGCGACCTCAAAGGGGACGGTCTTTTACCGGATTTTCACCGCTTTTCAGGATGAGCAGTCAGAGGGCCTGGCCAGGTTTCCCCTCTACTATCTGAAGAGCGCGAACGAGGCGGAGTGTAGGGCGACGGTCATTGACATAGGCGAGCACACGCTGCCGCTCAACATTCCCGCACACATGAGAGGCCCGGCAGAGATAGCCATCCCCGTCTGCCTGCGACCGCTGATGCAGCTCAATCATGCCGTCGATATTCTGTTCGCCAACATAGCCTGCGTGAACGTCCGCTTTGCGGAGCTGCTCGATTCCTTCGCGCGACGGATGCTGGTGGCCGTGCGCGCCGCCTCCGTCCAGCCCGCACGGCTCCTGGCAAAGATGAACAAGATCGGGCCGGGCTGCGACATTCACCCGACGGCCTGGCTCGAAGGCGCACAGATCGGGGCCAACGTGCAGATCGGCGCGAACGCCGTGATTCGGATGTCAACCATCGGCGACGGCTGCCACATCGGCGACGGCTCGGTGGTCAAGCATTCGGTGGTCGGCAGCGGCTCGGTCCTCTTCGACGATTTGACGCTCGGCTTCGCCGTCTGTTACCCGCAGACCTTCCTCATTCACGGGCCTTATCACCTGAGCGTGTTCGGCAGGTCTTCGGCGATGTTTGCGACTATCCTCGACGACTTTCGTCTGGACGGTAAGCCTATCCGTCTGCTGATGGATGGACGGCTCGTTCCTTTCCCCTTTCCTTTTATCGGCAGCTTCATCGGCCACCGGACGCGCGTCGCGGGCGGGTCGATCATCAGTCCGGGCCGCAGCATTCCGAATGACCTGCTCATCTTTCCCTCGCCGGACGGAGTCCTGAGCCGCATCCGCAGCAACGTGCCGCGCGGCGTCCCGCTCTTCATCCATCAGGGCGGGCTCCGGCCAGAGACCGGCGACGCGTCCGCCGCAGACGGCGCGCTCCCGGATGCCAGAGAACAGCACGGGCAACTATCAATTATCAGTTGAAGGAGACCAGAGTGGGGTTCACCTTATGAAGCCAATTACAAGAGCACTTCACAGCCGGATAGACGACACCGACGCGCTTTCTTCCGTCACGCCTCTTTATCAGTGCAGCGCGTTTGAAGCCGGGTCGCCCTATTTTTACACGCGCAAGAATAATCCCAACATCGCCGAGTTTGAGATGGTCATCGCGGCCCTCGAAGGCGCGCGCCACGCCGTCGCCATGACGACCGGGATGGCCGCGATTTCGGCCGTCTTACAGCTCCTCCGGCCCGGCGAAACGATGGTCGTCAACAAGGACATTTACGGCTGTAGCTATAAGCTGTTTCAGCGATTCGCCGACCACTGGGGGCTGAAGCTGAAGATTCTGGACCTCTCGGTCGCGGAGAACCTGCCCGCCATGCCGCCCGAGACGCGGATGGTTATCTTCGAGACCCCGACGAATCCGTTTCTCAAGACCGTTGACATCGAGGCCGTCTCGCGGGCCGTCAAAAGGGGGAACCCGAATGCGCTCGTCGTGGTTGACAACACCTGGGCCACGCCGCTCTACCAGCATCCTTTGGAGCTGGGGGCCGACATCTCTCTGCATAGCGCGACGAAATATTTTTCGGGGCATAGCGACGTGATGGGCGGAATCATTCTGACGGACCGCGATGAGTTGCAGGAGGAGCTGCGCAACACACGCTTTTACGGCGGCGCGATTCTGGACCCGCACAGCGCCTGGCTCCTGCGTCGCAGCATGCAGACGTTTGCGATGCGCATGAACCATCATTACCGGATCGGGGCGGAGGTCAGGGACTTTCTGGCGACGCAGCCGCAGGTCGCAAGGGTTTATTACCCGCAGATTGACGGGCGACAGTTGAAGGGCTACGGCGGGCTGATCTTCTTCGAGCTGCGCCCGGACCTGGTCCGGCATTACACCCTCTTTAGCAAGACCCTGGAACTCTTCAACACTGGAACGGGAATGGCCTGCGTCACTTCCATGGTCGCGCAGCCCTACACGGGCAGCCACGCTTCGATGACGGCGGAAGAGAAGCAGGAGATGGGCCTGGACCACGGGCTGGTCCGTTTGAGCCTGGGCCTGGAGGACCCGGCCGATCTCAAGGCGGACCTGGCCAATGCGTTCGCGCTCATCGAGCGGGAAAGTGCGCCCGCGGCCGTTGAGCGAGAAGCCGTCATGTCCGCAGCTGCGGACTCATAAACCCCTCTTGTTTCTAAAATAGACCCGCGCGCTTTGTTCCCGGCCAGGTCTGAGGCACTCCTATGAGACGCCGTCGCAGCGCTGTCCTGCGTTTTTTCTTCATCGTTTTTCAGGTTATCAAGCACCTCGGAGGCTACTTGCTCTACGGGGTGCTCAAGCGGCTGCGCCTGGCGAGGCCGGGCCGCCGTCGCGGCGTCCTGCGCGAGATGTCGAGGGCCATGCGGCTCAGGCTTTTTCTTCAGGAGGTTGACGGCGCGCTTCTCAAGCTCGGACAGATACTGGCGATGCGCGTGGACTTCCTCTCAGAGGAATACGTGCAGGAACTGCTCAAGCTGCTTGACCGCGTCCCGCCGTTTAGCTCGACGACCGCCATGCGAATCATCGAGAAAGAGCTTGGCGGCGAGATCGGCGAGCTGTTCCGCCATATTGACGGCGAGCCGCTTGCCTCCGCCTCCTTCGGGCAGGCTTACGCCGCGACCCTGCACAACGGCGACAAGGTCATCGTCAAAGTCCAGCGGCCGGGTGTGGCCGCGACGGTCATGGCAGACTTGAAGCTCTTTCGCGCCATCACGTTTTTTGTTGATTCCGTGGGCCTGACCAAGCGCTCTCTGCTCAGACCGATTTACGAAGATTTCTCGGAATGGACCAGGGAGGAACTCGACTACAGGATTGAAGGCAGCCACGTCCAAGAGATTTATGACAAGGCCGCTGGCTCGAAGACGGAGCGAATTCCGAAGGTCTACTGGGATTACAGCTCGCCGAAAGTCCTGACGCTCGAACGCCTGCACGGCATCTGGGTCAAGGAGATCATGCAGCGGCTTGAGACGGAAAGAGGCCCGGTCATAGAGGACCTCGCCAGCCTGGAGACGAGCCTCGCGGAAGTCGCACAGAACCTGTTGCAGAATACGCTGCGCCAGATCTTCGTCTACGGGATTTATCATGCCGACCCGCACGGCGGCAACCTCCTGGTGATGAAGGACGGCGTCATCGGCTACGTTGATTTCGGAATCACGGGAAGACTCAGCGGAGAGGCCAAGGAGGCGCAGGTCAAGACGCACGTTGCGCTCGAATCCGGCGACTTCAACCAGTTCTACACGGCCATCGTCGAGACGCTCTCCCCGCCCCAGCACGCGAACCTCTCGAACTTCGAAAGGGTCATCAGGGCCAGCTATACGGACTGGCTCAACGCGCAGCACATGGGCGGCAACCGCATCATCCGCGAAAAGAGCTTCGCCCTCCTGATGCTCAGGCTGAGCAATGCCGCGCAGCAGAACGGCGTCTCCTTTAAGAGCATGGAAGTACGCATCTTTCGCACGCTCGCAACCGTGGACGCCGTGATGCTGAAGTTCGCTCCGAACCTCGACGCACGCTCTCTCTTCCGCCACTTCTTCGGGGCCTACCAGGCCAGCAAGCTCGTCCGCGAAGACATCCCCAAGCTGCTTCACAAGATACCGACGCTCATTAACATGCTCGCCGGTTGTCTGGACCACACCTGGGTTCGCAGGGCCTCGCGCGTCAGCCCGTTCAGGAGAGGTCTCGGACAGGCATTCCAATATCTCAGCCTGGCCCTCTTTATCCTCGGCCTGGTCTCCCTCTTTACGCCGGGAAGAGCGCGCCTGGCGGCCGCCGCCCTGGGCTTCAGCCGGACGGGCGCGACCCTCCTGCTGCTGCTCCTGGTCGCGCTCTTCGCCTGGCTCGGGTATCTCTTGAAGCTGCGCAGCGTCGTGCATCACACGGTCATCGAACATCACCGAAATACATTCTGCGGGAACCGTGGAGATTGAAAGCCCTGAAAGTGATTCGGGCTCCGGGCGGGGCGAAGGAGGACGATGCGAGAGGGGACTAAAGCGCGTGGCAAAGAGCCTGCGGGTAACTGGAAGCGACTGGTCCAGGCTGTCTGGACGCTCAACTATATCAGCGTGGGCTTCAAGGGATTGCTGTCGCGCATGGGCGGCCTGACCGAATCCCTGGACGAGGTTGCGGCCCTCATCCCTGCCCTCGAAGAGAAGGCTACGGCCGACGTGCTCGAACGCGAATTGAAGGAGAAGCTGGCGCAGTTCGGCCGGGCGCACGAACTGCTCAGCCACGGCTCCGCGCGCCTGCGCGAGCTGCTCAGACAGCTCGAAGAGCAGCGCGCCAATCTCAACGAACGCTAATCAAAGGCGCGGCGCGCCTGACTGGAAAGAGATGGACGACAAATCGTCGGAGCACACGGGAAAGACCATCGGGATTACCGACCCGCGCAACCGCAACAAGGTGATGACGGCACGCCAGGCCGTCGAAAAATATATCAGGCCGGGGACGTGCCTGTGCATCGGCGGGTTCGGCTACACGCGCCTTCCGATGACGCTCATCCGCGAGCTCATCCGCCAGCGGACGGGAGAGCTTTTCGTGACGACCTGCGGCGCGGCCGCCGCGATGGAAGTGCTCGCGGCCAATCGTCTCATCAAGCGCGTTGATACGACCTACATCGGGCTCGAAGGCTTGCAGCCGGTGGCGGCCAGCCTCCGCCGCCAGATCGAGGACGGCGAGATAGAGCTGATCGAAGACTACGACAACTACAGTTTCTCGACACGCGCCCTGGCGGCCCGCTACGGCTGGCCGTTTGCGCCCGTCATGTGCGGGCTCGGCTCGGACCTGCTCGAATACGACAACTTCGGCGATGCCGGGCTACGCGGTCGCAAAGAGGATGGCTCCTGGATTCACCCGTCCATCCCGCCGAAGCCTTATGCGGTCATCGAAGACCCGTTCGACGGCTGGGGCCTGCGCCCTCATCAATTCGAGGGCGGCGATACGACCGCCAACGAGACCAACGCCCTGGACCAGATTCGCCGCTCGAAGGCTTACACGGGCCGCGAGGGCGTGCGCGTGGCGCTCGTTCCGCCGCTCCTGCCGGAGGTCACCATCATCCGCGCGCAGACGGTCGGCGAAGAGGGCACTGTGCGTCTCGAAGGGCTCTGGGCCGCGGACAACGAACAGGCGATTGCCGCTAAGAATCTGATCGTCGAATGTGAAAAGATCGTGCCCGAAGAAGAGCTGCGCGCCCTGCCCGAAGCCAATACCATCGGGGCGCATTACGTTGACGCGATTGTCGAGCAGCCGTTCGGCGGTTATCCGTCGGCCGTGCCCGGCTATTACGATTACGATTGGGATTTCTGGGTCAACTACTCACGCATTAATCGCAGCGGCCCCGAAGAGCTGGAGAGGTGGTGGCGCGAGCACGTTGCCGAGACCGAAGACGACTGGGATTTCTTCGCCAACAAGGTCGGGCGCGGCCTCTCCGGCGAGAGCGGCCCGACCGGCTGGGAGCGTCTCTTCGAGCTGCGCGCGGACCCGCAATACGGCTATAACCCGGCCCTCAAACGCTCATTATAAGCGAGTGGCATCCGGTCGAAACCCGCGCCGGAGGTGCGGCATTCTCAGCGAGGCTTTATGGAGAAAGGGGCACGGCTAGAGGTCAGGCGGCGATACGGCGAGCCCGGTCTGGAAAGCGGGTTTACCAGAGTTGATGACCGCGAATATGAGAAGTACTGCGAGGGACTGGGGCTCAAGCCCGGGCCCGAGTCCTGTACGCGCGGCGAATGCCTGGCAATAGCGGCCGGGCGCGAGTCGCCCGACGGGGCCTTCCTTTTCGCGGGCACGGGCCTGCCGCTGATAGGCTGCATGTTTGCCCAGCAGACCTACGCGCCCAATGCCGTCATAGTCATGGAATCGGGCATCGTCGGCCCCAGGATTGAGCACCTGCCCATCTCGGTCTCGGACCCGCGTGCGGCATATCAATGCACGACGCTCAGTAACATGGCGGATGTCTTCGGCTCGGTGGCGATGCGCGGCTATTGCACGGCCGGAATCCTGGGCGGCGCCGAGTGTGATAAGTACGGCAATCTGAATTCGACGGCCATCGGCGGCTACGGCTCATGGCAGTTGTCGCGCGCCGGGAAGGGAAAGCAGATTCGCCTGGCCGGAAGCGGCGGCGCAAACCCAATAGCCTCCTTCGCGGATTTCGTGATCGCCATGATGGCCCATGAAAGACGGCGCTTTCCAGAGCGTTGCGAATACCTCACCTCGCCGGCCGGGGCGCGCGGCCGTCCGGGCTCGGACGAACACCGCTGGCGCTACGGCCTCTATCGCGGACGGCACATCGTCGTCCTCAGCACGCTCGGCATTCTGCGCACCGACCAGGGCGAGAGCGGCGAGCTGTTGCTAGACGCCATCTATCCGGGCGTTGACGAAAAAAGCGTCTACGAGAACACGGGCTGGGCCTTGCGCAAGAGCCCGACCTTCCACGTGATGAACCCGCCGACGTATGAAGAACTCAAAATCCTGAGATACATCGTTGACCCGACGCGAATCTACCTGGGCCGGACGAAGGGCGATTTCGCGCGCAACGGCAGCGCGACCTAGCCACCCGAAGTGAGACGGCCGGGCCCGGGGCGTGCGACCGCCAAGGGCGTGCGACCCCCAGAGCCGCGCTTCGCCGAAACAGGGCTTCGCCAAGACCGCGCGCCGCCGAAACCTGGCTGAGACACACGGCCTGCTCGCCGTCTATCTGCCTGCGCTGATCGTCTTCGTGCGAGGAGACTGACACTGTTTGAGCCCCGCCGCGTCCGGCTCAGGGCGTGCGTTTCGGAGAGCGCGACGCGCGCGCCTGGCCTCGAATGAAATTAAGTAATGCGCCGAGGTCGGGATCGCTGACGGGATCGAGCAGGCGAACCGTATGGCTCTTCCCGTGGTCTTCAATCGTGATCGTATACTGCTTGTAATCAGCCGCTCCGGGCGAGGGCGCGCCGACCGTGGCGGGAAGCTCAAAGAAGCGAGCCGCGTCGATGAGCTGCCGAAGCTGGCCCATCTCTTCTTCGCCCAGTTGGTCTGTCCCGAATGCAATCGGCTGGCTCAGACCGGGAAAGAACGCGATCCCGCCTTTCTCCTCAAACCGGATGCGCATGAAATCCTCCTGCCTTATTCAACGTTGATGCCGACCTGATGCCAGGCTTCCTGAACAGCGAGGCTCTCCTGGCTCTTGCTCCCGTAGAGCCGAACTGCGTTCGAGAAGGTCAGCCGCGCAAAATCGGCGAACAGTGTGTGATGACCGAAGCGCGTGTCCTTCAAGGTCTCGTACCAGATGACGCCTGCCCTCTCCCAGGCGAACCCTCCGAGGCTGGTGGCGAGCAGGTAGAAAGCGTGATTCGGAATGCTGCAATTGATGTGAACTCCGGCCTGGTCCGTCAGCGTGTAGACGAAGTCCCGCATGTGTTTCGGCTGCGGGTCCTTGCCGAGGACGGGGTCGTCGTAGGCGCTGCCGGGGTCCTTCATCGAGCGCAGCGCGACCCCGGCGACGTTACTCGTAAACAGTCCCTCGCCGATCAACCAGTCCGCCTCGCTGGCCTCCTGCTGCAACCTGTGCTGCTTAATCATCGAGCCGAAGACATCCGAGATTGATTCGTTGAGCGCGCCCGGTTGGTAGAAGGGGGCCAGATGAACCTGGCTCTGCGTGACGCCGTGCGTCAGCTCGTGGCCGATGATGTCAACCGCGATGGTAAAGCGGTTGAAGACCTGGCCGTCGCCGTCGCCGAAGACCATCTGTTGCCCGTTCCAGAAAGCGTTGTCGTAGTTGACTCCGTAATGAACGGTGGCCTTTAGCGGCTGCCCGTTATTGTCTATCGAGTTGCGCTGAAAAATCTTCGCGTAGAAATCGAAGGTTGCCCCGAGTCCGTCATGAGCCTCGTCAACGGCCGTGTCGCCAATCGGGCCGCTGCCCTCTGTGCGTATCACATCGCCGGGCAGCGCCTGAGCGTTGCGGCCATGATAGATGGTGCGTTGTGCCTGTAGGTCGAGAGCCGCCGCGCGGAACCCGGCCGACTCGGGCGGGGCGGGCGCTGCTGTGACGGTGGTGAAAGTGCGTGCGACGCGGAAGCTGGCATCGCTGCTCAGTGTCCGGGCCGCCGCTTCGGCCGGGTGCTGTCTCCCGGAGTTGGCCACCGACTTTAGAATGTACGGCGGCAGGATGCAAAGAATCGAATGGCAATGAGGAGCCCTGTTCTTCATATAATCCTCCTTTAGGATTGAGGTTGATGTGTCGGCGGCCATTATAGTCCAGAATCTCCCCGCAAGTTAAAAGAAAAGGGTTTTTGAACGCAACAATTATCTGCCGCGCAAAAGGCGCAATAACTGGCCGCCTGTGCCTTTCACAGCGGCGACGCGAGGCAAGCGGCGCAAACCCTCTATCTCTATGCAGGAGAAAGCAGTTTCGCCACGCTTCAATGCTGCGGGCAGAGTCTGCTTTGATGCGGGGCGCGGCGGCAAATGATTTGTTAGGCGGCCGGGCGCGCAGGGCTCTCGGTCAGCCCGCGTCGAAATTATTAAGAGGCGAGCGCCAGAGCAATCGCGGGCGAGTATTATCAAGTAGTTAAGGACCAAAGAGGAACGATTGCCCGGTTAAGCTCGCACACTTATTCATTCTATTTTCGCCTATGTGTGAGAACGCACAGACATTCACACTCGATGGTAGTAAAACCTTCCTGGCTCTTCTCTTAGCAACACGTTACCTTGACGACACCGCAGCTCGGAATCATCAACCGCTACCGGCTTCGGAGTATGACACGGAGTAAAGCCGCTCTCATGCTCGCCTGAGTTTTCAGGAGTGCAAGCAGCAAGTGATATTAACCGACAGGTGAATATCATTACGTCTACGTCCATCGCCCAAACAGGCGACATGGTCCAGGCCGGGGTGTGCCCGGAAACCGTTGTCCAGAGATTGCCCTACCAAGTAAAGCGGCCCTTCGTTCAGGGCCGACTTAGCCGGTGTATTTTCTGCCCCCACCCGGTTGATCGCTTATGGTTTCCAGGTACCGGGGTGGCAAGTAAAAGAACCACTTAACGATAAAGGAGAGTGTGATGAAGAGTATTCTACGAAAATTGCGGATACCTCTTTCGTCAGTGCTGTCTCTCATCTTTCTGCTCGGCATCTACGGCGTCTCTGGCAGCCAAATTAATGTGGCCCACGCACAGTCTTTTGATGACAGTTGTTCCATTGATGGCTGGGATTGGGATGGAAGTTGGGACTGGGACGGAAGCTGGGACTGGGATGGAAGTTGGGATTGGGATGGAAGCTGGGATTGGGATGGAAGCTGGGATTGGGACGGAAGTTGGGATTACGGCGATGGTTGGGACTATAGCTGGGACTATGGTTGGGACTATGGCTGGGACGGCGGCTGGGACTATGGCTGGGACGGCAGTTGGGATTGGGGCTGGGATTGGGGTTGGGACTACATCCTCTATGACCAGGTCGCATACTAACGACCGCCGCGGTTGCGTTTCCGTTGTTTTGCTATCAACACAGCTACCGTCTTTCGGTGGCCCAAACCTCAATGAAAGGGGTCCTTATGCTGAAACGTTGTAAGACAGTTTTTAGTACGTTCGTGATGTTGGCTATAGTCGCCGGAACTTTGACTATAGCGCAGGCATCCCCCGGCAAGTCGCGCTCCAATGCGACTGCCAGCCAGGGCGGCCAAATCCATAAGGTCGGCGGAACCAAGTTCCTCCGCGCCGCAGCGCCCGACGCCTGTTCGAGTTGCCGCAACAGCTGCCTGATTCAGGCGCTCATCTGCGTCGGACTGTCAATCGCGATCTCGTGCCCGCCGTGCGGCGTCGCTTGCTTACTCTTAGAAGCGAACTGCCTGGACGATTGTAACAAGACTGGTGGGTGCGCGCCGAAGTCGTGCCCGTAAGCCAGCCGTCGCATAGTGTGTTGCTGCCGTGCTTAGAGTGCCCGGCAGCAACACCTCTGCTCAACTCTCCCCTTAATCGAGTGTCCGAATAAGTTAATGCCATTTTCCTGCTCCTCGCGGAGCCGATGGGATGTCACATCATCCATCCACCCTTAAAGAGAGGTATTGCGATGTATAAATCAAAAGTGCTGGCCCTGCTATTCCTGCTCGGCGTGACCTGCGGCGCGGCGGCGATTGTCTCGGCCCAGGCGACCGGCGCTGCCCCGGCCGGACAACGCGTGACGGGCTCGGCCGTCCCCCTGGCCATCAAGCAGGAGGACGTGCTGCGGAATATCAAAGGCAAGTATTTGAGCGGAGCCGATGCGACGCTCTTGAATTCCTACCGGATAGATTTCGACGTTTACGCGGGCAGCCTGGCTTCCGGCCCGAGTACCAATGCGATCATCAACAACGCCCTGGAAGTCGCCCGCAAAGGGCTGCCAGCCTCCGTCATCTACAGCGCCCCCGGAAAGTACATGACCATCCTGACGGCCAGCGGAACGACCGTCGTGCTGGGCGTCAACCCGACGGCGACCTGGCAGTTGGTCTTCCGCGAAGGCGTCGCGGGCTCGCGCCAGGTCACGGCTCTTCGAGCGGACCGCGCGGAGGCCTTCAAGGCGAGCCAGGAGGGTTCGCTACAGGCTTTTATCCGCCTGCTCTCGCTTTCGAGCGACCGCGAGCTGAACGGGCTGAAATCGCGCTACGAGTCGCCCTACTGGGTCATCACCTGGGAGACGGGCGCGGTCGTCAACGAGTTGTACTTCTCCGAAAAGAGCTGGCTGTGCGACAAGCAGAGCCGCCGGAGCAGCGTCGGCACGAGCACGCTTTATTACACCGACTATCGCCCGGAGCAGGGCGTGATGCTGCCGCACAAGATGGAGATCAGGACGGACGAAAACGTGCTCTTCGGCACGCACCTGATTAAACGCTGGGTGCTCGGCGAAAAGCTGTCCGACGATTTCTTTACGCCCGAGGGCGTCAAGGTATCGGGCAGCTGAAACCGCGACCGGCCCTGAAGAATTAAGAAGAGGTTTAAAGGCGCGCGTGCTTATCCGGTCTGCCGGAACCCGGCCGCTTCGAGCCTCGCTCATCGGTGTAGTTAGGAGATACATGATGTTTCGTTCGCTCTTCATCCTGCTGGCCCTGGCGCTCTCCGGCCCGGCCTTTGCGCAACAGTTGCCGGAGCCAGCACTGTGTTCGCTCTCAGGCCATGTGACGGTCAAGAACAAGCCCGTGCAGGGCGCACTGGTCGTCATCAAACTGCCGGGCCAGCGGCAGGAATCCGTGACGACGGATAAGGAAGGGAGCTATAGCTACAAGGGGCTGCCCGTCGGCCGCTACCTCGTCTCGATCCTGCACCCGCTCTACACCATCAAATCAACGGAGACCTTACTGGCCGGAATCTACAAGGAAGTGGACCTTATCGGGCAGGCGACGGTGACGGATTTCGAGATGATTGCGGGCGGCGTCATCAGCGGCTCTGCGATAGACGCCGCGGGGCGACCGGCAATCGGGGAGAGCGTTGTCTGGGGCGAGATGAATTCGGATGTTGCCTCTACCTCGCAGGGCGGCCGCGCGAGAATCTGGACTGACGACCTCGGACGCTTTCGCATCTACGGCCTGCCTTCCGGCAAGTACTGGATAGCGGTCGGCAACGGCGACGCCAGCATCGTTGACGCCTCAACCCTGGAGCCGTTCCAGAAAACCTACTATCCCAAATCTCCGACCAAGGAGCAGGCTTCCGAGATTCAGGTCAGCAGCGGCGAGGAGACAGACATCGGGGCGATAACTTTGCTGACGGCGCTCCCGACCTTCAAGGTCTCGGGCCGCATCATCAACACGGACACGAAAGAGCCCGTCCCCAAGTTTGAATTCGACCTCTCGGGGACGACCGGCCTCGGCGAGAGTGTCCAGACGAGTTTCAAGACGGACGAGAAGGGTAATTTCTCTCTCAAAAGAATCCCGGACGGCGAGTATAAGCTCGTTCCCTTCGTCGGGCTCGTCAAAGGCCGCAACATCACTTTCGAGCCGATGGCGCTCTCCATCGGCGGCCAGGACGTGACCGCCCTGGTCATCCCGGCGCACAACGCTCTGGTCTACATAGAGGGCAGAGTTCAGGTCGAGGGGCGAGAGTTCAGGTCCTCCGATTGTCACCTGATACTCAGGGAGGGCACGGACCTCCAGTCCAAAGATCAGGCGACGCACGGCATCAACCTGGCAGCCAACGGGGTCTTCCGCCTCTCGGGGCTGCGCCAGACGCAGTACACGCTGGTCGTCATGCCCGGCCCAAGCCTCAAGGTCAAGACCGCGGCCGTGGATAACCAGCCGCTCCCGGCCAATTTCGTCTTCAGCGTTCTCTCGCTGGATTTGACGGCCGGACCCAAAACCATTGACGTGCAATTGTCTGCGCGTGAGCAGCAGCCTTCGTCGCCGCCGCCCCCGAGAAGGCCCAGGCCCTGAAACGGATGTTCGCAGCGATTGCCCGGCGCGCCCGTGCGCAGCCGGAAACCTTTCCGACGCAGCTTGATAGATAAGGGTAATGCAAAATGTTCAAACCTCTTTTCGCCGCCCTTAAGAGAACCCGGACGCTTCTCCTGCTCCTGCTCTTCGTCCTCGGCTTTATCTCCCTGGCCGCTTACACGCGCTTGCCGGTTCACGCCCAGGGCCAGTCGAAGGCGGCCCCGTCGGTGCAGGAGAAGGGCTCTTCCGCCTCGAAGCAGAACCCCGTCCCGGCCTACGTCAAAGAGGAGGCGGGCCTTAAGCGACTGCCGGAAACATTGCTGGTCAAGCAGATGCTGGAGCTAGTCCCGGACGCGCCTCCGCAGGTCGTGCGGGCTTACGAGGTCGCGCGGCTGATCCCCAAAATACTGGCCCAGCTTCCCTGCTACTGCTACTGCGACGAGTCCGGCCACGAGAGCCTGCTCAGTTGTTACGTGGACGACCACGCCGCTCATTGCCAGGTCTGCGCGCGCGAAGCACTGCTGGCCTACAACTGGCAAAAGAAGCTCGGCCTTAACGCCGCGCAGATTCGCGACCGGATTATCGCCACGAGAGGTCGCGGCGAAGAGCACAAGCATTGAGCCCGCAGCGCCGCGGTGCCGCCGGTTGACGAAAGTGAAAGAGAGAGAGAAGGGGAATTATGCACATCAAGCCAGCGCGTCTGACGCTCAGCCTCTGCCTGTTACTGTTGATCTCCTGCTTCAACTTAATCGTTGCGCAGGAGAGGCCCTCTGCCCGGTCAGGCACGCCTTCAGCGCCTTCAGCGCCCGAAGACAAGGCCGGGATTACTGGCATCGTCAGTTTCCAGGGCGGCCCGCTGATGGGCGTCATCGTCAGAATAACTATGGTTGCCGATAGGGAGCGCGTCGAGGTCGAAGCGATGACCAACGCCAAGGGCATCTACAAGATGGCCGGTCTCGCGCCCGGAACCTACAAGCTCTCGGTCCGCAAGAAGGGCTTTCTGACAGACGCCACCGAACAGGCGAACAACAAGCAGGTCGTGCTCACCTCCGGCACGCAGTCGCGGGTCAACATCCCGATGGAGAAGGGCGGCGTCATCGAGGGCCTGGTGACGGATGCGGACTCCAACCCGCTGGCGGGCATCACGGTCGCCGCCGTCACGGTCGTCGCCCGCACCGGCAGCCGCCCGGCTTCGCGGCCGCAGCCCGAAGTCTACGGCGTCACCGACGATAAGGGCCGCTATCGCATCTACGGCCTTCAGCCTGGAGCCTACAACGTGGTCACGAACCTGCGGGACATCTCCGGGGTCTGGACCATGCTGGGGCCGCTCTATTATCCTGATAAGCGTGAAGCGGCGGCGGCCATGCCCGTCAGCGTCGCGGCCTCGCAAGAGGCCAAGAACATCAATTTCAGTCTCGACCTTAACTCGACTTCCGCCTTCTCCGTCTCCGGGTCGGTCAAGGTCGGGGGCAAGATTCTTCCCGCGCCCATCGCCTTGAAGGTCTCGAAGGTCGGCGACAAGTATTTCAAGTCCGTCATCTGGACGGACAATCAGGGGCAGTTCAAGGCCAGCGGTCTCACGTCTGGCGTCTACAGGCTGCGGACCGCGACCGACCCGCAGAGATTTTTGCTCAGCTCGCTCCAGGAGATCACGATGGTTGATAAGAGCCTCACGGGGGTCGAGATCAACGTCGAAGAGGCGGCCCTCCTGAGCGGCAAGGTCGTGCTCCAGGACAAAGGCGTCGAGCGCCCCTATGCGTCCGTCCGCGTCTTCCTCCACGAGGCCAAGCCCAAGGGAGTGGCCATTGACTGCAAGTTCATCAAGCCGGGCGAGTTCAACGTGCGGCTCATGGCGCGCGGGATGGACAACGAAACCCGCAAGCCGTTCTTATGGAGATTCTCGGAATGGCCCGACGGTATTTACCTGAAGGCGATTATCTTGAGAGACGAGGATATCACTTACGAGCCGCTCGGTCTCAAATCCAACGAAGGCATCGCCGGGCTGAAGCTGGTCTTTTCCACGGGCGCCGCCATCATCGAAGGACAGGTGGGCACACCCGCCGAGGCAGGCGGCCAGACTCCCGCGTCCAAATACAACATCTTCGCGTTTCCGACCGACCCGAAAAAGTTCTCCTCGAAATTCTATAACCGTCATCTGGTTGCGACAGCCGGAGAGACGTTCCAGATCAAGAATCTGCGCCCCGGCTCATATTACGTCGTCGCCATGCTGCTCGACCCGCTCGGGCCCAAAGAACCGATTAAGGGCGAAGCGGTCAAGCAGGCAATCGAGGACCACCTGCTCGGGCCCGAGACGGCCGTGAACGTCACCGCTTCGGAAGTGAAGAAGAATGTTCTTCCTCTCATCTTGAAAAACTGAGTCGGCGCGGAAACCCCGCCAACTGCAAGCGAAACCGTGTTCTCTCAAACTTTTGAAGCGGGGTCATGATGCCTCTTACCACACAGCTTTTGGATGAAGTGCAGGAAAAACAAGTGTCGGCGGAGAGTCTGCGCGTGGCACGCAACCCGGAGCGCGCCGACGACGGCCTCGTCGCCCGGCCAGTCTTAGACGCAGAAGTGTCGCCGCCGCCAGCCGTCGCGGAAGAGGTCCAGCCGAGCCCCGCGCGCCAGGGGATAAGGGAGAGGCTGAAGTTTTTTTACCTGACCATTGATTTACGCTCGCTGGCGCTCTTTCGTATCTTAATCGGCTCGCTCCTGGTCATGGACTGGGTCTACCGCTGGCCTTACCTGGAAGCCTTCTACACCTCGTTCGGCGTGCTGCCGCTGGACTCCAACTATCTGAGGTTCACAGGGCCTTACCACTTCTCGCTGCTGACGTGGGCCAATACCCTGACCGGCGTGCAACTGCTTTTCGGAGCAGGGCTCATCTGTTACGTCCTATTCCTCGTCGGCTATCGGACGAAAATCTTCGGGCTGCTCAGCCTGCTCTTTTTTCACAGTGTGCTGTCGCGCAACACGCTCATTCTCAACGGCGGCGACGAGGTCCTGCTGACGATGCTGATCTGGGGCATGTTCCTGCCGCTCGGCAGGCGTTTCTCGCTCGACGCGGTCAGGAAGCCCGCGCGCGAAGACGCAGACGCGAACGCCGCCCCGGACGGCACGCCCTCGCCGCCCGCCCGCGCGTGGCGCGCGAAGCCCTCCGTCGCGGCGTTCGCCATTATCTTCCAGATCGCGATCATCTATTTCCTGACCGCGCTCGTCAAATCCGGCGATAGCTGGCTCGACGGTAGTGCCCTCTACTACACGATGCACCTGGACCAGATCGCGCTGCCGACCGGGCATTGGCTCTCGCAGCAGCCGATGTGGCTCATCAAGATGCTGACCTGGAGCACGCTGGTGATTGAGTTCCTGGCCCTCCCGCTGATTCTCCTGCCCTGGTGTCAGCCGCTGCTCAGGCGCACGGCCGTCCTCTGCCTGACGGCGATGCACCTCGGAATCTGGATGACCATCAATATCGGCACTTTCCCGCTGGTGATGATTAGCCTCAATGCGCTGCTGCTGGACTCTGCCTTCTGGGATTCGCTGAGGCGACAGGTGTCGCATCGTTTCTTGCGCCTGGCGGCACTGCCGGAGGCGGCCAGAGGTCTGGTCGTGCGCGGGCACAGCGCCGTGCTCAATCCTTTCAGGCTGGCGCGCTCTCGTTTCCTCAAGTCTCCGAAGACTATTGCGAGTGCTGAGGGCGAGGGCGTGCGTGTCGTGAAGCTCCCGGCCGCGGCGGGACGACGCAGGCGACCCGTCCTCGCTATCCTGGCCAACGGTCTGGCGGCCCTGTTGTTCCTCGGCCTCATGATGGACAGCTACAACCTGAACGTCTCGGCCCGCTTCAAAAGCGCGAGGGTTTATGAGCCGGTCGCGTTGCGCGCTTTTCTACAGCTGGCGGAGCTGCGCCCGGACTGGCATCTCTTTGCGCCGAACCCTTTGAGGATTGACGGCTGGTTCGTGATTGACGGCGTGACGGCCTCCGGCGAGCACGTTGACCCTTTGACGGGGCAGGCTCCGGGCTGGCAGAAGCCCGCCGACCTGGCCTCTAACAATAACAGGTTCTGGCGCAAGTATCTCTACCACCTGCTGCGCAAGAAGAGCCAGCTCTTCAAGGATTATTTCGTCGGCTATATCATGCGCAAGGACGAGCGCGAACACCCGAGCGAGCAGCGCCTGGTCAAGTTCAACCTGGGCTTCGTGCTGGAAAAGACGCTGCCTCCGGGCGCGCCCCAGCCCTTCCCGCTCAAGCGCATACTGATTCACCATTATGATGATTCCATCGAGGATTCGGACATTGACCGGGCGCTGACTATGGAAGATACCCCGCAGGAGGGCGCACCGTAAGCGGCACTTGATGCATCATAGAACCCGCCGCAAGATGAATGTCCGAGGGCGCGGGCGGCCTCTGAATCCTCGAATCTTTGCCGGGAAGGTGAGCGAAAGCAGATGTTATTTAGTCCCGATACTCCGATGGCGCATCGCGGCACATTTTTTCTGGCCGGACTCTTCACTGTAAATTTGCTGCTCGGCTGGTACTCCGGCTGGAAGAGCGGCTTCAACTGGGGCCTGGCCGCCATCGCCGCCGGTCTCTGGCTGCTCTGCCTCTTTCAATGGCAACAGCGGCGGCGGCGCGACGGCAGCCTGCCTTCTTAGCGCAGACTTCCGGGCAGGGATGACCCGCAGCGGCGGAGAGTAAGCCGCAGGGTTACAGACGATGTGCTGCGCTGTCGGCCGCGGCGTCTTCGTTGACGCCCGCTCGGCCCGTCCGCTCACGCTCCAATAACTGCTGTTTGCGTTCGAGTCCCCAGCGGTAGCCGCCCGGCTCGCCGCTCCCGCGAACCACGCGATGGCACGGCGTGACCAGCGCCACCGGATTCGTCGCACAGGCCCTGGCGACCGCGCGCGAGGCCGTCGGCCGCCCGATGGCTTCCGCAATCTCTTTGTAAGAACGTTGCGCGCCGTAGGGTATCTTGCGCAGCTCTTCCCAGACTCTGGACTGAAAAGCGGTGGCCCGGAGGTCCAGCGGCAGGGCGAGCTCCGGCCTTGAGCCGTCCAGATGATGCAGCAGGCTGCCGACCCATTCCTTCAAGCTCGTCTCGTCAGGCCCGATGACGGCGGCCGGATATTCAGCCCTGAGAGATGAGACCAGAGCCTCGTCCGCATCCCCGAAGCTGACGGCGCAGATGCCGCGCTCCGTCGCCGCGACGAGCAGGCGGCCCAGGCGGCAATCAACGATGGTGTAACCGATCTTCATATCTCTCCCTCCGCGGCGGTAGACCGCCGGACTCATTCCCAGTTGCTTCGCGGCATTTTCGTAAAGACGGCTGCCCGACCCGTAGCCCGCGTCGTACAGCGCGGCCGTCACGTCCGCGCCGTCTTTGATTCTAGCCTTGAACAGCTTGAGACGATGGGCCGCCGCATACTGGCGCGGCGTGATGCCCGTGATGCTCTTGAAAGTTCGCTGAAGATGATGCGGGCTCACGCCGAGCTGCGCGCCCAGTTGGCCGAGCGAGAGCGTCTCGCCGTCTTCAGCCTCGATGGCGCGGCAGACCCGGAGCACCAGTTCGACGCGCGGGTCACGGCTCGCCGCACCGTCGCGCGGCCGACAGCGCAGGCACGCGCGGAACCCGCAAGCCTCCGCCGCTTCCGCCGAGGGGAAGAAAGCGGCCTGCTCGCGCGCCGGACGCCGCGACGGGCAGGAGGGTCGGCAGTAGATGCCCGTCGAGCGCACGCCGTAAACGAAGATGCCGTTAAAGCGTGCGTCCCTGGCCAGCACCGACTGCCAGTAGATGTCCGCCTCCATCGCTTGCAGCTCTTGCAGAATATTCCCGTCCTGAGTCATGCTTCTGGCCTCCGCTGCTGATACTACCGGCCTCTCCCGGCTAAAACCATCCGAATCTTGCGCGCAAACTTTTTATTCATCCGCACGGGTTTCATTCGTCCGGCTCTTGCTGGCTAAATCCGGCCTGATGCATGATACTTTTCACGCGCGACAGATAAGGGGGAAAGATGGGAGCGGTTTGGGAGCTGGGCGGGCTGACTTGGAAGGGGCTGGCGGGCCGCGTCTGGCGCGAGTTTTATCAGAGCGACCTGCTGACGCGGGCGGCGGCGCTCTCTTACTTCTTTCTCTTCTCGCTCTTCCCGTTGCTGCTCTTTCTGCTGGCGCTGCTCGGTCACCTGGCCGAAGCGGGGACGGAGCTGCGCCAGAGCCTGCTCGACTATTTCGCGCGCGTCATGCCGCCCGCCGCCTCCGCCCTGATTCGCACGACCGTCGAAGAGATTAGCGCGAACGCCGATAGCGGCAAGCTCACGGTCGGGCTGGTGACGGCGCTCTGGTTCGCTTCTTACGGAGTCGGGGCGATCTCGGAGACGCTCAACGTCGCTTACGGCGTCAGGGAGTCGCGCCCCTGGTGGCGGGTGCGCGTCCTGGCCGTCGGGCTCACGCTGGCGCTCGCCGTGCTGATTATTTCGGCGATGGCGCTGATGCTCTACGGCAGCGAGATCAACCGGCTGCTGGCCGCGCAGTTCGGCTTCGGCTCGGCCTTCACCTTTGCCTGGGAGATTTTGCAGTGGCCGCTGGTGCTCGCCTTCGTGCTCTTCGCCTTCGCGCTCATCTATTACTTCGCGCCGGACGTGAAAGAGCAGAAGTGGTACTGGATAACTCCCGGCTCGATTCTCGGCATCCTTCTCTGGCTCCTGGCCTCCTTCGGGTTTCGCGTCTACCTGCGTTTCTTCAACAGCTACAGCATCACTTACGGCTCGCTCGGCGCGGTGATAATCCTGATGCTCTGGTTCTACCTGACGGGCGCGGCCATCCTGATCGGGGGCCAGGCCAATGCCGAGATCGAGCATGCCGCGGCCGAAGCCGGAGCAGCCGGGGCCAAACTCTATGGCGAAAAGACGCCGTCCGACGAACTGGCGACGACGGACGAGAACGCGACAGGCGAGAACGCGACGGGCGAGAACGCGACGGATGAGAGCGAAAAGGTGAGCTGAGTTTGAGCCCGTGAGCCGCGGCGATAACGCACCGCCCGCGCGCAAACTCTCTCTCTCTGCGTGGCGGGCAAGGTGAGAAACTCAGGCCGGTTCTCTCTTGAGCTTCTCAAGATACTTGCGGCGAAACTTGGCCACCTTCGGCGCGATGATGGCGCTGCAATAGGGCTGGCCCTGATTCCTCTCATAGTACCGGCGGTGATAATCCTCGGCCGGATAGAAGGCGGTCAAAGGCGCAAGCTCTGTGACAATCGGCGCATCCCAGACGCGCTCGGCTTCCAGCTCCGCGATCAAACGCTCGGCGGTCTGCCTCTGCTCGGGCGAATGATAAAAGATGGCCGAGCGATACTGCGTCCCGATATCGCCTCCCTGCCGGTTGAGCGTCGTCGGGTCATGGATGGTAAAGAAGACCTCCAGCAGCTCCCTGAAAGAGATGACGGCCGGGTCAAAGCTGACCTGCACGACCTCTGCGTGCCCTGTCGTGCCTGTGCAGACCTCCTGATAGGACGGGTCGGGCGTTGCTCCGCCGGAGTAGCCGGACTCCACGCGCTCGACGCCGCCGAGGTCCGCGAAAACAGCCTCCAGACACCAGAAACATCCGCCCGCCAGCGTCGCCATCTCTTTTCCCTGGTCCATGATGAGCCTCCCGTCGAATCCAGCGCCTTATTCCGCTGAAGAAAAGTTATACTGTTTGTCCGTCATCATTATAAAACGCAACCCGGCGAGCGTGAAACGGTTGTGCCCCCGGGCGGCCTGTTATCGGGGCGTCGGGCGTCAGGCACAGGAGGACGGGCGCGCGCTCGCGTCTCATGCTTGACAGACTAAACGGGCGCGCAATAATGTTTGCCTGATTCAGACAGGACCGCTATGGCCGACATCATCTCTTTCCCGGAATTTGGCTCGCTGATTTTCGAGCAACTGGCCACGCCCGAGCTGGTCAAGGCCGTGCTCGGGACCGCGCTGCCCCGAAGAATCTGGGTGGACGTGCCGGGCTGGGCGGCCGGTTGGGCCGAGACCGAAGGCGTCGTCTCGATGCCGCAAAGAGAGATCAGGGACTGCGAGATAGCCTTTCATCTGCAACTCGGCCTGACGCTCAACGTCGGCACACCGCTCGGCAATCTGCCGCCGGTCAGGGCTAAAATCAGCGTCACTCCGGTCATCAAGTTCTACGCCCCGCTGCTGCTCTTCGTCGAGCTTGAGACGGTGACGCCGGAGGCTTTCTCCTTCGAGTATGCGGGCAACATCATTGACAAGGTCCTGATAGAGCAGGTCATCCCGCGCGTGGTTGCCGACCAGGTCAACAAGCAGGTGGCCGAGAACGAAAGCCTGCGGCTCATTGACCTGGAGGCCGTCTTCTTAGAGCTGACTTCTAAAGACTCCAGCGTGCTCATCCCTGTGTCTCCCAACACGGTCGATGTGGACCCGAAAGACGACGATGCGCTGCTCCCGCGTGATGCGCTCGCAGCTTTTACCCTCGGGGCGGGCAAAAGCATAGAGGGGCTGATGCTGCTCGGCGAAGGCGAACGATTGCAGGTCTTAATCTACGGGCAGCAGACGGATATTCCGGGGATGGCCTTTTCTCACGGGGCGAATTGCAGGTTCTTCCTCAAGGGCGACGAGAAATGGGATGATGCGGAATGGAGCAGTGTTAACGTAGACGAGGGAGCCTGGGGGCGAGACTGGGCGAAGAATGTTTTCCCGGATGACAAGGAATGGTTCACGCGTCCCAAATCCGGCTGGTATCGTTTTCGTCTGACCAGTGAGACGACCAGCAGCACCTGCCGGTTCCTGCTCAAGCAAAAACGCGAGCGCGACCACAGTACGCTCAGGAGAAAACTGCTAACGGAGAGCAATCGAATCTGCTTCGACCAGTTGGGCCGCAACATCATGCAGATCGGCGTCTCGCCGGAGTTTGTCCGCCGGATGGGCTCCTCGCGGATACGGCAGATGGGCCAGCAGGGAAAGCTCAAATTTCCCTGGAAGGATTCGCCCCTCGGAGAAGTGATGCTCGAAGCCCTGCCGGAGATTAACAAGGTCTCCGCGGTCAATCCGGCCCAGCCCGATTTCCAGGTTCTGCGGCAGGTGGATGTCAAAGCGGTCATTCGTGGAAATCGTGAAGAGGCCCACGAGCGATTATTCAGCGTGCCGGTTCGCGCCGTCGTCACGCTCTCGCTCGGCGCGGCGAAGAACCCGCTGGAGATTCAGATCGGCTTTGAGCATTTAACGGAGTTCACCATCAACGCCGAGAAGCTCGAAGTGATTAACGAGCACGCGGAGAAAATCCTCCGGCGGCTACTGGAGACGACGTTCGCCGAAAAATTCAAGGAGCTGTTGATCGAGTTCATCAATCAACACTTTCAAAGCCAGAACATTATGTCGCTGGTCCTCTCGAAAGTAATCGACGACGCGACGCACAAGGCCGCCCCGCAGACGGAGGACCCGGCTCCCCCTGTCTTCGCGGGCCTCGAAATCAAGCAATATAAGATCATGGCCGGGCAGGCCGAATATCATCCCATCAAGCTGCGCAAAGGCCAGAAAATCTCTGTCTCGGCCAAGGTGCGTCCAATCCGCGCGCCCGGCATCTGGGGCATTCCCTGTTCGCTGGCCGTCTGCGACCAGCTGCACGGCGTGATGGCCCGCAAAGACCTCAACCTGCCTGCGGGCAAGACGGCCCAGCGCAGCCTGAGCCTGACCTTTACCGCCGCCGAAGCGGGCGAATACAGTGTCCGGGTTCGCCCCCATCCCATTGAAGGCGAGGATTACATCGGCCTGACCTACGACCTCAATATCAAGTGAGGCCCGCCCGGAGTTCGTCAGCAGAAGCGGGAACAGCGCGCCCCGGCTGAACCCCGCCGCCGTGTGCCCCCATCCTGCTTTCGCCCCGCTTTCATCCTGCTTCCATTGCGCTTCGCGTCGCGCCGTTCGCACGGTCCGCGCCGTCTCAGCCGGGCCGGATGCCGCCTGACCGCTCCCTCGATTGAGGTGATTGGTATTAGAATGTAAGGCGATGCCAGGACAAGGGCGGCTGCCCGTGCGGAGGAGGTCGGCTAAAAGGGCGTCGCCGTCCCCGCGGCGCCCGCCCGGCGATAAGCGGAACATCTATTCGGATTATTGGAGAATATCTACATGCGACGATTGTACACGGCTCTTTTGATTCTCTGCGTAATGGCCATGGCCTGCGGCCCTCTGCTTCCGGCGGCGCTGGCCCAGGGGCGCGTGCCGCGCCTTAATTTCAAAGACCGCACTCTGGCCAACGGCATGAGGTTCATCAGCGCCGAGGACCATTCCAGTCCGACGGTCGCCATCAACGTCTGGTATCACGTCGGCTCCAAGGACGACCCGGAGGGCCGCAGCGGCTTCGCGCATCTCTTCGAGCACATGATGTTCAAGAGCACTCAGAACATGAAGTCAGAGATGATGGATCGCCTGACCGAGGATGTCGGCGGCATGAACAACGCCTTCACGGCCGACGACGTGACCGTCTACTACGAAGTCGTCCCCTCGAATTATCTCGAAACCCTGATCTGGGCCGAGTCCGACCGCCTGCGGACGCTCAAGGTGGACGAGGGGAATTTCACCTCCGAGCGGGCAGTGGTCCAGGAAGAGTTTCGCCAGAATTACGTCGCGCCGCCCTACGGCAAATTGAACCTGCTGATCGAGCAGAAATCATTTACCACGCACCCTTACAGGCGGCCCGGCATCGGCAACATAGAGGAGCTTGACGCCGCCTCGCTCCAGGACGTGCGTGATTTTCATTCCACCTATTACCGGCCCGACAACGCGACGCTGGTCGTCGTCGGCGACTTCGACCAGAAGCAGCTCGACGCCTGGGTTGATAAGTACTTCGCGCGCATTCCGAAGCCGAACGCGCCGCTGCCGCGCGTCCAGGTACGCGAGCCCGCGCGCACGGCCGAGCGGCGTTATACCGAGTACGGGACGAACGTGCCTCTCCCGGCCGTCGCCATTACTTACCCCGCGCCGCCCGAAGCGAGCAATGATGCTTTTGCCCTGACGGTTGCCGACGCCATTCTCTCCAGCGGCACGTCTTCCAGGCTCTACCAGTCGCTCGTCTATCAACAGCAGCTGGCCCAGAACGCGACCTCGATTCTGGACCTGCGCGAAGACCCTGCGCTCTTCCAGTTGAGAGCCATTCTCGCCAGCGGCAAGAAGCCGGAGGAGGCCGAACGGTCGCTCCTGGCGGAAGTCCGGCGCTTGCAGGGTGAGCCGGTCGGCGCTGCCGAATTGGAGAAGGCCAGGAACCTGCTCTTGACGAGCCAGGTGCGCGAGCGTGAGACGAGCAACGGCAAGGCGCAGGCGCTCGGCCAGGCCGCCGTCCTGCTCGGCGACCCGAACCGCGTCAACACGGACCTCGAACGCCTCCAGAAGGTGACGGCGGCCGACGTGCAGCGCGTGATGCGGAAATACTTTTCCGAGACGAATCGCGTGGTCATCTATTACCTGCCGGAATCCATGAAACCCGCTGCGTCCGCGTCCGGTCTGAACGTGCCCGGCCAGCCGTTGACGCGCACGGCCGCCCGCACCCGCGCCGGACGCTGATGCGATACGTCATGGAGGAGACCATTATGAACGCACCCGAGATTTTTATGAATGCACTCAAAGTTTCCAGCCGCGCTGCTGCTTCGACCATTTTTCTCATGGCCCTGCTATTGGGTCTGGCCCGGACTTCCGCCCTGGCGCAGCAGGAGACGCCGCCCGCGCCCGCGGCCCCGCGCTCGCCCGTCCTGCCGACGCCCGCCGAGACGACTCTGAAGAACGGCCTGCGCGTCATCGTCGTCGAGCGGACGACGGAGAAGGGCGGGATGCCGCTCGTCTCTGCGCAGCTTTTAATCAAGAACGGCGGCGAAGTTGACCCGCAGAACCTGCCCGGCCTGGCCAACCTGACGGCCGCGCTCTTGACGCAGGGAACGAGCGCGCGTACCGCGCCGCAGATCGCCGAAGCGATAGAAGCCCTCGGCGGCTCGCTCGACGCGGGCGGGCGCTGGGATGCCTCTTCGGCGAACCTCGTCATCATGTCGTCGCGCCTGGCCCCGGCGATGGAGATTCTCGCGGACGTTGTGCGCCGCCCGGCCTTCAAGGATGAGGAGATAGAGCGCAAGCGCCAGCAGTTGCTGGACCAGCTGCGCGTCGCGCTGCGCCAGCCCGGCTCGCTCGCGGGCTTCATCGCCTCGCGCGTTATCTTCGGCGAGACGCCTTACGGACACCTGCTGACGGGCACGCCCGAATCAATCGCGCGCATCCGGCGCGACGACATAGTCAGATTCCATTCGACCTATTATCGACCGGACAACGCGGTGCTCGTGCTGGGCGGCGATGTCCGTGCGGCGGATGCTTTCAAGCTCGCCGAGAGACTCTTCGGCGACTGGCAGAAGCCGTCAGCGCCGCTGCCGACGGCGAGCAAGACGGCGCGCGAGACCAT
>DASVWH010000007.1:0-23631 GCA_036389715.1 Pyrinomonadaceae bacterium | reverse complement strand
CCCGGCCAGGTCGCGCGTGACGGTCGCCGACTCGATATTGTCCCCGGCCTTGGCGGCGTTGACCCGCTCGACCATGCTCGCGGCCTCTTCTTCGGAGAAATCGCTCATCACGTTTTCGCCGCGCCGCTTAATCCGGCGCAGCTCGTCGTAGGCCGCGTTGAAGGCGATGCGCGCCAGCCATGAGGCGAAAGAGCTCTCCTGCTGGCTGGAAAAGTCCGAGAGGGCAAAATAGGCTTTCGTAAAGCTCTCCTGGATGACCTCTTCGATCTGTTCGCGCTGGCGAAAGAAACGGCTGGCGATGAGCGACACGCGCCGCCTGTGACGATTGAAAAGCTCTTCAAACGCCTCCTCGTCGCCCGTGCGGACGCGCGCGACAAGCTCGATGTCGGTCGGTTCGGCAAGCGGGCTTGCGGGCGATGAAAGCGGCGCGGGGTCGGAGTTATCTGTCATCTCGTCCATCAGATATTAACCGCCGCCGGGCGCTTTGTCTCTCCGCCGCGTCAATCATCCTCTGAGCTTCGCCTCCGGCGAAAATAAGACGGCAGCCCCGTTTAGAGAGCTGCCGTCGAGTTGCCGCCTGTTGCCAGGCGGAGCCGTTCTGAGCGGCGACGATCAGACCCGCGACCGCCTTAGTGCGGCCCCCGCCGCGCCCGGCCCGGCTCTTACTGATTTTGGCCTGTCTTCGCGCCGCGATTGGCACGCCACTGCTGGCGCTGCTGTTCACGCTGCTGGCGCTCGGCCGCGAGCTGCGCCTTCTGTTCCGGCGTCAGGACGGCGTACATCTCAGACATCATGCGCGCCCGCGCGACCTCCATCTCGACGCGAGCATTGGCCCTGGCCTGCGCCGCTGCGCGGACCGCCGCCTCGTCAAACGTGCCGCCGTTGAAGAGGTCTAAACGACCGCCGCGTCCCTGCTGGCGCAGCGCCCTCGTGCTCTCACGATAGCGGGCGGCGATCTGCTTCATCTGTTCCTTTTGCGCGTCCGTCAGGTTGAGCTTTTCGGCGAAGCGGCCTCCGAAGCCGCCGCGCTCCATGCCGTGACGACCGCCCTTGCCGCCGCCGCGCCCCCACTGGCGCTCGGTGCGCTGCCTGTCGCCGACGCCCTGTCCCTGCGCGTTCCCCTGCTGCTGCGCGAATCCGGCGACTCCCGCCAGGGCCATCACCCCGGCCAGCGCGCCGCCTGCTATGAGCTTCCTGGAGCCATTGAGTTTCATCTGTTCTTACTCTCCATTTAATAGTGAATTGTCTTTCTCAAGCCGCGAGCAGGCACGCGAGGGGAGAAGCGCGCCTCAATCCGGCCAGTTATTATGTAAGACGAACGCCGCGCGCCGCCGGTTACGACTTTCTGAAGCGATGAGTGATGAGTGATGAGTAATGAGTAAGAGGGTCCGTCTTTCCTTCTCATCACTCATCACTCATCACTCATCACTTCTTTTTATTGATCGGGCACGAGTGCGAGGCGGAAGCCCATCAGTGACCATTCGGCTTCGCCCTCGACTTCGGCGATGTATGAGAAATCGCCGGGCGCGTTGGAGCCGACCGCGTAGCAGGTAGCGTTGCCCTGCGCGTCGCGGTAGAAGCCTAGTTCAAGGGTTTCGGTCGCGCTCCACTCGGGATGAAAGATGGTCCCGACGAGGTTGAAGACGGCGGGCGGGCAGACCGTCACGCGGTAGCCAGCGGGCAGCAGTGAGCGTGCGCGCCAGTCTTCGCTGACGACGCGGATGAATTCGCGCAGCGACAGGTAGTTGTGATCGTAGCGCGTGCCGTTCATCATCCCGGCGCGGCCCATGTAGGCTGCGAAGGGATCGGCCGTGGCGTCGTGCCCGTAAGTCGTCCCGTAAAACTGGCGCTTGTTGGGCAGGTAACGCGGCTTGATGGTCGTTTCGACGCCGAGGACGCGTCCCTGGTGCTGCCTGTGGCCTTCAGAGAGGCGGTCGCGGTAGCTCGGGCCGCGCTCGTGCGGCCGCGTGAAATCCCGCGGGGCCAACGGGTAGAGCCGCGCCATGTAAGCATCGTCGAGCGGAACGGCCTCCGCCGCGGGGATGAGCTGCCATTCAATATTAAAATGAGCCAGGCCCTGTGCAATCGCCGGGTCGGGGAGCGGCGGCACGCCTCCGGTCGCGGCCAGTTGCAGGCCCTCGCCGAGCCCGAAGAACTCGCGCAGCCTCCGGGCTCTCTCGTTCAGCCATTCATCCATTGATTTCACCTCCCGACCCGGTAGTCTCTTTCGACACTGTAATACATTTAATCGCAAACTTCTTGTGATGATATTCGGCCCCGTTACGTATACCATAGTGCGTATTATTCTCGACCGGCTTGAGCGCCCGCGACTTTTAAAAATTCTGTAACCGGGGACCGGCGCGGAGCGTCTTCAGATAAAAAGGGTACAAAGGGCTGCTTATGTCATTTTCATCTCTCTCTGGCCGGATTCAGTCTGCCGCATTCCCCGGCTTAATGTTCGCCTTGCTGCTGGTCGGGGCGGCCTGCTCGCGCTCCGAGCCGAAGGCCAAAGCGACCGCCAGAGAGGGCGGCGCGGCAGAGTCCAGGGGAGAGCCGAGGGCCGTTGATGCAGCGCCTGTAATGGTCACGACGGCGCGGGCCACTGTCCGCGAAGTGCCGTCTTACATCCAGGTGACGGGCAGCCTGATCGCCGACGAAACATCCGATGTTGCGCCGCAAACGTCCGGCCAGGTAATCTCGACGCCGGTCAGCGTCGGGGCCTTTGTCCGCCAGGGCCAGACCATCGCGCGGCTCAACGACAGGGACGCGCGCCTGCGTTTGCAACAGGCACAGGCGGGGGTGCAGCAGGCCATCGCCGGAGTCCGCCAGGCCGAGGCCAGGTTGGGCCTCCGGGCGGGCGGTAATTTTGAAGCCAGCTCGATTCCCGAAGTGCGCGCCGCCGGTTCCAATCTCGAACAGGCGCAGGCGCAGTTACGCCTGGCCGAGGCCAACGAGAAGCGTTACCGCGAGCTGGTCGAGACGGGCGACGTTTCGCTCAGCGTCTATGACCAGTACCGCACGCAGCGCGACACTGCGCGGGCGCAGGTCAACAGCGCGCGGCAGCAGCTCGAATCCGCTGTCAATACGGCCCGCCAGAGCAACCAGGCGATTCAGACGGCGCAGGCGGGCGTCGAGTCCGCGCGCGCACAGGTGGCCATCGCACAGAAGGCCGTCAGCGATACGACGGTCCGCGCTCCCTACTCCGGGTTCGTCAGCAACCGCCCCATCGCCGTCGGCGAATACGTGACGCCTTCGTCAATCGTGGCGACGGTCTTGCGGACCAACCCCATCAAGTTGCAGTTGCAGGTGGCCGAGGCAGAAGCGCCTTACATCACGCAGGGGATGGGCGTCTCGCTGGAAGTAGACGCCTTCCGCGAGAGAAAGTTCGCGGGGCAGGTGACGGCGGTTAATCCGGCCATTGACCCGGCCTCGCGCGCGGCCACCGTCGAGGCCAGCATCGAGAACAGCGAGAACCTGCTGCGCTCCGGCATGTTCGTCACGGCGCGCATCGTCCGCCAGGGCGGTAACCGCGTCGTTTACGTGCCGCGCGCGGCCGTTCTCTCCGACCAGAATACACAGTCGTACCGCGTCTTCGTGATTAAGGAAGAGACGGCGAAATTGCGCGTCGTGCAGATCGGGACCGAAGAAGGGGAGATGATCCAGATCATTTCGGGCGTCGAGCCGGAAGAGGTCGTGGCGACCAGCAATCTCCAGCAGCTTTTCGAGGGCGCGCGCGTCAGACCGCAGCCGTAAGGTTGAGCCCTTGAGGGCGCAAAGCTCAAAGGTACTTTTGTGAGCCCACGACTTTGCGCCCTCAAGCCTTGAGCTTTGAATTATTGGACTTCAAACCGAGATTTGAATTATGCAGAAGCTGGCTGAAATTTGCGTGCGGCGTCCCGTCTTCGCGACCGTCATCATCCTGATCCTGACGGTCGTCGGCGGGTTCTCCTTCTTCACGCTCGGCGTTGACCGCTTCCCGAAGATTGACATCCCGACCGTCTCCGTCTCGACGACCAATACGGGCGCGGCTCCGCAGGAGATCGAGACGGAGATTACAGACATCATCGAAGGCGCAGTCAACACCGTGCCCGGCATAGACGAGATGCGCTCGTCCTCCGCACAGGGCCGCTCGAACGTCACGATCAACTTCAACCTTGAGAAAGACCCGGACCTCGCGACGCAGGAGGTGCGCGACAAGCTCAGCACGGTCATCAACCGCCTGCCGGAGACCGCCGACCCGCCCGTCGTCAGGAAATCCGACCCCGACTCGCAGCCCGTTCTCGTTTACGCCATCAGCGCGCCGCGCTCTTCCATCGAGCTGACGGACCTCGTGCAGAACCAGATTCAGGAGCGCATCGAATCGGCCGACGGCGTCGGTGAAGTGGTCGTCTTCGGCGGACGCGAGCGCGAGATTAAGATTTACGTTGACCCGGACAGGCTGCGCGCCTTCAACCTCTCGGTGACGGAAGTGACGGCCGCCCTGCGCTCGCAGAACCTGGAGCTGCCCGGCGGGCGGCTCGACGAGGGCGCGCGCACCGTCACGCTGCGCACGCTCTCGCGCGTCGCCAAAGTCGAGGATTTCAATAACATCGTCATTACGACCAGAAAAGGCTATCCGGTCAAGATCAGCGACATCGGGCGCGTCGAGGACAGCGGCGTTGACCCGACCTCCGCGGCATCGCTCGACGGCGTGCCTTCCGTCTCGCTCGGCATCCGCAAGCAGTCGGGCGCAAACACCATCGCCGTCATCAACGGCGTCAAGCAGCGGATGGCGGAGATTACGCCGCTGCTGCCGCCCGACCTTAAAATCGTCGTCACGCGTGACCAGTCTGAATTCATCGAGACCAGCCTGCACGCCATCGAAGAGCACCTGATCGTCGGCGGCCTGCTCGCCGCCCTGATAGTCTTCCTCTTTCTCTGGAATTTTCGCTCGACCATCATCGCCGCGCTCGCCATTCCGACCTCCATCATCTCGGCCTTCGCGCTGATTTCGGCGCTCGGCTATTCGCTCAACCAGATGACTATGCTCGCGCTGACATTGATGGTCGGCATCGTCATTGACGACGCGATTGTGGTTTTAGAGAACATCTATCGCTTCGTCGAAGAGAAGGGCATGCATCCCTTCCAGGCGGCCATCGAAGGCACGCGCGAGATCGGACTGGCCGTCATGGCGACGACCCTCTCGCTGCTCGCAGTCTTTATTCCGGTAGGATTTATGAGCGGCATCGTCGGGCGCTTCATGTCTTCGTTCGGGCTGACTTCGGCCGCCGCGATTGCCGTCTCGCTGATCGTCTCTTTCACGCTGACGCCGATGCTGGCGGCGCGCTGGATCAAGCCTCCGAAGCAGACCGTGACACCCGAAGGCCTGCCGCTCGGGGAGCAGACCGCGATTGCCGGTGCGCAGTTGCGGGCCGGAGGGCCGGAGTCAACTCTGGAAGCGGAACCGGAACGCCGCGACGCGCCTGCCGCGCACGCCGAGTCGCACGGCGGGTCGAAGGGCGGGCGCTTCTATCGCCCGATTGACCGCTCGTACATGTGGATGCTCAGGTGGTCAATGGCGCACCGCTGGGTGATCGTCGTCATCTGCGTGATCGTCGTCGCTTCCATCGGGCCGCTGTACCGGCTCGTCGGCTACAACTTCCTGCCCGACGAAGACGAGTCCGCTTTCCAGGTATCTTTGCGCGCGCCGCAGGGCACGAGCCTGGCGGCGACGCAGTCCGTGTTGGAACGGGTCGCGCGCGACCTGCGCGAGCAGATTCCCGGCATCGAGAGCACGCTGGTCAACGCCGGGGGCTTCGGCGGCGGCGGCTCGCCCAATACGGGCTCCGTCCAGGTCAGGCTGCGGCCGGTGGCCGAGCGCAAGTTCTCGCAGGCAGACCTGATTCAGCGCACACGCGACATGATACGCAAAAGGAAGTACCCGAAGGAGTACGTCATCTCTGCGTCGGGCGGGTCTTCAATCGGCGCGAGCCTGGGCCAGGGGCGCGGCGGGTCTTCGCTCGGCTTCTACATCAGCGGCCCGGACATTCAGAAGCTCGACGAGTACTCGAACAAACTGGTCGAGCGCATCAAGAAGGACGAGAATTTCCGCGACGCCGACCGCTCGCTCCAGTTGAGCAGTCCCGAAGTGCGAATCATCATTGACCGGCAGCGCGCCGCGGACCTCGGCGTCCGGGCGGGCGACGTGGCGCAGGTGCTCAACACCCTGGCCGCAGGGCAGCGCGTCACTACTTTCAGCGAAGGCTCGGACCAGTACGACGTGGTCGTCCGTGCGGGCGAAGAGTTTCGCCGCACGCGCGAGAACCTGAGCAACTTCACGGTCGCGTCCTCTTCCGGCGGGACCGTCGGCCTGGAGAAACTAGTGCGTCTCGAAGAGGGCGAAAGCCCTGCCTCGATTGACCGCCTCAATCGCCAGCGGCAGGTCACCATCTCCGCGAGTCTCGCGCCCAACGGCTCGGAAGCCGACGCCCTCGTAGCCATTCAGCGTTACGCCGCCGAACTGAACATGGAGCCCAGCTACCAGACGGGCGTGACGGGCCAGTCGAAGGAGTTGCAGCGCGCCAACAAGTCTTTCATGCTGGCCTTCCTGCTCTCGTTCGTCTTCATGTACCTGATTCTGGCCGCGCAGTTCGAGTCGTTCATACACCCCGTGACCATCCTCCTGACGCTGCCGCTCTCGATTCCGTTCGCGCTCCTCTCGACGATGATCGCCGGGCAGCGGCTCAACATCTTCTCGGCGCTCGGCATCCTCCTGCTCTTCGGTAGCGTCAAGAAGAACGCCATCTTGCAGATTGACCATACGAACGAGCTGCGCGCGCACGGGATGGAGCGTTACAGCGCCATCCTGCAAGCCAACCGCGACCGCCTGCGCCCGATCCTGATGACGACCATCGCGCTCGTCGCCGGCATGATTCCGCTCATCGTCGGCTCCGGCGCGGGCGCGGCGACCAACCGCTCAATCGGCGTGCTCGTCGTCGGCGGGCAGACCCTCTGCCTGCTCCTGACGCTGCTGGCCGTGCCCGTCTTCTACTCGCTCTTCGAGGATGCCAAGGACTCTCGCGTCTGGGGCTACATCGGCGGGAGGGTCGGCAACTTTAAGAACGGCGCGGGACGCCGTCTGGCGCAAGCCACTGCGGGCCTCGCAGGCAAGTTCTCCCGTCAGACTAAAGCCATTAAGCCTGCCACCGGCAGTACCCCAAAGGATAGATATGTCGATCAAGCTTCAGGTGATTGAGTGCGCGCGGCGTGTGATGCCCGGGTTGCGATTAATGAATCTCTCTCTGTCGAGAATGACGTTGCTGCTGGCGGCGTTCATCGTCTGGCAGGGCGCTGCCCTCGGACAGAACCCGCCGCCGAGCCCGACGCCCAGCTCGTCGCCGCAGCAGTCCCCGCCCGCCGGTACTACCTCGTCGCAGGGCCAGCAGACGACCGCGCCGCAGCCCGCCGCCACCCCGCTTCCGCCAAACGCCGCGGGCTCTACCATTCGGCCGAGCAACGAGGCCCAGCAAAGCGCACAGCCGCAGACGGGACCGCAGCAGGAGCAGCAGCAGACGACGCCCAACACGCAGGGGCCGCGTCCCGCTACGCCGCAGACGCCCGGCACGAGGCCATCAAGCGGCCTGCCAGCGACGGCCAGCCCTGCCGGAACCATTGCCCCGCAGCAGCCGAACCAGCCAGCTTCACCCGGCGGCAACGCGCAGCCGGGTGTGCCGCAGACGCCCGGGCAAAATGTCGGTACGTCCGGCGGAATCGCCCCGGCCGAGCTGCCGCCCGATGCGCCGCCGATTGCGCCCAACTTTCAAGCGCCGCAGCGCCCGCTGCCCTCCGCCGAGCGCGTCGGCGTCAACGTGGCGGACCAAGCGCCGCTCACTTTGAATGATGCTATCAGGCTGGCGCTCAAGAACAGCAACGACATTGACGAGTCGCGGATAGACGTGCAGATTGCCGAATACAATCTGCGCGCGGCGCGCGGCGTTTACGACCCTCTGCTCTCGTCCGAGAACTACTATGAGCGACAGACGACGCCGACCAGCTCGACGCTCGGCGGCGCGGGCGCGAGCGGCGCTGTGACGCAGACCGACGAGACCGGCGCAGTCCGCCTCGGCGGTTTCTCGCCCTTCGCGGGAGGCTCTTACCAGTTGGATTTTTCTTCGACGCGATTGACGACCACCAACCAGAACGTGAGGCTCAACCCGCAGTTCCCGACCGCCTTCACGCTGACCTACACGCAGCCGCTCCTGCGCGGGCTGCGCTTTGACAACAACCGCCGCCAGATAGAGATCGCCAAGCGGAATCTCTCTCTCTCCGACGCGCAGTTTCGCCAGCGCGCCATCGACGTGATTACGCAGGTCGAGCAGGCTTACTGGGATTTGGCCTTCGCGCTGAGGAATTTGCAGGTCCAGATTGACGCCGTCAAGCAGGCGCGCGTGCAGGTCGAGAGCAACCAGCGGCTGGTCGAGAAGGGAGTGCTCGCCCCGATAGACATCGTTGCGGCCTCGACCCAGGTGACGACCTTTGAGCAGAACGTCTACACGGCGCAGGAATCCGTCACGCAGGCCGAAAACACGCTCAAGACCCTGATTCTCCCGGACCGCACGGAGGCGCTCTGGGCGCGCGCCATCACGCCCGTCACGCCCGTCAGCCTCGAAGCCCCGCGCGTTCCGCTCGAAACGGCGGTCAGGGCCGCGCTCGATAACAGGCTTGAGCTGGCGCAGCTGAAAACGAACGCCGACATCAACCGCATCAACGTTCGCTACTTCCGCGAGCAGACGAAGCCGCAGCTTGATCTGGTCGGGACGTACACGACGGCGGGGCTCGCCGGGACGCTGGTCCAGCCGGGCCAGACCTCGACCGGGGGCGCTAATTCGGCGCTCACACAAAGGGTCAACGAACTCTCCTTGCTCGCAGGTCTTGAGCCTCTGGCGTCCTCCGGTTCAACCTCTTCGGTCGCGCCCAACCTGATCGGCGGCTACACGCAGTCGCTGCGAAATCTAATCGGGCAGAACTACCCGACGGCGCGCGTCGGCGTGCGCATCGCGCTGCCGCTCAGGAACCGCACGGCCCAGGCCAACCTCGGGACCGCGCTCGCGCAGGGCAACCGGATTACTGACCAGCTCAAGCAGGCCGAGCAGCTGGTCGAAGCCGAGGTCAGAAACTCTCTTCAGGCAGTGCGCTCGGCAGAAGCGCGACTCGCTTCCGCCGCGGCCGCGCGCTCTTCCGCCGAGCAGCAGTTCGAGAGCGAGCAGAGGCAGTTCCGCGCGGGCACGACCACCGTTTTTCTAGTCCTCCAACGACAGACGGACCTGCTCGCGGCGCGCGCCCGCGAACTGCAAGCGCAGACGGACCTCAACAAGTCCATCTCGCAGTTTCAGCGCGCCACAGGCAGCACGCTCACGGCCAACAACGTCGCCGTGATAACCGATGCCCCCAGGCGTGAGCTTGAAATGAGCCCGGAGCCCGGAAGCGTCACGGGCGCTTTCCGCACGACGCCGACAGAGGGCGAGCCGAGCCCAGGCGGCGCAGCTACAGGAGCAGGCAGGAATGACAAATAATCTTCTGCCAGCGGCTTCACGCTTGCCGAAAGTGCGGGCCACGCTGGCCGTGCTCTGGCTGTCAGGGCTCGCGGCGTTGTCCGGCTGCCAATCTTCGGGCGGCGGCAATGCTTCGGAGTCGCGCGGGGTCATCATCGTCAATGCGCCCGCGTCCGGGGAGGTCCGCCGCGTCCTGGTGCGCGAGGGGATGTCTGTCAACGAAGGCGCGCCCATCGTCGAGATTGCCGTCCGCACCGTCGCCAAGGATACGCCGCAGGCCCGCACGGAAGACCCTGTCGCCCGCGCCGGGAGAAACATCAAGTCGGCCGAGGCGGCGATTGAAGCGGCGCGGGCCGAAGTGGTGCGAACAGAGGTCGAGGTGCAGCGCCTGACGCCGCTCGTCGCTTCCGGCGATGCTTCGCCCGCACAACTGGAGGGCGCGCGCGCCGATTATGACCGCGCGCAGCAGCGTTTTCAGCAGGCCAGGGACGCCGCAAAAAACGCGCAGGACCATCTCGTCGCGGCCCGCCAGCCGACGCCGGGCTCTCAGCCCGCCACCGCCGCACTCTCCGAGCAGCTCGTCGCGGCGCGCGCCTCTTCCGCCGGGACCGTGAGCGTCATTAACGCGCAGGTCGGCGAGCGCGTGACGGCCGGGCAGCCGCTGGCGACCCTGCGCGCCGATGAGCAATGAGACGACGTATCGCCCTGGCAAGACACACTCGTATGACCTCCGCGAGACGAACCCGGATGACCTCACGCCGCCCGCAACAGATGAGTTCCGTCGCCATCAACATCGGCCCGCGCGAGCAGCGTAAACGGCGGCTGCTCGGCATCGTCGCGCTAACGGTCGGCGTCGGCCTGGCTTTCCTGCTGGTCGTCATGCAAGCGCCGCGCTGGTCGCGTGCAATCGTCTTTTTCCCCATCTGGATGGCGGGGCTGGGGCTGTTGCAGGCGCGCGAGAAGACTTGAATCTCGATGGCCGCGCGCGGGACGCGCAACCTGGACGGCGGAGAAGAGAAGGTTGACGAAAGTCTGGCCGGGCAGCTCCGCGAAAAGGCTCGACGGATTAACCGCCGCGCGCTCATCACCGCCACCGCTATCACACTATTGACGCTGCTCTTTCCCTGAGAGCGGTCCGCCGCGTCCGCCCTTGAGAATCCCGCGCCCTGATTGTCCGTAGACGGACCACCTTCATGCTGTCTCAAGTCGAACGACGCGAAGTAAGAGGAAGATGAAGAGCAAGAGAAGAGCGCAGGCCGCCCGCTGCCCGTCCCTGCGCGGGGAGGGCCCGACGAGCCTGCCACGCTGCTAATTATCGCTCCCGGCTGCGGCAAAAAGGGCGGGAATGACGGGCGCGGCGGACATGCCAATTATTTTGCACGGCCTGCTTAACCTTCAGCCGTGAATTAATTATTGACAATAGACGAAACAGATGTATGATGCGCGTGTACCAGTGGACTTAGCTTCAGCGTCCTAACTTAATTGGCACGCTTGACCTCTACTAAGCAGATGATTAGGTAGTCTGGACCAGCGAGATTGGCTCAACGCACGACGATAAGGCGCGCCTCTTCCTCGCCACTTCCTGCTCTGAATTCTGCTTTGCTTTTAAGACTCTAAAGTCTTCATCTCCGTCCACTGCTCGCCGTTTTGTGTCCGTGGTTCGACTTCAATTCTCTAATTGAAATGCTGTGTAAACCACGGGGTTGATTATCTTCCCGCTGCTTGCAGAGATACTAAGGGGGCTCAGCAATGATGGGCTTCCGAGCGCAGATACTTGCAGCAATCTTCACTTGAAAGGACACCTGCCATGCCTAATTGGAAAGAGACATCTCATCCCGCCCGACTTGAAGAGATTCTGGAAAACGGCGTCGTTCGCTGCCACCTCTCTCCACGTAACTGCACCATCAAGGAGGGGCAGCACGGCTTCTGCGGCGTGCGCGCCAACCGTAATGGACGCCTCGTCAGCCTGAACTACGGGAAGAGCGTTCACGCGACCGAGGAGACCATTGAGACCGAGGCCGTCAATCACTACGCCCCGGGCGAGCGGATTCTTTCGATGGGCAATATCGGCTGCATGATGAACTGCTCTTACTGCCATAACTGGAAGACCTCGCAGGCCCGCTTTGTCTCGGACAAGGACGTTTACTACTACACGCCGGAGGGCGTGGTGGACATGGCGCTGCGCCACGGCATCAGGTGTATCTCCTGGACCTATAACGACCCGGTCGTCTGGCATGAGTTCGTCCGCGATACGGCCGCAATCGCTCAAAAGGCCGGAATCATCAACCTCTACAAGTCGGCTTTCTACATCACGGCGGAGGCCGTCGAAGAGCTGCTGCCCTTCATGGACATCTTCTCGATCTCGATCAAGTCAATGGACCCCGAGTATTACAGGAAAATCACGAAGGGGCAGTTGGAGCCCGTGCTCGAAGCCACCAAGCAGGTCTTCAAAGCGGGCAAGCACGTCGAGTTGAGCACCTTGATGATTACAGATATTAGCGACGACGAAGCGACCGCACGCAAGATCGCCAACTGGATTCTGACCGAGCTGGATTCGACCGTCCCGCTGCACTACGTTCGTTTTCATCCCGACTACAGGATGCGCGACACGACGCGCACGCCCATCCCGCGCCTCATCAAGGCCCGCGAGGCCGGTCTGGACATGGGGATGGAGCACGTCTACGTCGGCAACGTCTACGACACGCCCTTCTCGAACACGTTCTGCCGCGGCTGTGAGACGGAGCTGGTCACGCGCTACGGGCTCAACGCCGTCAACGTCGGCCTGGACCAGCAGGGGCATTGCCGCAAGTGCGGCCGCGACGCTCACTTCAAGCTCATGCCGCCGAGTCAGCCCGTCCCCACCGTCGAGGATATCCCCCGCGAAGGACTGGAAGTGAAAGCGGTTGATTGGCACGGCGATATTCGCTCGGCCCACGCACAGGTTCTCAATACCGGCGACGTGCCGACCAGGATTTATCACCGGCGGCACTACACGGACGGGCAGCAGGAGGCCTGGAAAGTAGTCACGCTCGACCCGCAGGAGAGCTACCGCTTCATTCTGGCCAAGGGCAAGGAGAATGAGGTCGGGGCGCAGGTCGCCATGCCGAGCGTCGTCCAGTCCAACCTGCACGAGGTCTTTGACCGGGCACACTTCCCGACGCTCTCCATCGAAGAGATCGGCGTCGCCGAAAGAGACATCGCGCCGCTGCCGCTCTTTGAAGGCGGGCAGCACATCGTCAGGCTGAGCGGAGAGACGCAGTAGTTCGAGCACCGAAATGTTTGCAGGCCATCGTCCGCACGGGCGATGGCCTGTGAAGAAAGCCCTGGCACCGATAAAGCATGTGACGGAGGCCATTCACTGTGTCTCCGCATCATCGCTGCCCTCAAGACTTCAGCCCTCGCCTCTCTATTCTCGGGGCATCTCGGCGTCTGCCGCATAGCTTGCCTCATGAAGAGCCTTCGCGGATGGCGCGGGAGGATGGCCGGACGCTTTAGAGCCATGTCCATTGAATGCTCCACGCTGGTCAATCTTCTCCGCCGGAGGGCACTTCGACAGCCCGAGCGGCGAGCATATCTTTTCCTGCCGGACGGAGAGACCGAAGAGCTGAGCCTGACCTACGGAGAGCTGGACGCCCAGGCCCGCGCCATCGGCGCACAACTCCAGAGATTGCAGGCGCAGGGGGAACGCGTCCTCCTGCTCTACCCGCCGGGCCCTGAATACGTGGCGGCCTTCTTCGGCTGCCTCTATGCGGGCTCCGTGGCGGTCCCGGCCTATCCGCCCAGGTTCCACCGAACTCTCTCCAAGCTGCGAGCCATCGCGGGCGACGCCCGTCCGGCCGTGGCCCTGACGACCTCCAACATCCTCTACCGCGCGGGCAGCCTGCTCGCCGAAGCCCCGGATTTACACTGCATGCGCTGGTTGACGACGGACAATACGGAGGGCCCGGCGGGCGAAAAGTGGGTCGTCCCCGACATCGACAGCGAGAGCCTGGCACTCTTACAGTACACGTCGGGCTCGACGGCGCTGCCCAAGGGCGTGATGGTCAGTCACGGTAACCTGCTGCATAACCAGGAGATGATCCGCACCGCCATCCGGCAGACGGAGGACTCTGTCTTTCTTAGCTGGCTGCCGCTTTATCACGACATGGGGCTCATCGGGAACATGATTCAGACGCTCTACCTGGGGGCGACCTGCATCCTGATGTCGCCCTCTGCCTTTCTGCTCAAGCCCGTCCGCTGGCTCCGCGCCGTCTCAAGGTACAGGGCGACGACCAGCGGCGGCCCCAACTTCGCCTATGATCTCTGCGCGCGTAAGATTACGACGGAGCAGCGCCGGGAACTGGACCTCGGCAGCTGGGAGATAGCCTTCAACGGCGCAGAGCCCGTCCGCCATGAAACCCTGGACCGCTTTGCCGCAGCCTTTGAGCCCTGCGGCTTTCGCCGCGAAGCCTTCTATCCCTGCTACGGGCTCGCAGAAGCCACGCTCCTGGTTTCCGGCGCTGGCCTGGACAATCGCCCCGTCCTGCACACGGTCAAACGATCACAGCTAGAGCATGACCGCGTCGTTGATTACGATGCGACCGCTCCTGCGGCAGATTACCCGGCGGACAAAGAGGACGCGTGCGTCCTGGTCAGCTGCGGGCAGGCTTTCCTGGACCAGAAGATATTAATCGTTGACCCGGAGACGATGACCGCGTGCGCGCCTGATCGCGTCGGCGAGATATGGGTCTCGGGCCCGAGCGTCGCACGCGGCTACTGGAACCGGCCAGAAGAGAGTTCGCGCACCTTTGACGCCTACCTGGCCGATACTGGCGAGGGGCCCTTTCTGCGCACGGGCGATCTGGGATTCCTGAGAAACGGCGACCTCTTCGTCACGGGCCGTCTGAAGGACCTGATTATCATCACGGGCCGTAACCATTATCCGCAGGACATCGAATGCACAGTGGAAAAGAGCCACCCGTTATTGAAGGCCAACTGCTCCGCGGCCTTCTCCGTCGAGGTGGCGGGCGAAGAGCGGCTGGCCGTCGTCGCTGAAATCGAGCGCCCACGCCAGACGGGGCTCAAGCCTCACCTGCTGGCAGCGCATCTTCACACGGAAGAGCACCTCCTGCTCAAGGTCGAGGAGGTGCAGCGGGCCGTCCGTAGCGCGGTCGCGGAGCATCACGAAGTACAGGTGCACGCCCTGGTCCTGCTCAAGGCCGGAACTCTCCCGAAGACCTCCAGCGGTAAGGTCCAGCGCCACGCCTGCCGCGACGCTTTTCTCAAAGGGACTTTGGAAGAGTTCAGAAGGGTGGGCCATGAACAGTATGGATAACAGCCCTTTGAATCTCTCCCCGAAGAGCGGCCCGGCCCGGCCCGAATCGCTTCAGAGGATAACTCGCACGAGCGAAGAGATTAGCGCCTGGCTGTGCTCTCAGCTCGCCGCGATGCTCGGGTTTGACGCGGATGCGATTGACGTGCGCGAGCCCTTCATCGGTTACGGCCTGGGCTCTTTGCAGGGCATAGGGATGGTCGGAGACTTAGAGGAGTGGCTCGGTCTACGGCTCTCGCCGACCATTCTTTACGAGTATCCGTGCATCGCTGAGCTGGCCGCTCACCTGGCCCGGCAGCAGCGTTCCTGCGTCGAAGATTCCGGCCCCGACGAAGCGGCCGTCAGATTTGCCGGACATGGTAACGGCCGGAAAATGAGCGACGATGCGGTCCTCGACCCGGCCATCTACGCCGCGCTCGGGCCGCTGCACCAGGTCCGAGAGCCCGCTGCGATCTTTCTGACCGGGGCGACTGGCTACCTGGGAGCTTTTCTGCTTTATGAGCTGCTGCGGCAAACCGAGGCCAGGGTCTATTGCCTGGTCCGCTGCTCGGAGCCGGGCGCGGGCCGTCGCAGGCTTCAGGAAAACCTGGAAGCCCATTCGCTCTGGGATGAGAAATTCGCTTCGAGAATCATCGCGGTCGCGGGCGATCTCTCGCGCCCGCTGCTCGGGCTTCAGCCGGGGGAGTTTCACCTGCTGGCGGGCGAGGTTGATGCCATCTATCACAGCGGGGCGGCGGTCAATTACCTCTATCCTTACTCGGCGCTCCGGGCCACCAACGTGCTCGGCACTCAGGAAGTCCTGCGGCTCTCAACCTGCGCGCGGGTCAAGCCGGTTCATTACGTTTCGACGCTCGGAGTCATGTACGCGGCCGATTCGACCGAGCCGCGTGTCGTCTGCGAGCATGACCCGCTGGAGCCTTGCGAGAGCCTCTACCTGGGCTTCGGTTATGCACGGAGCAAGTGGGTCGCCGAGCAGCTCGTCCTAACAGGTCGTTCCCACGGGCTGCCCGTCTGCATCTACCGTCCCGCCCTGATTACGGGCGATAGCCGCGCGGGCCGCTGGAATACGGACGACCTGCTGTGCAGGTTAATCAAGGGCTGTATTCAACTGGGCCGCGCGCCGGAGCTGGACATCACGCTCGACATGGTCCCGGTCGATTATGTGAGCCGGGCGATTGCTCACCTGTCCGGGCAGCCAGAGTCCGTCGGCAAGACGTTTCACCTGACCAATCCACGCCCGCTCCACTGGCAGGAGCTGACGACCTGGATGCGCTCCTTCGGATACGCCGTCGAGCAGTCCGCGTACAGCGACTGGCAGGGAGAGCTGGTTGATTCCACCAGCCACTCAAAGGGAAATGCACTGGAACCCCTCTTGCCGTTCTTCACGGAGAAGGTCTCCGAAAAGCAGATGTCAATTCCGGAGATGTACTCGCAGGCGAAGATTCCCAGGTTTGATTGCCGGAACACGCGGCAGGGCTTGCGCGATACTTCCATTACCTGCCCATCTATTGACGATCGGCTGCTCGGCACATATTTCTCGTACTTTATTCGCAGCGGCTTCCTGGACCCGCCGGGCGCAGCCGATGCTTTAGCCAGCAGTCGGGCGGGCAATAGCGTTCATCCGGCAACCCCCGGGCGACGAAATCTGCGCGCCGTCGAGGGCGAAGTCCCGCGCCTCAAAAATGAGGCTGACGTTGAAGACGGCGTCGCCAGTCGGCCGCCGCTCTGACAGTGTCGGCTGGTCCAGGCGCGGCAGGCGCAGGGAGGCGCGATTTCCGGGCCCGCGGAGCGTTTGTGAATGACGTTTTGGAGCGCTCTTCGTTCACACCTCTCTTTTGCGATGAGGCCGTTTTTACTGTGCAAAAACCGCGATTTTCGTCTGTCATAGCTCTTCAAGCGAGAGGCGCTCGACCTAGAAAGTTGTTGACAGAATACGGATTCCGTGATAAACGAACATCATTGCCTCATGCGAGTCAAGTGCTACCTTCAGGCAACTGAAGACGGCAGATTTCCCGAATCAATCGAGATGGCTTTGCGAAGCCGTCCATTTGAAAAGAAGAGCCCCAATGGCCATCCAGAGAGAGCCACACATCCCTTGCTCGAGAAGAATCGGCGGGTGGCCCTCTATCGTTCGCACAGATGCATTCCGCTGGGTACAAGTAATACTAAGGTCATCAAACACGGTGGGCCCCCTGGTCAGATTTTAAAGCAACGCGCCGGGCTCTGAACTGACGGCGCAAGTGGCGCAAGTGTCTTGGTGGAGAATTGCGGAATCTAGATTCTTGAAGACTCAAATTCCTCGCAAGGAAACCTTAATCCAAAAGGAGATACCTCAATGTTACCTTTACTTCTAGCAGCGGTTCACGGAGGCTCCGGTCTGGCAGCAGCGCCCGGCCATGCCGCGCATGCGGGCCCGGCTCACGCAGCCATCCCGGCTCATGCCGCCCACGCAGCACCAGCACACGCGTCGCACGCGGGGCCAGCTCATGCGGCCCTCCCGGCAGCCCACGCGGCTCTCCCGGCACACGCGGCCCATGCGGGGCCAGCGACAGCGGCTGCCGGAGCGGCAGCGCCTGCTCACGGGGCAGGAGCGCTTCATTCGGCCGCAGCGCCAGCACATGCAGCGCACGCAACCATGGCGCACGCCGCCTTGTCACAGCGCTAATCTAAAGTAGCCAAGGGAAAGCTCGCCGAGAGTTCTTCTCTGCCTGTGCGGGTTGCCTGATACCTCTCCAGCGTGTTGGGCATCCCGCGCATCCGAAGAGAGATTCCCGGCAATTGAGAGCCTGTAACTGTACCGCGACAACGCGGTGGCAGCGGACAGGATTTTATCAAGCTCCCTTCTTAAAGTGCCCTCCTCCCGGTGAGCGATTCAGTCCGAGCGCGGGCAGAGCAGCCTCGTGTACGGGGGTTAGAAGGCACGTCGTGGTTTGGATCAGCCGGGCGGCTTCCAGGCCCGGTACTGCTCATTCTCAGAGAGGCGATAATGTCAACACCGAGAAGATCGAGAGAATCCGAAGCTGAATTAGCGAAGAGGGGTGTGCTCGCTCACATGGAGCACGTCAGGTCGCTCGGCGAAGCGCTGACGAGCGCCGCCGCTACCTACACGACCGAGCATAAGGTTTCCGAGAACGTGACCGACTGGCGCGACGAGTTTTCGAGGAATCTGTCCGAAGCCGTCAAAGAATTTCATCGAACTCTCTCGGCATCGTCGAGGAGAGTATCGGATGTCTATTTCGGCGAGGACGACGAGGTCGAGAGCACCCGGCGAACGGCCAGCAAGGCGAGCAGCAAAGCCGGCGACATCACGAAAACTCCGTAAGTCCGGCGGCTCCCAGGGGCCCGTCAATTCGCTTTACATTGTGAACTCGCGGCTGCGTTTCGGTCGCAGCAACCGGCTTGCCCTCAGTCAGGACGAGGCGAGCTTAGGCGCAGGCAAAAATGTGTCCGGTCTGTCCGCCGCCCCGAAGCGGAGTTGCCACCTGGCAGGGCAAGCCGGAGATGAGGAGGACACGTCTATGCTGATGTACGGGTGGATGAAGTTCGTGGAGGTTGCCCCGGAGCGTTATGACTGGGCAGTTAAGTTCATGACGGGCGGGCGGCTGGACAAGATCAAGGATCAGATTGCCGAGGAAATCCGGCCCGGCGATAACGTCCTCGACATCGGCTGCGGGACCGGGACGCTGGCCGTTCGCTGTCTCAAAAAGGGAGCCACCGTGACGGGCCTGGACTCTTCGGAGTTCATGCTCAAGCAGTCGGAAAAGAATGCCGCCGCGGCCAATCTCGGCGACCGCTTGACGGTGATTCAGGACAGCGTCACACAGCTGCGCAAACACTTTGCGGACGAGAGCTTCGATGTCGTGACTTCGACGATGGCCCTGGGAGAGTTTCCGCGCGAGTACCTGGACTACATTCTTCAGGACTGTAAGCGGCTGCTGCGTCCGGGCGGGCGGCTGCTGATAGCCGACGAGGTCTGGCCGGAGAAAACGGTTCCGCGCCTGGTCTATCAGGCGGGCATGGTCCTCTTCTGGATTCCGCAGTTTCTGCTTCTGCGCCGCGCCCTCTTCCCGATCAGCGACCTGCGCGGGATTATCCGGTCGGCGGGCTTCGACGTTCAGCGCGTAGTGACATCGGCGGCCAGCGCTTTTCAACTGGTCTTCGCCGAGAAGAAAGCGGCCGAAAAGGGCGTCGAGCGCGAGTTTCAGCAACAGCAGCAGCAGGTGCTGGCCGAGCCTACATTCAGTGTTTAAGAGCACCAATCCTCAGTGAGCAGCCGTGGCAGAGCCACTCTCCTTTCGACTGTCAATCCGGTGAAAGAGGCTGGCCTGCCACATCACGATTCCACAATTGGAGGTCGGCGCAAGAGGACTTCACGCCCGCTAAGAGCCGACACCTCAAAGCACTAGGGAGAATCTATATGGCGCGAGTCAAGGAATTCTTCTGGGAGTTGTTTCATACTTTTTTTCGCTATTACAACTTTCCGTGTAAGCTCGGCTTAATCAGGGTGGGGAATCCTGACGAGAAGTCGCCCGTCTTCGTGAGCGGCAATTACACGCTGACCGTCAAGCGCATCCTGCGCAAGCTCAAGCTCAGCTCCATTGACTGTTATCTCCTGGTGGCCAATTCGCGGGGCTGCAATATCTGGTGCGCCGTCGGGATGAACGAGTTCTCTGATTACGACATCATTGATGCGATCAACGTCGCGGGCCTCAAGGACATCGTCAAGCATCGCCGGATCATCACGCCGGTTTATGCCGCGCCCGGCGTTGACATCCAGGCCGTCAAACGCGAGACGGGCTTCAATATCCACTGGGGGCCGACGCATCTCAACGACCTGCCGCGCTACATCAAGAACGGGCTCAAGCGCACGAGCGATATGTACCTGGTCAAGTTCGGCTTCCAGGACCGCCTTGAGCAGGCGCTGGCCACGGCGCTGGCTTACGCGATGACCATCGGGCTCGGACTCATCTTCTGGCCCGCCTTCATCGGGCGCGTGATCGGCCTGATCTTCCTCATCTATCTCTTCGGGTTCTGCCTCTATCCGTTCTTCCCGGAGGAACGCCGCTGGCGCAGGGCCGGGCTCCAGACGCTCATCCTGTTGGGCGCGCAGACGGCGTTCGGCCTCTGGCGAGGCTGGGCTCTCTCGGACCACATTCTCTGGGGAGTGCTGATGCTCGGCGCAATCCTGCTGATGGTGCTGGACCAATGCGGAAGCACTCCGCTCCACAAGACGAGCCTCAAGCACTGGCTGACCGAGGGTGATTACCTGAGTCTCTTCAACCCGGTGATTGACCCGGAACTCTGCATCAACTGTATGCAGTGCGTGCTGGTCTGCCCGACGGCTGTCTTCGCGGCCAGGCGGGAGGAGGTCAAGACGGTGGTCGCGGTCAAGCCGGACGCCTGCGAGGAATGTCTCGCCTGTGTCAAGCAGTGCCCGACGGACGCCATCTTCAACCGCAATACGGGGCAATACAAAGGCGATGTCAAGAGCATCGCGAACCTGGAGTATCTGGTCTCGCGCGACTGGTCGCACCTGCGCGACGAGGACCGCTGGATCAACGCGCCGACCACGTTTCGCAACGGGCTGCCGGTGGTCATCGAGAGCAGCAAGGGCGCGAATGGAAACGGGAATGGAAATGGCGCTGGCGAGTCAAGAAGGGAAGTCGAGTCTGCCGTCGCGGCGGACGACCTGGACGAAGTGATAGCGGGTGAAGTGATACCCGAACGCGCGTCAGCCCGTCCAGCCTAACGCGCGTCCGGGCACTAAACGCCCTGCGAGGCCGTCGCTTCCTGCATTTGCACATCCGCCTTTGTTCCTGATGAGTTTGCCCCGGCGGGCGAACTCAAGGAGGGAGAGATGAAAGACAATCCCAGGATATTGTTTGTCTCGCCGCACAACCAGGCGGGTTTCGATTTTTACGGCTATCACACGAAACGCAATAGCGCCATCCAGTTGAGCCAGCCGAGAATCATGTGGCCGGGCCTGCGCTTCATCAAGCAGAATTTTCCGCAAATCGAGATTCTGGAATTCCCGACCTGGGAAGAGTACACGCAGGTTTTGAGTCGCGGCTGGGACATCGTCGGCTTCTCCTTCTTCACGGATGGGACGAACGAAGTTTTGCAGATGGCCGACTACGCGCGCAAGCAGGGTATCAAAGAGCTTTGGGCCGGTAACTACGGCGCTATGAATCCGCTCATCAGGGCCAACTTCGACGAAGTGTTCACGGGCTATTCGGAAATACCGATAGCGGAGAAATTAGGCGTCGAGCTGGGGCCGCTGATTCACCCGCCCCTGATAGACGGCATCGGGCTGAAGCCCCTGCCGAACACCATGATTCGCACCAGCTGGCTTTACACGGCGCGCGGCTGCCCGCTTAAATGCACCTTCTGCCAGACGCCCTCCTTCGCCCCGAACGTCGTTGACACTCCGCTGGAGAGCATCGAGCGTGTCATCCGCTACTACAAAGAGCAAGAGGTGCAGGTGGTCCTGATCTACGACGAGATTTTCGGAATCTCGCGCGCACACGCGCAGGAAGTGGTCTCGCTCTTACGCAAGTACGAGATGCCGTGGGGCGTCATGACCAGGTCGGACATCCTGGGAAAGAACCTGGACGAGTGGCATGACAGCGGACTGATCGGCGTCGTCATCGGAATTGAGAGTATGAATCCCGCCACTCTCAAAGAGATCAAGAAGAAGATGACCGTCGAAACGACGATTGACATGCTTGAGCGCCTCCATGAGCGCAACATCATCGTCACCGGGACCTATATCATAGGCTTCGAGGGAGACACGGTGGAAAGCGTCAAGCGAGACTTTCAGGAGCTTCAGAAGTTGAAGCCAGACTTCATGAAAATCTATATCGCGACGCCGTTCCCGGAGACGCCCCTCTGGGATGATATTCAAAAGTACGGGATAGACACTTCCGACTGGTCCAAGTTCGACGGCAAGCACCTGGTTTGGAATCATCCTCACCTGAGCCGCGAGGATGGACAGATGCTGCTCGAATACGGCTACGAGATGTTCAACTCGGAGGCGCATGTTTTCAGGTTCATGGGCAAGCTCAGGCAGCAGCTGGTGAAGAAGAAAGGGCCGCGCGATGCTCATTCATTCTTCCTCTCCAGCTTCCACAACCTGCTGCGCGGGAGGCCGCAGGAGCGAAACTTTTTCGAGTCTGCCCCGCCCCCTCAGCGGGTGATACAACCTGCGGAGACCGCCGGGCTGGCGATACCTCCCCTGGTCTCCATCGAGCCGCTGCAAAGGGCCATCAGTAAATGAACCGTGCCATTGAGGACGGAGCGGTGAATGAAACGCGGCCCGCTCCGCCGCCGCTGCAACTGATTGATCTGGACGGCAATTTCATTGCCGACGCGACTCTCAAGCCGGACAGAGCCCTGTGCCTGGAGATGTTTCGCTGGATGCTCTACGTGCGGACTTTCGACACGCAGGTGCTCGCGCTCCAGCGTGCGGGGCGCATCGCCTTCTGTAACCCGAGCACGGGCCAGGAGGCCAACCAGATCGGCTCGGTCTTTGCGCTCCGGCCAGAGGATTGGGTCTTTCCCTCTTACCGCGTCGCGGGCGTTTATCTCTTTCGCAAGGGCTCGCCGCTGGCTCTCTTAAACCAGCTCTACGGCAACGCCGACGATCTCTCTCTCGGCCGTCAGCTCCCGATGCACTTCGGCGACAGCTCCGTCAACTTCGTCAGCGTTTCGAGCCCTATCGGGACACAGATTACGCAGGCCGTGGGGCTCTCCTTCGCGGCGAAATTGAAGGGGCAAACGCTCGTTGCGATCACCTATTTCGGCGACGGCGGGACATCAACCAACGATTTCCACGCGGCGCTGAACCTGGCGGGCGTGCTGCGAACGCCGACCATCTTCTACTGCGAAAACAACCAGTACGCATTCTCCGTCCCGATCAGCAAGCAGACGGCTTCGGAGTCCATCGCCGCCAAGGGCATCGCCTACGGAATCCAGGGCGTGCGGGTGGACGGCAACGACGTGCTGGCCATCTATGCCGCGACGCTCGATGCCGCCCGCAGGGCCCGGACGGGCGGCGGGCCTGTCCTGATAGAGGCCGTCACCTACCGCCGCGGGCTGCATTCTTCGATGGACAATCCTTCGCTGTACCGCACGGCTGAAGAGGAGGAGGGCTGGGAGGCCAGCGATCCCATCCTGCGCTGCCGCAAGTTCTTGCAGAGAGAGGGATGGTGGAGCCCCGAATGGGAGGAAGGGATTCTCAAGGAGCAGTCAGCCTCTATGGACAGTGCCATTAGAGAGGCCGAGGCGTGCCCGCCGCCCGCGCCCGAGAGTCTGTTTGAAGATGTCTGGGCAAGGCCGACGCCCAGGCTCGAAGCCCAGCGGCGCGCGCTCGACGAGGTGCTCGGATAGTTATGAAAACGATTCCGGAGATTTCACTGTCCGCGTCCGAGGCTTCCGGCTCCTTTGCAGATGAGCTGCCGGAGACCGCTTCGATGAACCTGTGCGAAGCCATCAACGATGCCCTGCGCTTGAAGATGGCGACGGACGCGCGCGTCTACCTGCTCGGCGAAGACATCGGGGCGATGGGCGGCTTCTTCCAGGTGACGGCCGGGCTGCTGGACCGATTCGGCGAGGAGCGTGTCATTGACAGTCCGCTCAACGAGACGGCGCTCGTCGGCGCGGCCATCGGGATGGCGATGCTCGGACTGCGCCCGGTAGTGGAAATCGAGTTCATGGATTTTATCTATCCGGCCGCCGACCAGATTATTAACGAGCTGGCGACGATGCGTTATCGCTCCGGCGGGCAGTTTA
>DASVWH010000006.1:0-39056 GCA_036389715.1 Pyrinomonadaceae bacterium | reverse complement strand
CTCCTCGTGCCTGCTCTTTTGCGTGCGGCCGTCTTATTTGAGCGAGATACGCTCTTGTTCGGTCGTGATGCCTTCGACCTCCTGCTTGATCTGTTTGACTTCCGATGTCACGTCGGCGAGTTTGCCGCTGGTATGCTTGACCTCTGCGCGGACGGCCTCCATCTCGTCGGTGATGTCTTCGACGACGCTGGTGATGGCCTCCTGGGCCTCCTGTTTGGCCGTCTCTTCGATGACTTCGAGCACCTCCTGCGGGTCGGGCGAGACCTTGAGCGCCTGTAGCTCCGGGTCATGCTTGAAGTTGATCCGGCTGCTCATCCCGTCGAGCTGCTGCATCACCTGGTCGAGCATCTCCAGCACCTTGGTCGCCTTCTGCTCGGCCAGGAGGTTGATTTGCAGGTCAAGCTCGGCGCGCTTTTCGCTGGCGCTGGCCAGGCGGTTCTGCGAGATCAGCACGAAGGTCGAAAGAAATATCGCCTCCAGCGAAACGATCAGCGTCAGCAGTCCGAAAGGATACTTGTCGAACTCGCTGATGCGCGGCAGGCGTATCAGCCCGATGTTGAGCAGAATCCAGAGCCCAAACCAGACGGCATGTAAATAAACGAAGGCCATCGAGCCGGAGAAATCCGTGATGACATCGGCAACGCGCCCCTGCAACGTCCGCGACTTCGTCACCTTGTGCTGCATCTCGACGACCGCCGAGATGTTCTTGCGCATGATCTCGCTTTGCGACATGGCTTGACTACTCATTGGATAGACCAGACCTCCAAGCTTTATTCTGTCTGCCGGGAAGAGCATACGAGAGACAATGGGCGGCGTTGCGGCCGTGGCAAACAAGAGAATGGCGCGCCGCTCCGTCCGCCGCGAGGCTAGATGCCGGGCTAATTGAATCAATTGCCGTGCCAACTCGAATTATCAGGCAATTTGCGGGTTTGCGGGGCGCGCACCGTATTTATTTAATGCAAGCCGTGGCCGGACGAGACGCGAATTAAGGGCAATCGCAGGGTTTTCGGCGGTCCGAGCAGCGGGATTCCGGCGAAAATGTGGTATAAATTGCGGCTGGCCGGAGCGAGCCGCCCGGCCCTGGTCCCAGGCGAAGGCGCGAGTCGTCAGCCTCGATGTCGAGTTTGAAGCCGAGTCTCACCAAGCCTGTTCGAGCTTTTCTCCACGCACGCACCCGGAAATTCAGATGCGTCAACTGGTCACTGCCCTCCTGCTCTCGGCGACGTTGATACTGTCGGCAGTACCCGTCTGTCCCTACACGCTCCAGTTCACGGACTCATCCCCTGCGGTTCAGCTCAGGTGGCCCGGCCAGAAGATCAACATCGCGCTTTCGTCATCGCTGACATTGCCGCCCGCTAACGTCAAGGCTGGCAGCGATGTCGTCGGGGCTGCGCGCAGGGCGCTCGCACACTGGGCCGAGGCGGCCAACATCCGTTTCGTCGTCGCCGCTTCGGAGAGACAATCAATCAGCGCGGCGGGCAGCGTCGGCGACGGCGTTAACCTGATTACGCTGGCCCATACGCCCGAGAACAGCTCCGCCTTTCAGGGCAAGAGCAGCGAGATGCCCGCGCGCACACGCGTCTTCTCAAACCTCGCCGGAAACATCACGGAGGCAGACGTAGTCCTCAATCCCGGCCAGCCTTTTTCGACCGACGGCACGCCCGGCACTTACGACCTCGAAGCCACGCTGACGCATGAGCTTGGCCACCTGCTCGGGCTCGAACACTCCGGCGTCGTCGGCGCAACCATGCAGCCGCGCCAGGGCAGAAACGGCATCTACAACCTGCCTTCCTGGACGCAGCGCACTCTGTCCGAAGATGACCGCGCGGGCGTCTCCGCGATTTACGGACGACGGCTCGGGACCAGTGCGCGCGGCGCAATCGCCGGGACCATCACTTTCAGCAGCGGCGCTCCCGTCTTCGGCGCAAACGTCTGGGCCGAAGAGCTGACGACGGGCCGCGTCAGCGCCAGCAATATCACGCTGGCCAACGGCTCGTACCGAATCGAAGGGCTGCTGCCGGGCGGTTATCGCCTGCTGGCCGAGTCGCTCGACGGCATCGTCGCCGCTGCCGAGATCGCCGCGCCGCGCGGGGCCTACGCCGGGCTCTCGCTGAATCAGCCGCTCCCGTTTCGCACGGAAGAGCTTGGCAGGGTCAGCGTCTCGGCCGGGACCACCCTGCTGCACAACGCGCAGCTTTCCGGCTCGCCCGCGCTCATCAATCCCTCCTTCATCGGTCTCAACTCACAGCTTTCGACCATCGCCGTCCCGCTCCTGGCCGGGCGCACCTACAGGGTTTACGTCGCGGGGGAGGGCATCAACCCGGACCGGATTCCGGCGGCGGGCGTGACCGTCGCATCGCCTTTCCTGAGCGTTGATCCGGCCAGCGTCGCCCAGGCCGATTTCGGCCACGATTTGTCCGTCCTGAGCTTCGACGTGGCGGTCGGGGCGGGCGCTCCGGCGGGCGATTACAGCCTGCGCTTACAGTCGCTGACGGGCGAAATCGCCTACGTCGCGGGCGGCCTCGTCGTCGAAGCCCCTGAAGGTCTCGCCTCCGGGCAGGAAGACTCTCTCATAACCCCATCTTTCGCGGGCGCTGGGGCGGCCGGTGAGGTCGCCGCCGGAAGCCGGATTGTCCTCTCCGGCGCGGCTCTCACGGGCGAGGAAGTCTTTGAAGAGCACGCCGCAGGGCCGGGCACGCAAACGCAGGTCGGACTCGATGCCCTGACGGTTAAGCTGACTTACTCTTCGGGCGTGACCGTCTCGGCGGCCGTCGAGTTGACGGACGAAGGGCAGGCGGGCTTCCGTCTCGCGGCAGAGGCCGCTCCGGGCACTGCTCTGGTCGAGGTTCTGCGCAATGGCCGGATGACGGCGCGCGCCGCCATCGAGATCGTCGAGCCCTGGCGGCGGCTGCCCCTGCTCTCGGGCTTGAGCCGCGCGGAGACAGTCCTGGCCCGCGCCGAGCAGCCCTGATGCGTTCTTTGTTCGCGGGCCCGGTTTTCACCCCTCGCAAAGGTTCATAATTGATAGTTGAAACTTTAACCTGAGTTGTGCATAATCATCAGGCGCTCGCCTCCCCGGTGAGCGAAGTGGTCGCGTGGGGTGAGGACACGTGGCCTTAGGGCGGGGGCGGTGGGAGGCCCCCGCCCGCTTATTTTTTGAGGGCCCAAATCCGGCTCGCAGAAATCCCGGCGCGGGGCTGCTTTTCTCCCGGCAGATGCTTGACGAGCGCGCGGATGAGCGTACAATGTGGCGACGGCGGTGGCCTTCAACCAGCAAGTTGATGGATGCTGCCGTTTCTTTATGCTTCAAGACATTTCAGCCTTCATCCGTTCGCTTTTGAAAAGAGGCGCAGGCCGCTTCGCCCTCAGGACTTCGGGCTCCGCTCATCAGCCTGGCGCTGGCGCGGCCCGTGCGGTCAGCTGCGAGTAGGGGACAATGGCGATTTTCAAGAATAGATCAAAAAGACGCTTCAAGCTCTGGTTGTTCAGGGACGTGAAGGAATCAGAAGGGCCGCACGAGGAAGAGGGCCAGCATCAACAGCATCCCTGGTGGAAGGTGATGTGTTTGACCGGCGTTGACTATTTCTCGACGCTCGGCTACCAGCCCGGCATCGCCTTCATCGCCGCCGGGGCGCTCTCGCCCATCGCGACGCTGATTCTCGTGCTCCTGACGCTCTTCGGCGCGCTTCCCATCTACAACCGGGTTGCCGCCGAAAGCCCGCACGGCGAAGGCTCTATCTCGATGCTGGAGAACCTGCTCTCGCGCTGGAAGGGCAAGCTCTTCGTGCTGGTCCTGCTCGGGTTCGTCGCGACGGACTTCATCATCACGATCACGCTCTCGGCGGCCGACGCCACGGCCCACGTCACCGAAAACCCTTTCGTCAAAGAGCATCTTCCTTTCCTGGACCATCCTATCGGCGTGACGCTGGCCCTGATCGCCGTGCTCGGCGCGATCTTCCTCAAGGGCTTCAAGGAAGCTATCGGGATCGCCGTCATCCTGGTCGGAGTCTACCTGCTCTTGAACGTCATCGTGATCGGGACGGGCATCTTTCACCTGTTGACGGAGCCGGGCCATTTCTCCGCCTGGAAGGCCACGCTCTGGAACGACGCGCAATACAGGGGCAATCCGCTGCTGATGATAGGCTTCGCGCTGCTGCTCTTTCCGAAACTGGCGCTCGGCCTCTCCGGCTTTGAGACGGGCGTGGCCGTGATGCCGCTGGTGCGCGGCGACAAGAGCCTGAGCGAGCAGGAATGGGACTCCATTCACTCGACGCGCAGCGGGCGCAGGCCCGTGCCGGATGCCGAGGCGCTCCTGCGTGGCCGCGTGCGCAACACGCGCAAGCTCCTGCGCTCGGCCGCGCTGATTATGAGCGTCCTGCTCATCGCCAGCAGCTTTGTGACGGCCATCCTCATCGCCCCGGAGGAATTTCACGAGGGCGGGAAGGCCAGCGGGCGCGCGCTCTCATTCCTCGCGCACGGATTTTTCGGCGACTGGTTCGGGACGGCCTACGACCTGAGCACGATCTTCATTCTCTGGTTCGCGGGCGCATCGGCGATGGCCGGGCTGCTCAACATCGTGCCGCGTTACCTGCCGCGCTACGGGATGGCCCCGGACTGGGCCAGGGCGACGCGCCCGCTGGTCATCGTTTATATGGCCATCGCTTTTGCCGTGACGGTTATTTTCAAGGCGGACGTAGAAGCGCAGGGCGGGGCGTATGCGACGGGCGTGCTGGTGTTGATGAGTTCGGCGGCGGTCGCCGTCACTCTCTCGGTCTGGCGCAAGGGCGGGCCCTGGTGGGCCTTCCTCCTGATCTCGCTCGTCTTCGCCTACACGACGGTCGTCAACGTCTTCGAGCGCCCGGAAGGCATCAAGATCGCTTCCTTCTTCATCGGGGCGATTATCATCACGTCTCTGGTTTCGAGAGTCTGGCGAACGACCGAATTGCGCATCAAGAAGGTCGAGCTTGACGACAAGGCGAGGGAGATTATCGAGGAGGCCAATCGCGGGACGATTCGCATCGTCGCCAACCGCTGCGACCGCGGCGACGCCAACGAGTACCGCGTCAAGGAAGAGGAGAAGCGCCTCGATAATCACATCCCGACGGGCGAGCCCGTCATCTTCTTCGAGGTCAGCCCGAGCGACGCTTCCGAGTTCGAGGGCGTCCTGAAGGTCTCGGGCGACATCGTTGACGGCTATCGCGTGCTGCGCGCCGAGAGCCCGGCCGTGCCCAATGCCATCGCCGCTTTCCTCCTCCACCTGCGCGATAAGACCGGCAAGCTCCCGCACGCTTACTTTGGTTGGAGCGAAGGCAATCCGCTCTCGTACCTCCTCAAGTACATCGCCTTCGGAGAGGGCGACACCGCCCCCGTGACCCACGAAGTGCTGCGCCAGGCAGAGAAGGACCCGGACAGGCGTCCGACCGTTCACGTCGGCGGATGAGAGCGAGAAGAATTTCCCCGCTGATTCGTTTCAGCGGAATCAGTCGCTGATTCATTTGAGCAGGAACGGTCAGGTTTTCTTGAGCGGCCGGGCTCTCACACAAACTCGCCGGAGAAAGCGGCTTCTCCGGCGAGAGCTGGGTTTCGTCAGGTCGGGCGAGGGAACTAGATCACTATCTCTTGCGGCAAAGAGAGACGGAAAAAATAGTTTAGAGGCCGGGGCTCTCCGGGACGCGGCCCGCGAGAAAACAGGAGCGACAGTAAACGGGACGGCCCTGCGAGGGATAAAAGGGGACGGTCGTCTGCTGTCCGCACTGTGCACACTGGACGGAGACCTCGATCCTTTGACGAACCCCGGAGGCCTGCGCGGCGGCAATCGCGGCGAGCCGTTCGTTCTTGGCCTGCTTGCAGGGCTTGCAACGCTTGGGCTCGTTCTTCAATCCCTTGTCATGAAAGAAGATCTGCTCGCCGCCCGTCCAGATGAAATCCTCTGCGCAATCAACGCATTTGATGATGCGATCCTGGAATTCCACCTCTGCCTGGCTCCACTTTCCGTTAGAATCGGCTGCTAGTTGAGTCTGTGACATGATCTATTCCCCCACCGATGTGCGTCCGCTCTGCCGGGTCGAAATGCTCGCTGCTGTCCCCGGCGAGCGACCAACTGGTTAATGCAGATTGGCGAGAATGTAATCTGCGTATATTGACTGGTCAGACGAAAGACTCTGATCGCATTTGCGCTTGCCGGGGGATGCGCCAACTCGATGCGCCTCTTTTCGTCGGGTTGAGGTAGCAGGCCGCTCCGGTTCTCTCCGAATAAGCTCTGCGAGCCATCTCGGACGCCTTCACAGTGCGTCCCGGCCTTTCGCCCGCTCCCGGTCCGCCGTTGCGAACCTGCGCCATGCTCCCACCCCTCAAGGCGGTTATTGTCTTGCAGCGATACTACAAGCGACAGCCGCGATACATAAAAATTATAACTATCACGAAATTGTGTCAAGGTCTGAGCGTCATCCTGGCCTTAACCTCTTGACAGCAGCCGCTGTGAAATGACAGCATCCGGCTCGCCCCGTTCTATCTGAACGCTAACGTACAGACGAGAGAATCCAGGCAGATGAAGACCCTTGTAATCGGCTCCGGCGGGCGCGAGCACGCCCTCTGTCGAGCCCTGCAAAGGAGCGCGCGGCCTTCCCTGCGGCTCTTCTGCGCGCCCGGCAACGCCGGTATCGGAGAGGTGGCCCAATGCGTCGCGCTCGGCGCGACGGAGGTTTCCGAACTGGCGCGGTTCGCCCGGGAGCAGGAGATTGATTTGACTATAGTCGGCGGCGAAGCGCCGCTGGCCGCGGGCATCGTTGACGAATTTGAGAGCCGCGGGCTGGCCATCGCGGGCGCGAGCAGGGAAGCGGCGCGCCTCGAATCGAGCAAAGCCTTTGCCAAGGATTTCATGACGCGACACGGCATCCCGACCGCGCGCTACAGAATCGCCGAATCTGCGGCGGAGGCGCGCGCGATTCTGCGCGGCGGCGAGTTCGGAGGCGCGGACGCGCACGTCGTCGTCAAGGCGGACGGCCTGGCGGCGGGCAAAGGCGTCGTCGTCGCACGCTCGCGCGCGGAAGCCGAGGGCGCGATTAATGATTTGATGGAAGCGGGCCTGGCCGGGGCGGCAGCGGCGCGGCGCATCGTGATCGAAGAAGCCATGACCGGGCGCGAGGCCTCGCTCCTGCTCTTCGCGGACGGGCGCGACTACGCGCTAATGCCCGCCGCGCGCGATCACAAGCGCATCGGCGAAAACGATACAGGCCCGAATACGGGCGGAATGGGCGCAATTACGGACGCTGCCGTGCTGGACGAAGCGACCCTGGCGCAGGTGTTGACGGAGGTCGTCGAGCCGACGCTCGAAGGCGCGCGGGCCGAGGGGCTGCCCTTTCGCGGAGTGCTTTTCGTCGGGCTGATGCTGACGCCGGAAGGCCCGCGCGTGCTCGAATACAACGTCCGCTTCGGCGACCCGGAGGCGCAGGCGATCCTCGTCCGCCTCCAATCCGACCCGGTTGATATCTTTGAAGCGGTGGCGCGGGGGCGTCTGCGCGAGGTCCCGGTTCAATGGTCTGAGGACTCTTCGGCCTGTGTCGTCCTGGCCGCGCGCGGATACCCGCGGCGACCCGAAATCGGCGCGCGCATCGAGGGCCTGGAGCGAGCCGCACAACATCCGGGCGTGGAAATCTTTCATGCCGGGACGGCGCGCTCCGCTTCCGGCCACTGGCTGACGGCGGGCGGGCGTGTGCTCGGCGTGACGGCGATGGCCCCGAAGCTGGAACGGGCGCTCGAACGTTGTTACGCCGCGGCGGGCGAGATTCACTGGGACGGTATGCAGTACCGGCGCGACATCGGAAAGTTTACTTGAAACGGCTGCTCCGCGATGGCCTGCGAGGGCGGCCGGACGTAAAGCTCGCGCCGCTCCGGGGCCCTGTGCCGCGCTCGGGCCCTCGCCCGGCGGCTTCCTTCTTTGCCCGCTCTGGCAGCGCGTGCGCGACTCCTGCTATACTCACCTTCAAAGGGACGGATTGGAAATTGCAACCGCGTCTCACGGAGTTTCGTACAATCAGATGTATTTTCGGAAACCGGCGGGATGCGCCTGCCGACCGTGTGCTTTCACGAATGGGCCAAACTTGAGCAGCCGGAGGGATGACGAAGATGGGAATGTGGAGCAGGTTTAAGCGCTCTTTGCGTGCGCTGTTCGGCGGAATTGTCGAGAAGACGGAAGACCCCGAACGCATCCTTCAGCAAACGATTCGTGACATGCGCGACCGCGTGCCGGAACTCAACAGCTCCGTCGCGCAGGTGATGGCCACCGAAAGACTGCTCTCCAAGAATAAGGAACGGCTCGAAGCGCAGGTCGTTGACCTCGACTCTAAAATCAAGGCTTCGGTCAAGATGGGGCGCGACGACATCGCCACGGCCTACATCGGCCAGCTTCAGCAGGCGCAGGTGGACCTGCAAAAAACCTCGCAGCAACTTGAACACGCCTCGCTGGCATCGAAGCAGGCGATCAAGGCACGCGACAACTACGTCCTGCAAATGCAGAAGCGTTCGGCCGAAGCGATGCAGTTGATTAACCAGTCGAAGCAGGCCAAGCTGCAAGAGCAGTTGGCCCAGACGATGGAGACCTTCAACCTCGGCGACGATGCTTCGACCTTCAACGAGATGCGCGAGCGGATAGACCGGCGCGCGGCGGCAGCCGAAGCCAAGATGCAGCTCGGCGCGGCCTCGGTTGATTCGCAGATGCAGGAGATCGAGCGCGAGGCGATGGACATGCAGTTGCAGGACAGGCTGCTCGAATACAAGCGCGACATGGGGCTCTTGCCAAGCTCGACGGGCACGCGCCCGGAAGCTCTCCCGGCCCAGGGCCAGACCACCCCTGCCAACGATAACAGTAACGGGCTGCTCAGAGAGGGAGCGGGAAGCAAGGAGTGACGTTTTGCCGAGCGCATTCGCCCCTCGCCAAACGAGCACGAACCGGCCATTAATTGCGATGGCGATCATGAGCTTTCATTCACGATCATGGCAGACTTATCCAAGATCAATCTCAACTATCTCAAGGAAGCGGTCAAAGAGCCCGTCAATTTCTGGGGGATGGCCGGGTTTGCCGTCGCCGCCGCCTACACGGGCTCGGTCATTCCGCTCGGCGCAGCCCTCGCTACGGAAGGACTTTATTTAATCACCGTGCCCGCCAGCTCACTCTATCGTCGCCTGGTTGATAAGCGCCGCAAAGATCACGCCAACAGACTGCGTGAGCGTCAGCGCGAGGACCTGATTAAGGGCTTTGACCCGCGCGAGCGCGAGGCGGTCGAGTACCTGCGCTGGATGAAGAACACGATCTACTCGAACTACCGGAAGTTTACGGGCACGAAAGAGATTCCCTCGAACATCCAGAGCCTGGACCAGCGTTGGGAAGATTTCGTTGACCTGCTGGACATCTATCGCCGCCGCAAGAGCCACCTGCGCTCGATCAATCGTCAGGCCGTGCAGAACCAGCTGACGCAGGCCACGCGCGCCGTCGAAGGCGCGCCCGACGAGCGGGCCAAGCGCGTGCAGCAGGCCAACGTCGAAATCCTCAAGCGGCGCATCGCCGCCTTCAACGACCTGGAGCGTTCCGTCAAGCTGGTCGAAGGACAGTTGCAGTCAATAGAGAATTTCTTCGGGCTGGTCAATGACCAGGTCGTCACGCTGCCGACGCCCGAAAGGGTCTCCTCGCTGGACTTCGAGCAGTTGAGCGATTCAATCGCGATGACGCGGCAGGTGCTCGAAGAGACCTCCGACACCTTCGGCGCGCTCGATCATCACAATCGCGAGCTGGGCAACTATGACCTGTTGATGCCCAATACGCCCTCGACCAAGTAGCCTGGCCGGAAACTTTAAGAGGCGGCGAAATGCTCGATGCGTCTGGCCGCCTCCCTGCTTTTACCGGCTCTCCTCTTTTTACCGGGCGCTCTCAAGAATGCTTTCCAGCTCGGCCTCGCCCAGCCTGTACGTCTCGTTGCAGAAGTGGCAGATCATGACTGCGCCCCTGTCTTCACGCAGCATGGATTCCAGCTCGCTCCTCTCGATTGAAGCGATTAAAGAGAAGGCGCGCTCGTATGAGCAGGAACAGGCGAAGCTGACCGCTCGCTCTTCCAGGATTTCCGGCACGAGTTCGCCGAGCGCGATGCGCAGCAGGTCAACGGGGCCTGCGCCGTCGCGGATGAGCGTCGTCGTCTGCGGCGTCCGGTTGATGGAGGACTCGATGGCGGCCACCGTCTTCTCGTCCGCGCCCGGCATGATCTGAATCATCAGCCCGCCAGCCGCCGTGACGAAAGCCTCTTCGGGGCGGCTCGCGCGCAGGTGCACGCCGAGCATCACGGCCGAAGGAATCTGCTCGGACTTGGTCAGGTAGTAAGCGAAGTCTTCGGCTATCTCGCCGGAGATAATCGGCACGGAGCCGCGATACGGGTCGCGGTAAAGCCCGACCTCGTAGCCTGATTCTCTGATGACATAGAACATGCCTCTGCCGACGATGGCGCTGACGTTGAGCTTGCCGCTCTGGTTGAGAGGCGCGTGGGCCTCCGGGTTCCTGACATAGCCGCGCACCTGGCCCAGCGCATTCGCTTCCGCGGTGATGCCGCCGATTGGCCCGTCGCCGACGACCTGCACGGTCAGGCGATCCAATTCTTTGAGGCTCGAACCGAGGAGCAGCGCCCCTGTCAGCGTCCGTCCGAGCGCGGCCGCGACCGTCGGCGACGTGCCGTGCCGTCGCGTCGCTTCCGCCACCAGCCCGGTCGTCACCGCCGCCATGCAGCGCACCGTTCCGTCGGCCGCCGTTCCGTGGACCAGCCGATCCACGCTTGATGTCAATTCGTTTTCCGACATTCCCTTGCTCGACTTTCCTGATAGCCTTGCGGCCGACTTTAAGGGCCCAAGCAGCGCCCCGTAAATTGTGCCTGCCGCGCTTTGCGTCCGGCAAGCCGCGGCGTTATCCTTGAAGAGAGACAAAACAGGCTGCGAGCGCCGCAAAAGTCGGCAGCCCGGCCCCGGAGCATCCGTTTAGATGCCCGAAAGGATTGATTAGATGTTGAGGTAAGTTCTTAGCTTACACACTCTATTGCACTGAAAAAAAAGATGGCCACAATATATTGACATCCTCCCGATAAAAATGTATATTGCGCTCCGCTTGGAACGAGGCGCGAATCGGCGGAGACGCAGGCAGCTCCCGGCTGCTCTCTGCGAGGGGATTCGTCGCTTTGAATTAGGCCAACCGCAGTATCCGAACCACATTTTATTAACGGCGCGCCAGCGGTTTACGCGCCGCATCTTTTTTGACACTAAGATACGCCTCGCGCCGCTTCTCTGGCGCGGGAAAGGCACAGCAGATGAGCACAGTAATCGGCCCGAACTCCGCTAATCAGAACACGGTTCCCGTCCAGCAGTCCGTCCAGCGCCAGCCCCTCGGGCTCAACGCGCAGCGCGTCATCAGCAAGCGATATTCGCTCAAGGACGCGCAGGGGAACCCGATAGAGGAGTGGTCCGATATTGTGCGCCGCGTCGTCAGCCATGTCTCCGTGGCCGAGACCGACCCGCAGCAGCGCGACGAGTTTTACTCCGCCATGACGCAGATCATGCTCGCACGCGAGTTCATTCCCAACACGCCCTGCCTGGTCAACGCCGGGAAACAGAACGGGCAGCTGGCCGCCTGCTTCGTGCTCGAAGTGCCGGACTCGATCTCCGGCATCATGGACCACGCGAAGGCCGCCGCGACCATCCATCAGACGGGCGGCGGGACGGGCATGACCTATGAGTTCCTGCGTCCGTCGGGCGCGATGGTCAGCTCGACGCGCGGCGTCGCCAGCGGCCCCGTCTCCTTTATGAACATCGTCAACCAGGTGACGGATGTCGTCAAGCAGGGCGGCGTCAGGCGCGGCGCTAACATGGGCATGATGAGGGTCACGCATCCTGACGTGCTGCGCTTCATTCACGCCAAGAACGACCAGCATAGCTTGACCAACTTCAACATCTCAGTCAACGTCACGGACAGGTTCCTCGAAGCTGTCGAAAAGAAGGAATGGTTCCAGCTCGAATTCGACGGCAAGCCCTGGACCGACCCGATCTTCGATCCCGTGACCGGCACGGACTATGCCGTCTATCGCCGTCCTTCGGGCGAGACGGTGACCTTCCGCGACAAGGCTACCTTTGAAGCCGCAGACCTCTCGGGCTGCACCAGGGAAGAGCCGCCGCGCCCGGGGATGGTTCATGCGACGGACATCTGGAATCGCATCGTCGCTTCGGCGCACAAGTATGCGGAGCCGGGCGTGGCCTTCATTGACGAGGTCAACCGGCACAATCACCTGATGAAATCAATGGGGCCGATCTATTCCTGCAACCCCTGCGGCGAACAGTTCCTGCACTTCTCGAACTCCTGCAACCTCGGCTCGATTGATGTCAACAAGTTCTACGATCCGGCCAAGCGTGTTGACTGGGAGCGCCTGCGCGAGGCGACACATCTCTCGACGCGCTTTCTCGACAACGTGATTGATACCTGCGCCTGGCCGCTGCCCGAGATTGACGATACGGTCAAGCGGACGCGCCCCGTCGGCCTCGGCATCATGGGATTCGCCGACCTCTGTCTCAATCTCAAGATCAGTTACGGCTCGCCGCAGTCAATTGACCTGATGGACGAGGTGATGGGCTTCATCCGCCGCGAAGCCTGGACGGAGAGCCTCAGGCTCGGGGCCGAGCGCGGCGTCTTCCCGGAGCTGGAGCCGAACAAAGAGGCTTATGCGGACTTTCTCTATAACCAGCTCGGCATCTCGCCGGACGTGCCGCTCACTCCGCGCAATTACGAAGTGACGACCATCGCGCCGACCGGGACCATCTCGCTCGTCGCAGAGACTTCGTCGGGCATCGAGCCTAACTTCTCCTGGGCCTACGTGCGCCAGGATACGCTCGGGACGCGGACCTACGTGCACACGCTGGCCGCGCAGGCTCTCGGCATCGAGGTGGACCAGACTGACCAGCAATCAATTGATGCGGCCGCCGCTTACGTCGTCGAGCACGAACGGGAGCTGCCGCCGTACTTCATCTCCGCGATGGGAATCAGCGCCAAGGAGCACGTCTACGTCCTGGCCTCGGCGCAGCGCAACGTTGACAACAGCGTCTCGAAGACCTGCAACGGAGCGGTTGACGATACGCTGGAAGCCGTTGACGAGCTTTATCGCCTGGCGCGCCAGCTCGGCTGCAAGGCCGTCAGCTACTACCGCGACGGCTCGCGCGAGAACCAGGTCCTGACTTCGATGAAGCAGGAAACGAAAAGCGAGCTGGCCTGCAACCCGGAGGCGACCGCCGAAGCGATAGACGAGCCGCCCGCCAGCCACACGGACGCGGCGCACTTGATTCCGGTTGCCAGCGCGCAGCCGAAGGAAGCGACGCCAGCCCGGATCGAGCGCCCGCGCGAGTTGAAGGGCGCGACCTGGCAGATACCATTCGACGGGCAGAACCTCTACGTCACGGTCAATCACAACGGCTCGATGATTCAGGAAGTCTTTGCGACGGGTCCAATCAGCGGCGGCGTCGGATTGCTCGCCTCAAAGATGCTGCGCGGCGGCTTCGATGTCTTTGAAGTCGCGCGGAGCCTGAACAAAGTCGTCGGTACGCACTCCGTCTGGTTCAACGAGCGCCTGCTGACTTCGCCCGAGCAGGCCGTGGCCGAGTGTATCCTGCTGACCAATCGCCGTTTGCAGGGGCTGCCGGATTCGGCGCGCGCGGCCAAGTCGCAGGCTCCCGCGGGCGGCGGCGCGACGGCGGCAGCAGCGGCAGGCAACAACATGTCCTCCATGATCGGCTCCTGCCCCGAATGCCACGGTCAATTAGAGCACGCCAGCGGGTGCGATTCCTGCCGTGACTGCGGCTACTCGAAATGTAAATAGCCGGTCTTTTGCGGCCGACAACAACGGGGCAAGGACAAAGACGGAGCGTGGCCCGGGTCTTGAAAAAGACGGGCCACGCTTCGCTTTGCTTCTCCTTTTCGCGTGCCCGCACGAGAGAGCCGCACCCGCGCCGGTCAGTTGCTGTTGCTCGTCACACGGGCCGGGCGGGCAAGGTTTGAGTTCGACCTGATAAAGCTGTAACTTAGCCGGGATGTCTTCTCCCAAGCCGTCTCCTGCCGGGCCTGCAAAACCAGCCGCCGATGGCCGCCGCTCATCCTTCTCGGCGTTGCGGCACAGGGATTTCCGCCTCCTCTGGATGGGACAGTTCGTTTCCGTCACGGGCTCGCAGATGCAGCTCGTGGCGATCAACTGGCACGTTTACCTGCTGACAAAGTCGCCGCTCGCGCTCGGGGCGGTCGGGCTCGTGCGCGTGATCCCGATCATTCTCTGTTCGCTGCTGGGCGGGGTGGTGGCGGATGCGTTCGACCGCAAGCGCCTGATTCTGGCCGCGCAGACCGTGATGCTCCTGAGCGCGGGCGCGCTGGCGGCCGTCACGGCCTCCGGCCTGGAGAGCGTCTGGCCCATCTACCTCTTGACGGCCGTCTCCGCGGCGGCAACCGCTTTCGACAACCCGGCGCGGCAGGCACTCTTACCGACGCTCGTGCCCGCGGAGGACTTCCCGAACGCCGTCAGCCTCGGCCTGATAGTCTTCCAGGTCAGCATGATTACCGGCCCGGCGCTGGCCGGTCTCATCCTCAGCGACCGCGGACCGGCTCTCATTTATGCTCTCAATGCTCTCTCGTTTCTGGCGGTCATCGCGGCAGTCCTGCTGATTCGCGCCAGCGGCCGCGCCGAGCGGGAGCAGGGCGGGGCGGCCGGGGGCGTCAGCCTGGAGGCGCTGCGCGAGGGGCTGCGCTTCGTCTGGCACACGCCCGTTATCGTCCAGACGATGACGCTCGATTTCATCGCCACGTTCTTCGCCTCTGCGACCGCCCTGCTGCCCATCTTTGCGGCGGAGATTCTGCACGTCGGGGCGCGCGGCATGGGAGTGCTGGCGGCCGCCCCGGCTGCGGGCTCTGTCCTGGCGGCGCTCGTGATGGCGCGCGTCGGGGTAGTGCGCAGGCAGGGCGCGACCGTCATCTGGGCAGTCGCGGTTTACGGCGCGGCGACCGTCGCCTTCGGTCTCTCAAAGGTTTTCTGGCTCTCGCTCCTGATGCTGGCGATAACGGGCGCGGCCGATACAGTGAGCACTGTCTTGCGCCAGACGATTCGACAGTTGGTCACGCCCAACCACCTGCGCGGGCGCATGACTTCCGTCAACATGATCTTCTTTATGGGCGGCCCGCAACTGGGCGAGATGGAGGCGGGCGTGCTGGCGAAGCTCGTCGGCACGCCGCCCGCGGTCGTGGCGGGCGGCATCGGCTGCCTGCTGGCCGTCGCGCTGGCCTTAAAAAAGGCGCGCAGCCTGCTCAATTACCGGGACGTGAACGGCCAGGCTGAAGGCGCTCGGACGGAAGGCTAAAAGCCGGGCCCTGCGCCGTGAGCGAATCACGCGCGCTGCCCTGGCGGGGCCTGACTCATTGCCACTTGCTCTTGTTGGCCCATGAGTGTACTATGCGCGCGCGCTCATGAGGCTGAACCCGAATTAGGTCCAAGACGAGGCCGCCGATGCTTGTAGATTGTGTCCAGCGCCCGGAGTTGAGGCAACCCGTCCTAGAGTTAATAGGCCGAGTCGCAGCCGCGCATGCGGGGGGTGAATTTACGATTTCGATGGACGAGCTGTTCCGCTCTTTCGGGCTCTCGCTCGCCGCCTCCGAGCGCGAGAAGCTGCGCCGCCGCGGTCAGATAACCTTTACGCCGGGCGGGGAATCGGGCGGCGATTTTTTCAACCAGGGTAAAGAGCAGGAGCTGTCAAGCGGCGAAGGCATCACCTTGGTCGTGCCGGAGAGACTGGCCGGAAGTTATGTCACGACTCCCGCTTCCGTCACGCTGAAGTTCGACCAGGGCTCCGCCCTGCGGGCCTGCAAGCGCATCTTCGTGCTCATCTGCCAGGACATCATCAAGATTGATGCCGACGAGCACAAGCTGTATATAGATTTACCGGGCGAAAAATACGACCTCTGCTTTGTCTTCTGAAGCCCTCACGCCTCCACCTTGCCGCGTGTGCTTCGTCAATCTGCCCGAGACAAAGCGAACCTGTGACGGATGCGCCCATTGAAATTCGGACTCCTCAAAATGAGCCTGGCTCACGTGTGGCTGCAAGATGACATCTGAATGGTCGCCGCTGGAAACGAATAAGCACCAGGACCACGTGATCGCACACGTCCGCGGGGCCTCCGTACTCGGCCACTTCAGTTTTGACGAGGTTGCGTATGTCCTTCTTGACATAGGGTTTATCTGGACGCTCTTCGTTGACGGCGAGATGGGTTTGCTGCCGCAGGCGGTGGCCATTTCCGAGCTTGAGGTTGAAGAGGAGACGAAAGCTAAGTTATCTGCGGAGATACAGTCACTGCACGACGAGGGCCGCGCCGCCCGGAGCCTGGCGTGCATCACAGCTTCACCTGTGGATTGTCTGATTACGGATGTCAGCCTTTACGCTGACGAGGATCGGAGACGGATTCTGGTCTCCGGCGAAGAAGCAAGCCTCGCCATCGAAACCTCGCTCGCCACAGGTGCGATTCGGATCAATCCCGCGTGAAGCTCTCGCGGCCGGGCATCGTCTCGGCGCGGAGAAGTTTACGGTCAAAGAACAGACAGGAGAGTCAGACAAAGATGCTTCAGCCTGAACAGGCGCACTTCTCATCGAGGCCCTTGCACGGGCCGACAACGGATTATCTGCGGCCGGGAGAGTCGCTCTCCCGCTTCGCGCCGACGGGTTCGGACCGCGCGGCGTCTCCGGTGCGCCGCGCGGCGTCGCCGGACGAAGCGAACCAGCCGGAGGAACAGGATACTGCGCTCGACGATGTCGCCGAGGACGAGCGCGAGTATGTTCGCCAGCGCCTGCGCGCCGAGTTCAAGCGCGACCCGAGCGAGCAGGAGCTGGACGAATGGCTGCGTCAGCATACAGAGGGACACTGATAATAATGAAACTAAGCCGGATGGCTTACCCCACAATCATTACTCACAAGAATAAGTGCTTAGGAGGCAGCGATGGCAAAGAGAGAACCGGCCGAGTATCGAGCAAGAATCACGGATGATTCGGGAGTTGTTCGCGGCAAGATTCCTTCACCGCTGGTGCGCGAGATGGGCGGGCGTCCCGGCGATTACATGCTTTTTAGCCTGGACGGCACGGGCAGCGTCAAGATGAGCCTCGCGCGCTCCGGGGGAGCGGCGAAAAAAGCTGGCAAGACCGCCAGGAGCGGGGCCAGGAGGGGCGCGGGCAAGCGTTAAAGGGCTCTGCGCGACGCGCCTGACAAAGATAAACGGCGCGCAGCCGTCCGGCAGCAGAAAAGATTCTGCGGCCTCCTCGCCAATAGCTGAACTGCGCGCGCTGCCCGAAGGGTCTTCTGTACTCGACTGCTTGACCGTCACAAAATCGCCGTGCCTGCGAAGGCATAGCGGTGAACACTCACGGCCAACTTTAACCTGCGACGAAGACAGCCTGGCCTCGCCCCGGGAAAGACGAACAACGCGCCTGGATTGATCGTCCGGGCGCGTCGTTGCGGCTTGAGCCTGCATGCAGTAGCAGCAGAGAGCGCAAACCCTTCTCAGGTGCGCGCTCCTTTGAATAGTTGCTTAAGTCATGACTCAAGCGCCCGTCCGTCTCTAACCGGCCGAGACGATGATTTGATTATCAACGTCGCGCACGCCCTTAATCGCCCTGACCAGCTTCTCGACGCGGTTCTTGAGCGCTTCGGTCTCAACGGTTCCGATCAGGGTGACTTTGCCGTTAATGACCGTGGTCGTCACGCCGATGGTCGAGAGCGTGGCGTCCTCAGCCATCCGCTTGTCTATGCTCGATTGAATCGAAGTATCGTCGGTCCCGGTGGCCCTGCCGCTCTGCGTCGTGGCGGGCGAAGTCGCGGCAGGCGAGGACGGCTGCTCTATGACGACGGGTGGCTGCGTGGTCGTGGCCGGTTGCTGAACGATCACGGAGGGCGGTTGCTGCTGCATCGGCTGCTGAATGATGACGGGCTGTTGCTGCGGCAGCGGCGTGGGCGCTGTAGTGGTCGTGGTTCGCACGTTGGTGTTGGTTTCCGTCGCGGTGTCACTCTGCCTGTTCATCAGAAACAGGAAAAGCAGCGTTACCAGAGCAACCGAGCCGATCACGAGCGCCGCCACGACGCCCGTCGAAACGCCGCGCCGCTCTGGTACGCGGGCCGTCACTGTCTGCACCACCTCGCGCCGCGCAGCCGGTGTCTCGACTACAATGCGGCTTCTTTTCTGCTGCTCTTCATCGTATGACATGAATTCTTCTCCTAATCATTTTTTTTGGTAGGTCGGGTGATGCGAGGGTTTGTCGTGTGGCGAAGCGCCACGTCGGCTGACTTATACCGGGAAAGCCGGAGCGGGCGTGACTATTCCGGCAGCGCCCGCTCCGGCTCCTGGCGAGCGATTAATAACCGCGACGATAATGGCGGCTGCGCCTGGTGTAGATGTAGGACGAGCCTGCCCCGGCGGCTGCGCCGATGACTGCGCCCTTCTTATGGCCGATGGCTGCGCCGAGCCCAGCGCCCGCTGCCGTTCCGCCCGCGACCGTCGCAAGCTGGCGGTTACGCGGCTTGAAGTGGCGACGCGCGGCCTTTCTGTTCATGGCATACATGGTGCTGCCGCCCGCTCCGATGGCCGCGCCCTTCTTGCCGCCGATCAGTGCGCCAGCGGCGGTTCCGCCCGCGATGATGGCGACCGTGCGAGCCTTGCGTCCGAAGCGCGAGCGCCTGCGCCGGTCCTGCCCGGAGGCGGTGACGAGCGAGGCCGCAAACAGCGCCATGCACATCAACAATAGAACGATTCTCTTCATCTGAAATTCTCCTTGAAAGCAATCTTATCTGCGATAGCCGTTGCGGGAGAGCCACGCCTTATTACTGCAAAGACTTTAGCAAACGCTATTCCGCGACCCGCGAGGGCCGCAAGAGCCCCGGAACACTGGATTTACGGCGCTTTTGGCAGTTCCGCCAGTCACACCCGCGCGGGCCCGCCGCATCGTCTTAGCGCTGGAGCGTATGCATTGAAAACAGGAGACGGGCACAGCAGCGGTCCGAGCGCGCGCCTCAAAGCCATTGATTGGAGCGATTCCCGGCGACCCTTGAAGAGCTTTGCAGGCAGCGCGGGCAGCACCTGCGCGGGCTGCTCAAGCGGCCCTCTTCCTCCGTCCGGTTTCGGGAGTCCTTTTAAACGGGCTTCGCGGGCGCGACTTTATCGCGTTTGACCTGCCTGCCTTGCGGCTCGCATAATTTGGCCTATGACTACAGCAATCGTTCATCATCCGATTTACAGGGAGCACGAGACGGGCGAGAATCACCCGGACCAGCCGGAGCGTTACACGGTCGTGATGGAGGCGCTGCGCGGCGACGGCGAGCTATGGCCGGGGTTGCTGGAGCTGGAGGCGCGTCCTGCGCCGCGCGGCGACGTGCAATCCTGCCACACCCCGCAGCACTATAAAACAGTCGAGCGCGCCGTCAGCGAGGGGACGGGCTATCTGGACGCGGACACGGTCGTCTCGATGCGCTCGCTGGATGTCGGGCTCTACGGGGCGGGCGGCGTCTGCCGGGGGGTTGATGCGGTGATGAAGGGCGAAGCGAATAACGCCTTTATCCCGGTGCGCCCGCCCGGCCATCACGCCACGGCCGAGCGCGCGATGGGCTTTTGCCTCTTCAACAACGTGGCCATCGGCGCTCGCTACGCGCAGGCACGCTATCCCGAAATCGAGCGCGTCGCCATCGTTGATTGGGACGTGCATCACGGCAACGGCACGCAGGGCATCTTCTACGACGACCCGTCCGTCTTCTTCTTCTCGATGCACCAGTATCCCTGGTATCCGGGGACGGGTGCGCGCGGCGAGAACGGAGTGGGGCGCGGGCGCGGCTACACGCTCAACGTGCCGGTCCGGGCCGCGACGCGTGCCGAGGACCAGCGCGCGATGTTCGATGCGGCGCTCGAAGAGATCAGCGCGAGGTTCAAGCCGGACCTGATCTTCATCTCGGCGGGCTTCGATTCACACGAATCCGACCCGCTCGGCCAACTGCGGCTGCGCGACGAGGACTTTTCGCAGATGACCGCGGCGGTCAGGCAGTGGGCAGAGAGCGCCTGCGCCGGGCGCATCGTCTCCTGCCTCGAAGGCGGCTACAACCTCAAGACCCTCGGCGCGACCGTCCGCGCACACGTCGGGCAACTGAGCGCGGGTGAGAAGACGCAAGGCTGACAGGCCGAGGGGCTCACAGGTTGAGAGCCGAAAGAATGCTCATTCAAAGCCGGATAGTCTCGCTTTGAGCCTCTGCCGTGATGGCCTTCCGACTTGCTTTTAACCCCTGTACAGTGGCGCAAGGCTTGCGGTAAACTCGTCGCTGCTCAAAAAGCATTGCGGACGCAGCGGTTTCCAGGCGGAAGCCCTGACGAGCCGGAGCAACAGTCGTCTATCATCTAGTGCTCGGGGACGGGCAAGAACAAGGGGGTGAACCGGGGCGAGCGCCATGACCTGTGGCCGGAGACGGAAAGCCGGGTCCTCGCCAGGCTTTCTGCGGGAGAGACTAAAATGCCAGACGTTGAGATCACCTGTGCCGAATGCGGCACTTCGTTTCCTTTCACCGAACGAGAGCAAGACTATTACACGGAGAGAAACCTCAGCCAGCCGAAGCGCTGCAAGCAGTGCCGCGATGCCCGGCGGGCCAATTTCGGCGGCTCAAGGGGCGCGGGCGGCGGCGGTGGCGGCGGCGCAGAGCGCCAGCGGTTCGAGATCACCTGCGATCAGTGCGGCAAAACCGATAGCGTGCCCTTCAAGCCGTCTTCGGGAAGGCCGGTTCTCTGTAGCGAATGCTTTAGCGCGGGCCGCGCGCAGTAGTCCCGCGAGACGCTCTGGATTTTAAGGCGAACAAATCTGCCGCTGCGGCCGTATAGAGCAACGGAAATTAACCGCGAGGTTAGAAGAAACAGGTAAAAGGGGAGCGGAAGGGGCCATCCTTTCCGCTTCCTCCTTTACCCGCTTAAGCGTTTCCCGGACTTTTTTTGATGAGCTACGAAACCATCCAGCTAGAGATGCGTGAGGCGGTCGCCTTAGTCACGCTCAATCGCCCGTCGGCGCTCAATGCTTTGACGGTCGTGATGGCCAGCGAGTTTCGCGGGGCGATGAGCGAAGCGCGCGAACGCGGCGCGCGGGCCATTATCCTGACCGGGGCGGGACGCGCTTTCTGTGCGGGTGGCGATTTGCGCGAGATGCAGAAGATAGCAGAGAAGGAAGGACGCATCGAAGCCTTCTTTGACGAGCCGCTCGACCTGCTTCACGGCTGCATCAAGCTCATCCGGCGAATCCCCGTGCCGGTGATTGCCGCCGTCAACGGCATCGCGGCGGGTGCGGGCTGTAACTTCGCGCTCGCCTGCGACCTGGTGCTCGCGGCCGAGAGCGCGCAGTTTAACCAGGCTTTCATCAAGATAGGGCTTTCGCCCGATTGCGGCGGCACGTTCATCCTGCCGCGCCTGGTCGGGCTCAAGCGCGCGACGGAGCTTTTGATGACGGGCGATTCCATTGACGCGCGCCGCGCGGCCGAGATGGGGATGATTAACCGCGTCGTCGCCGACGCCGACCTGATGAACGAGGCGCAGGCCCTGGCCGTGAGACTGGCCCAGTCGCCGACCGCTTCGCTGGCGCGCATTAAAGAGCTGCTTGAGCAGAGCGCCGTCAACGATTACAACGCGCAGTTAGAGCTTGAACACAAGGCGCAGATTCAGTCGGGACAGACAGGGGATTTCAAAGAAGGCGTCGCAGCCTTTATCGAGAAACGGCCACCGCAGTTCACAGGTGGATGAAACGTTTACCGAAGAGTTGTTGAAAGGCTGCGAGCCGCCGGGAGTCAATCCGGCGGCTCTTCTTATTGGGAAAGCGTGTGAAGAAAGGAGACGGGTCGAATGCGTGAAAGGTTTTGCTAGGCAGCAGCCGGGATTGGGGCTCCGGTAAATGATCTCCGGGCCTGCGCCGGGCCGCTTTAACCTCTCGCGCTTTGATTCCTTGACCTTCCTTCCCGGCTTTCGCGGGAGTTAGTTATGGCTTCACTGACATACATGCAATTGCTGCGGGGCAACCGCTCGTTCCGGCGGCTGTGGTCCGGGCAGGTGGTTTCGGAACTCGGCAACTGGTTCAACTTCATCGCCGCGCTCGGGTTGGTGCGCGCCGTTTCGGCGGGCGCGCCGGAAGCGACCGCCGTGATGCTGGTCGCGCGGCTCGCGCCGTTCGCGCTCTTCGCGCCGCTGGCCGGGGCCATCGTTGATCGCTGGTCGCGCCGCGCCGTGATGGTCGCATCCGATCTGTCACGCGGGCTGGTCGCGCTCGGCTTCCTGCTGGTCGGAGGGCCGGAGGACCTCTGGATAGCTTACACCTGCACGGTCGTCGGGACGCTGCTCTCGGCCTTCTTCGAGGCCGCGAAGAATGCCGCGATGCCCAACGTCACGGGCGATGACGGCTTACTGGCCGGAAACGCGCTGATGTTCTCTTCGCGTTTCCTCCTGATGGCGGTCGGCGCGTCGCTCGGCGGCTGGGCGTCGGCGCAGTTCGGCTATCGTGTGGCGTTCATCATCAACGCGCTCTCTTTTCTGGTTTCGGCCTACTCCGTCTGGCTCATCCCCGGGCGCGAGATGGTGCAGGAGGAAGACGCCGGAAGCGGGGAGCGCGCCGGTGACCGCCCGCGTTTCTGGACCGACCTGCGCGAAGGCTGGAGATACATCGCGCAGCACAGAATGGTGATGGCCATCATCGGCATCAACATTCTGTGGGCGACCGGCGGTGGCGCGCTCAATCTGATCTATGACCGGCTGGGCGGCGTCGTCTTCGCGGGCGACGGGTTGCAGCCCGACGCTGCCGTCGCGGCACTTTACACGGCGGTGGGCGCGGGTCTCTTCGTCGGAATGCTGTTTGCGCGCCGCGTTGGCACTCACGTAGAGTTACACGGAGTGACGGTCAAGTTCATCGGCTGGATGCTCTTCGCTCACGGGGTGGTCCTGGCGTTGACGGGATTGATGCCGACGCTGTGGCTCGCCTGCCTGATGCTCTTCATCTCGCGCGCCATCGTCGGGATGGAGTTCGCGGTTCAGGAGACGCTGATGATGCGTCTCTTGCCCGACAGGCTGCGCGGGCGCGTGCTGACGACGGACCGGGCCGCCGAAATCTTCGTCATGAGCCTCTCGACGGTCGTCGCCGGATGGTCGCTGCACGCGATCACGCCGCGAACTTTGACCATCATCTCAGGGCTGCTTTCGGGGCTTCCGGGCCTCGTCTGGCTGGTCCTGTTCACCTCTGGAAAGCTGCGTCTGCCCGCCGAATTGAGAACCGCCGGGGCAGCCGCGGAAGAGAGCGACGAAGCGCTGCTGGCAACAGCGGGTTGAAGAGCAGGGAGGAGGGCTTCAGGGATGCAGAGATGAAGGCTTGATGATTCAAGCTTGAGTTGTCCGGCTTTCATCCCTGCGCCCTTTCTCCTTCCTCCTTGCCCTGCGGCGGCATTGACTTCTGGCCCATGACCTTTTATTTCTAAGCCGGGTTCTCCCGGCGGCGAAAGAGAATGACAGCCATGCAAAAGCAGATCGAGGGGCGGCGCGCAGGGTTCAGGACGGCTGTGTCAAAGGTCTTGCGCGGGGTGCGCCGGGCGATGCCGCGCGTGGCGATTGCGGCCGCCGTTTTGTTCGTCGTCTGGCTGCTCGCGCGCGACACGCGCATTTACGAGGAGAGCTTCGTCGGCTCGCTGCTCGGATTCTTCACGCTCCTGGCGGTCTTAGCGACCAGCGCCTATTACGGCTTCAAGGGGCTGCGCTGGGTCAAGCGCAAGCTGCTCTGGCGCGTCCGCAGGCGGCTCGTCATCACCTACCTGTTCGTCGGCCTGACGCCGATCATCCTGCTCATCCTGCTCGGCTTGCTCTCAGCCTTCGGAGGCTCCGGGCAGGGCATCGCGCGCATCGTCACAGCGCAGGTCAAGACTACCGAGAAGCAGGCCGGGTTGAGCGCCGAGACTCTCGCCGACGCTCTCTCTCATTTGCCTCCGGGGATGGATGATCGCAGCCTTCAGGCATGGCTCGACGAACGCGTCGCGTACTTGCGCGCATCGCTGCCGGGAGTCCGCGCGGCGCTATGGCGCGGGGCCGCGGGGGAAGACGGCGCGAGCGTCGGGCTCTTCGCGCCCGCGCAGCTCGTCAGCGACATTGATGAAGAGAAGCTGCGCGGCATCGGTAATGACCCGCTGCCCGCGGGCGCTCCCCTGCCGGAATGGCTGCGCGGGCAGAGACGCTGGAGCGGGCTCGCCTTTACCGGGGCCATTGACTCGCAAAATAAATTCGGCGCGCCGTCGCTGCGCGCGGTCGTCCGCGGCGCGAGCGGCACTCGGCCGTTCGCGCTCCTGCTCATCGTGCCGCTGAGCCGCGCCCTCGTAGAGCACTACCGAGAACTGACAGGTGTGCAGATTCGCCCCTTCTTCGTCAGTTCCAACATCAGCAGCGAGAACGACGCTGTGAGGGTTAGATTCCGCGACGAGAGCGAGCGGCGAAGCAATGCGGGGATGGCGCGTCCCGGCAGCGCCGCCCCGTCCGCGCGCGCGCTGGAAGAGATGTTTCGCTACGACCAGCTGGGCGAGCCTCTCGAAGAGGGCGTCAACTATCCGGTGGTCCTGCCCGCAACCGCCTGGGCCAGCGGCGAGACCACACAGCACCTGAGCTTTCTCTTCGGATGGTCCTTCAGCCTGGCCAAAAAGCAGTTCTTCGGCGCAGGGCAGGCCGGGGAGGTCTGGCGGCAGGCGCTCTGGATCGTCGCGATAGCTTTCCTCGTGCTGGAGCTGCTGGCGTTGATTGCCGGAACATGGATGACGCGCGCCGTGACGGGCACTGTGCATAAGCTCTACAGGGGAGTCGAGTTCATCAAGCGCGGCGATTTTTCGCATCGCGTACGGGTGCGCTCGCATGACCAGCTGGGCGAGCTGGCCGTGGCCTTCAACGACATGTCGGCCAACATCGAGGCGCTCTTGCAGGAGCGCGTCAAGCATGAACGGCTCGAACGCGAAGTGGAGATTGCCGCCGAGGTGCAGGCGCAGCTCTTCCCGCACAGCATTCCCGCCCTCTCGACCGTGGAGATTGCCGCCGGGTGTCGCGCGGCGCGCGGCGTGGCCGGCGATTATTACGATTACATAGAGGTCGCGGCGGGGCTCGTCGCACTGGCGCTCGGCGATGTGTCCGGCAAGGGGCTCTCGGCCTCGCTCGTGATGTCGAACCTGCAAGCGACCCTGCGCGCACAGGCGACCATTACGGCCGAGCGTTTGAACATCGCCGAGCGCGCGGCCGTGGCGTCGGCCGAAATGAGCGGCAGCGGCGGCAGCAAGCTCCTCGCCCACGTCTTCGCGGCGGCCGAGATTGACGGGGCCGTCTCGCGCAAGGTCGCCAATATCAACCAGCAGCTCTGTCAAAGCACCGAAGCCAATCGCTTCGCCACACTCTTCCTGGGCATCTACGAAGACCGCACGCGTGTCCTCAGATACACTAACGCCGGGCATAACCCGCCGCTCCTGGTGCGCGCCGACGGGAAGATCGAGCGCCTGACGACGGGTGGGCTGATGACGGGAGCTTTCGACTGGGCCTGCTACGAAGAGGCCGCGGTCACGCTCCAGGCCGGAGACCTCCTGCTGATCTTCTCCGACGGTATCAGCGAGGCGGAAAACGAGGACGACGAAGAATACGGCGAGCAGCGACTAGCGCAATTTGCCGTCGAACACAGGCGCTTGCCCGCCGACCAACTGCGCGCCGCCATCTTCGACGAAATAGACGCCTGGTCAGGCCAGCGCGAGAGAAACGACGATCAAACGCTCGTCATCGTGAAAGGGAAATGAGGGGAGTGAGCAGTGAGCAGTAAGCAGTAAGCAGTAAGCAGTGAGCAGTGAGCAGTAAATCCTGATGAGCAGTAAAAGCCCGGAGCTTGATTCTGTCTTTAACTATCAACTGCTTGCTGAAACCATCAAATGCTTGTTGATAGCTGCTCACTGCTCACTGCTTACTGCTTACTGCTCACTGCTTACCGCTCACTAGCACTTGATGATTGTCGCGCGGACGCCCGTTAATTCCGAGAAGTCCTTGGAGTAGATGGTCTCGACTTTGCGCACCTGGTTGAGGGTTTCGATCAGGTCGTTGGTGGAGATGAAGCCGTCGTCGGCGTGCGCGATGGCCCAGGCCGGGAGGTGCAGGGCGGCCTGGAGCAGGTCTTCGATGAAGCGCAGGTACTGCTGCTTGGAGATAACGCTGGTCCCGAGCCGCCCGGCCCGCGCCTTCTCAAATTCATCCCAGAAGCCATCCTCGCCGCGCAGCCATTCCTCGCGCCAGGCCGCCGGGGAATTGCGCGCCTGCTCGCGCATGCTCCTCGCCCGCGGGAGACGAATGTAGAGCAGGTCCGTGCGCTGCTCGGCGACGAAGTCACGCGCTTCACGATTGGCGCTCGTGTTGCTCTGCGAGTTATTGACGGGGGCGGGCTGCGTTTGCCAGACGCGCCGGAAAACCTGCGACAGCGGCTGGCGAAATTCCCGCGTCTCCTCGTCGAACGAGAGCGTGTAGTCCCCGACCGCCATCCCGAGAGAAAGCGCCAGGGCGCGCGCCTGCGGCCCGGCGAGCCCCTCTATGTTCCGGCGCACGTTGTCGAACCACCAGGCGTCCGTCTCGTTGAACCACTTGCGCAGCGACGGGTTAGAGAGCTTGTGTCGCGGGACGTAGGCGTCTTCGAGCACGGCCGCGACCTCCTCTTCACTGAGCCGCTCCGTGTTGTTCTCGATATAGGCGGCGGCCTTCGTCGCGGCCCAGTGCGCCAGGTCGTTGGTCGCCACCCGAACGCCCCAGCGTTTCAGGTAAACACCCAGTTCGGGCTCGCCCGCGTAAGCCAGCGCCGCCGTCCGAAACTTCAAGCGACGCAGCACGCTCAGCTCGAATGCGAGCCAACCGTTCGGAATTGTGCCTGTGCCTTTGTGCATCTTTATCAAGTCTCAAAAAGAGTCTGAAACCTTAATCGGGCGGAGGCCGCCTAGAGCCCGGAGCCGGAGATCAAGGTCGGGGTTTCGGCTTCCGGCTCAAGCCGCAGGATTTCAGGCTCGGGGACGCGCTGCTGCCCGGCCGCCGCGTGCGATCTCAATTCGGGAATCACGGGGAGCGAGAAAAAGGCCCTGACGACGTGCGGGTCGAACTCAAGCCCGGCCCATTCCACCAGATGTTTGCGCGCCTCTTCTTCGGTCAGGGCCGGGCGATAGGGGCGTGCGTCCGTCAGCGCCGCGTAGGCATCCGCGACGCGCAGGATGCGAGCCGCCAGCGGTATCTGCTCGCGTCGCAGGGCGTCTGGATAGCCCGCGCCGTTCCACCATTCCTGATGCCAGCGGACGAGAAGCTGCGCTCCCCTGTCAGCCCCCGCGCGCGCGGCCTCCTGCTCGCCGATGATGGGATGGCGCGCCAGGTCCAGCCGCTCGTCTTCGGAGAGCGCACCGGCCCGCTTGATGTAGTCGCGCTCCATCAAAGCCTCGCCGAGGTCGTGCGCGAGCGCCGCTATCTTGAGCGACACGCGATCCTGTTGGGCCAGACGAAAGAGCCTGGCCACCTCGTCTGCCAGCCTGGCGATGCGCGTCGCGTGCGGGTGAGCGTATTCCTCAAACTCATCCGTCGCGGACGCCAGCCGCACGAAGGCCTCGCCCGTCACCCGCTCGCCTTCCGAAAAACCGCTCTCAGTAGATGCCATAAGTTTAAGTATGAAGGAGAAGAGCCGAAGGCGGAAGTCAAAGGCGCAGGCCCACTTCGCAGACCGTCCGGCCGCGCCCCGTTCATCGCCCGTCTTTCATCATTTCAGTCTCAGGTTTTCGAGCATCCGTTGCGCCGCTTTATTCTGGGGGTCAAAGGAGAGGGCTCGCGCCAACTCGCCCTCGGCCCTGCGGTGCAGCCCCTGGTCGGCGTAAAGCTCCGCCAGCATGACGTAGTAAGAAGCGTTGCTTGAATCGAGCGCGATGGCCGCCTTGAACTCCGTCTCTGCGTTGCGGCGCGTCTGCTCGTCACCGGCCATCGCGCGGCCGTAAAAGGCCCGGTACTGCGGCTGCCTGGGGACCAGCCGCGCGGCCTCCTTGAAGCAGGCGAGGGCCTGCGCGCGATTGCCCTGCCGGAGGGCGGCGACACCCTGCCGGAATTTCTCTTCGCCCAACTTCGCAGAGGAGTCGTCCGGTTGCTGCGCGGCGGACGGACGTGCCTGCCCTTGTCCGTCCGCCGGTGCTGTCGTTTCCCGCGACGCCGCCTTCGGCCTGTCCGGCCTGCTGTCGTAGGCCGCGCGCGTCTGCTTATCTTTGAGCACCTCGTAGGCCTGCGCGATGCGCGCGAAGGCCGCCTCGACGCGCTCGTAGAGACCTGCCTCCGTCTCTTTGCGAAAACGGTCCGGGTGAAAACGCTTGGCCAGCCCATGATAAGCGCGCTTGACTTCGCCCGCGTTGGCCGAAGCGTAGACGCCCAGAATCTCGTAATGGTCGGCCGCCGCATCCAGACGTGCGAACAGCCTGTCAAGCTCTTTGCGCTCGTCAAGCTCGGGGGGCGCCGCCGGAGCCGCAGCTTTCTCGGGCGCACCCCTTTCGGCAGCCTTCGGCGCGGCTGCCGGCGATGTCTTGACGGCGCGGGCCTTCGCAATCTCGTCGGCCGTGAGCGCCTGCGGCCAGGGGTCGCGCTGGATAAAAGAGCCGAGCGCGAGCGTGTAGACCGCCCGCAGGGTTTCAGCTTCGGGCAGCCCGCTGATGCTCAACAGGTCGCCGAGGCTGATGGGAGCGTCCAGGCGCGAGAGCACGAAGCCTTCGACCGTAAGAAGGTTAATCCCGGCGGGTATCTCGGCTGCGGGCGAGAGCATGGGCGGTGCTCCGGCGAATCTGGAGACGACGAATTCGGCGGGCAGCCGCCGCGCGCTCTCCATCAACAGCTCTCGAACCTCCGTCTTGGCCTGAGCCTCTTCCGCGATGCGGACACGCGGGTCAAAATCCCAGAAGCCATCCGTCCAGAGCAGCACGGGGCGGAGCGTCTCCGAGGCCTGACGCGCGACCAGTTCCTCTACCTTCTGATTATTCAAGACGCCATCCTTGACGAGCGCGGCGCTCAATTCCTGGTCGCTCAGAGTTGCGGGAAAGCGCGCCGCCTGCCGCTCCGTCAGGATGCCCCAGCGCTTCAAGCATTCCAAGAGGCGATAGGTACGCAGGTTCGAGACGGTCAAAACCGTCTCGCCGCGCTCGAAATAGACGACAGCCTTGGCTGGCTCGCGCGCCAGTCGCAGTGCGCCCGAGAGACCTCCGGCCGCTATCTCGCGGATAAGTTCGGCGAGCGGATGCTCGTTTATTTGACCGGCCATGCCAACGCTTGCGGAGCGTCCATGCTCCTCTGTCGCTATTACTTACGGCGGCGACTTGAGCGTCCGCCGCAGCCGCCCGCCTCCTGCATCATAGCGCACGCTCACACGTTTTGAAAAATTTAGGGTCGGGCCGCCCCCTCCCGGTTGCGCGCGGCGCAGCGCTTCGGGCCGCACGCTTGAGCAACTGCGCGGAATAATCCTGCCCCGCGTTGACACCTGCGCAAGCCGCGCTCTATATTATTCACCAACTAAACTTTAAAGAAAATTGGGCCACCTCCTGAGCGTTTGAGCTTCGAGCGAGGGGATTGCATTCTCGTCAAGATGAAAGAACTGACTGTAGAAAGCGTACCTGCAACCACGGAGAGTAAGCCCGCCGGGGCAAGACTCAGGGAGCTAAACTCTCTCGGCGAAGAGATCGTCGAACTCTTCTACACTCAAACTTTCTCGCCCGGCAGCATCAGCACACCGGCGGATGTCTGCGACGCCTTTTCGAGCATCATCCTGCGCCACTGGGACCTCTGCTGCATCGCCATTTACCTGCTTGGCCCCGAAGGACATCTCGTCGAGAGCGCCGTTCACACGAGCGAGAGTTACGAGCAAGCCAGTGGACGCGAGGTCTCTGCGCGGCTCGCTGCGTCGCTGGAAACCGAAGGCGGCGAGCTGCAAGCCTGGCTGGACGAGAGCGACGCGGGCACGAGCCGGACCAATTCACAATTGCGCCGGATGCTCGAAGAGGCTGGACTGCGCGCGGGCGTCGCGGTCCCGATTCACGTGCGCGGCAAGCTCGTCGGCGCGCTGATCGCCGTCACGGTCTACCCGGAGCGGCTCAGGGAGGCGCTGAGCGGCATCCGCTTCATCGCCGCCCCGGTCGTCATCGGGGTCGGCAATGCGCGCCGCGCCAATGAGCTGCGCGAGCAGCACCAGCGCATCGAGCAGCTCGTCGAAGAGCTGCGGCAGCACAGCAGCGCCCTTGAGGACGCCAATCGTGAGCTGCGGCATGTGGCCCATTATCGCTCGCTCTTTCTGGGGCGGATGTCGCACGAATTGCGCACGCCGCTGACCTCCATTCTGGGCTTCGCCGAAATACTGCTCGAACACGAGAACCTGACGGAGTCTCAGCGCCGCTTCTGCGGAAAGATTCAATCTTCCGGCCTCCAACTGCAAACGAGTCTTAATCAACTGGTGGACCTCTCGCGCCTCGAAGCGGGCCAGTGTGAACTCTTCCTGCACGAGTTTTCGCTGCGCGAAGCATTGCGCGAGTCCTGTGCGGCGGTCGCCCGGCTGGCCCGCAAGGAGGAGGTCAACATTGATTGCGCGACCGGCCCGCAGCTGCCTTCAATCGTTTCGGACGAAGGCAAGCTGCGCCAGGTGCTCTACAACTTTTTCGCCAATGCGATCAGCCGCAGCCCGGCGGGCGAGACCGTCTCCATCCAGGTTGAAAACCAGACCCCCTCTCGCTTTCAGATCATTATCGAAGATCACGGCGAGGTCATCGGCGACATGTCGCGCATCTTCGAGCCCGTAGACATCACCGCGCCGAGCGAGAACGCAGCCTGCATGAACGAGCTTGGGCTGGTCATCTCGCGCCGCCTGATAGACGTGCTCGGCGGCAGCGTGACGCTCGAAAGCCTCAGCCCGCACGGCCTCAAGGTCACTATCGAGCTTCCCTCCCGGCCGACCAACGAGGAGAGATCAAAGTAGAAGGTTAAAAGCAGAACGCAGGGAGGCCGCAGCCTGAAAATTTTCCCCGTCCGTATCCGTGACGCGTCTCTGACCCGCTCTACTTTTGCCTGTGACCTTTCTCCCTTGCCCGCGCAGCCTTGGCGACGCAGCCGACGCGTCCGCAAAAGCCTGCACGCGGAAACAGAACAACAGGCTGAGAGCCCTGGACCACGTCTACGGCGTCTCGGCCCGGCAGCCGACAGTCCGGGCGCTTTATTTAACTCTGAAGCCCCGGCTACGAACCCGAAACTGAAGTGGGACTGACGCAAGAGGAGAGCCGCGGCGGGCGAGACCCGATTGAAGTGCGCGAATGCACGCGGATGGAAGAGTTCGATGCGTGCGTCGCGTTGCAGCGCGCAGTCTTCGGCCTGCCGGAGATAGAGATTTCGCCGCGGCGTCACTTAATCGTCTCGCGCCGGGCGGGCGGCTGGACGCTCGGCGCATTCGAGGGCGACGAGCTGGTCGGCTTCGTGCATCACCTGGCGGCGGTGCGCGGCCGCGATGAGATCATCGGCTATTCGCATATGATGGCTGTCCGTGAGGACTATCAGAACAGGGGTCTCGGCGCGCGGCTCAAGTGGGCTCAGCGCGAGCGCGCGCTTGCCGAAGGAAGAACCTTTATCAAGTGGACCTGGGAGCCCATGCGAGCCCGTAACGCCCATTTCAATCTCAACCGCCTGGGCGTCACCGTGCGCTCCTACGGCGTCAATTTCTACGGCACGGATTACATCACGCCCCCGCACGAGCCGTTGGAGGGCGTACACCTCGACAGCGACCGTCTATTCGCCGACTGGCAGTTGGATTCGAGGCGAGTCGTCGAGCTGGCGGCAGGCCGCGCCGCCGAATCGAACGCGACCCCGGCGGCGACGATAGAGATTCCGGGCGATTGGGCCGCGCTCGTTCGCCAGGACCTGCGGGCCGCGCGCCGCGAACAACTGCGCGTCCGCGCGGAATTCGAGCGGGCCTTCGCGGCCGGGCTCGTTTGCGCCGGGTTCGACCGCGACGCCGCCCGCCCGCGGTATCTGCTCTTTAGTCAATAGTAAATGGTAAATGGTAAATAGATGAAGCAAGACAGAGGCTTTAAGTCTCAGGGACGCGCTTTTATCTATTCACTATTTACGATTCACGATTCACTATTTACCATTGCCTCGATAGCTTATGATTTTCGCTCGCTTTGATCGTTATGTTGAACGCCATGCGCGCGCCTTTACGGAGCGTTTGCAGGCGATCTGCCGGATGCCGTCGGTGGCGGCGCGCGGGACGGGGATGCGCGCGATGTCGGAGGCGGTCGAGCAGTTGATGCGCCGCTCCGGGGCGGGCACGCGCGTCTTCAAGATAGGCAGCGGCTATCCGATCATCTTCGGCGAGTGCGGGGCAGGCCCGCATACCTTCGTCGTCTACAGCCATTATGATGTCGCGCCGGTCGGGCATTTGACGAGCTGGTCGGCGGGGCCTTTCGCGGCGGTCGTGACGGACGGCAAGCTCTATGCGCGCGGGGCGGCCAACAGCAAGGGCGATCTGGTGGCGCGGCTGGCGGCGGTCGAAGCCTACCAGAAGACCTTCGGCAAGCTGCCCGTTTGCCTGCGCTTCATCGTCGAGGGCGAGGCGGGCATCGGCAGCCCGAGCCTCTATCGCTTTGCCAGGGAGAACGCCGACGCGCTCCAGGCCGAAGGCTGCATCTGGGAAGAGGGCTACAAGGACACGCAGGAGCGTTTCGTCGTCAGCCTCGGTTTCAAGGGCATCACCTTCCTTGAGCTGCGCGTGCACGGCGCGCGCACGGACCTTCATTCAAAGTGGGGCGCGATTGTGCCCAACCCGGCCTGGCGGCTGGTCCAGGCTCTCTCGACGCTCACTTCGCCGAAAGGCGTCATCACGATTGACGGCTTCTCGTCTCACGTCGCGCCCGTCGCGCCCGAAGATGCGGAAGCCCTTAAAGAGATTCAACTGGACGAGAGCGGACTCAAGCGCGAGTTTCGCATCGGCGGCTGGCTGCGCGGGATGCGCGGCAGCACCCTGGTCAAAGAGCACATCTTCGGCCCGACCTGCACTATCTGCGGGGTGCAGACCGGACACACTGACGCCGGTCCGAAGACCGTGCTGCCCAGCTCCGCGATGGCGCGGCTGGATTTCCGCCTCGTCCCCGACCTGACGCCGGGGCTCGTGCTGGAACTGCTCCGGGCGCACCTGGACGTGCGCGGCTTCAAGGACGTGGAGATCATCGAGCTGGGCAGCGCGCCCGTCATCAAGTCTTCGCCGCAGTCGGCCGTCGCGCGCGCCGCAATTGACTCCGTCCCGGAGGTTTACGGCCAGCCGCCCGTTATCTATCCGCTTGACCCTTCGAGCGGGCCGGTCGGAGCCGTCTGCGGGCTGACCGAGCCGCCGATGCCTGTCGTCTCCTTCGGGACGAGCTACGCGGGCTCGAACCCGCACGGGCCGGACGAGAATATCCGTCTCGATGATTTTCTCCAGAGCATCAAGTTCTTCGGGCGCGTCATTCATCATCTCGGGCAGCAGGTCAAACCGGCCAGAGGCGGTCATAAAAGCTCGCCCGCGATTACGCTCTCCAAAGGCTAGATGGATGAAGGCCGATAATTCAAGACCAGATTCCGAAGGGTGAGAGGAAAATTGCCGACCAGCAGCCAGTCAAAAGAGCTTGAAATCCAGAGCCTGCGCGATGAGATTCGCCGTCACGAGGAGCTCTACTACGTTCACGACAACCCGGAGATTTCCGATGTCGAGTACGACGCGCTGCTGGTTCGCTTGCAGCAGTTGGAAGCGGAGTTCCCGGCGCTCGTCACGCCCGACAGTCCGACACAGCGCGTCGGCGGCCGCCCCGCCGAAGGCTTCGATGAATACGTTCATCGCCGCCCGATGCTCTCGCTCGACAACAGCTACAACATAGAAGACCTGCGCGCCTTCGACGAGCGTTGCCGCCGCCTGGCCGACGGTCGCAGCTTTGAATACGTCGCCGAGCTGAAGATAGACGGTCTCTCGATCTCGCTCCATTACCAGGACGGCGTGCTCGTGCGCGGAGTGACGCGCGGCGACGGCACACGTGGCGAAGACGTGACGCAGAATGCGCGCACCATTCGCAGCATCCCGCTCAGGCTCAAAGCGCTCGACGAAGAAGCACGCGCCGAGCTGGAAGTTCGCGGCGAGGCTTATCTCTCGCGCGGCGTCTTTGAAAAGATCAACGCCGAGCGCGAGGAGGAAGGAGCGCCGCGCTTTGCCAACCCGCGCAATGCCGCCGCCGGGACGATTCGACAGCTCGACCCGAAGATTGTCGCCGCACGCCGCCTGGACATGTTCGCCTACGACCTGATTACGGGCGAGCGCAAGCCGTTTGCCTCTCACTGGGAGGCCCTCGACTGGCTTGAGCGCGCGGGCTTTCGCGTCAACCCGAACCGCGCTCTCTGCGCCTCGATTGAAGAGGTGATAGAGTTCTGCCGCCAGATGGAACTCAAGCGCGACGAGCTGGGCTACGAGATTGACGGCGTCGTCGTCAAGGTCAACTCTACGGCCTTGCAGGACGAGTTCGGCGCGACGACGAAAGCGCCGCGCTGGGCCATCGCCTACAAGTACCCCGCGCGCCAGGCCACTACCCAGGTGCTCTCCATCATCGTCCAGGTCGGGCGCACGGGCGCGCTCACGCCGGTGGCCAATCTCCAGCCCGTGCTCCTGGCCGGAACGACGGTCGCGCGCGCCACGCTGCACAACGAGGACGAGATTAAGCGGCTCGGCGTGCGGCTCGGCGATTGGGTGCTGATTGAAAAGAGCGGCGAGATCATCCCGAAGGTGCTCAAGGTGGTCGAGTCGAGGCGCAACGGCACGGAGAAGCCCTTTCGGATGCCGAAGAAGTGCCCTGTCTGCGGCGGCTTGGTCTCGCGCCCGGAAGGCGAGGCCGTCTCGCGCTGCGTGGCCGCGGACTGCCCCGCGCAGCTCAAGGCGCGCCTGCTGCACTATGCCTCGCGCCGCGCCATGCGCATCGAAGGGCTCGGTGAAGCGCTCGTCGAACAACTGGTCGAGAAGCAGATAATCCGCGATGTCGGCGGCCTTTACGACCTGCGGCTGGAAGAGCTTGCAGCCCTTGAGCGGATGGCGGAGAAATCGGCCGCGAACCTGATCGCGCAGATCGGGGCGAGCAAAGAGCGCGACCTGCCGCACCTCGTCTACGGCCTCGGCATCCGTCACGTCGGCGAGAGGACGGCCGCGATTCTCGCGCGCCACTTCCGCTCGCTCCAACGCCTGGGCGGCGCGAGCGTCGAAGAGCTGGACGCCATTCACGAGATCGGCCTGACCGTGGCGGAGAGCGTCCGCGATTGGTTCGACGATCCGGGCAACCTGGAACTATGCGAGCGCCTGCGCAAGGCCGGTGTGCGGACGGAAATGTCGAGCGGCGCGAGTGCGACCGAGCATGATGAAGCCTTTGCGGGTAAGCAATTCGTCCTGACCGGAAAACTCGAAACGCTGACGCGCGACGAGGCCCGAGCCCTGATCGAAGCGCGCGGCGGGCGCGTCACCTCGACCGTCAGTAAGAAGACAGACTATGTCGTCGCGGGCGAGGAGGCCGGGTCGAAGCTGGAAAAGGCCGTTCAGCTGGGCCTGCGCGTGATTGACGAAGCGGGACTCAGGGCGCTGCTCGCGTAGAAGCGCCGGGACGAAAGATTTCAGGGCGGCCGGTGCTGCGCCGGGCAGGGACCGGCAGCCTCAAGAGCGGGGCGGCCGAGATTTATTATTAGAGCTTTGAAGAGCTGGAGAGCTGAATGACTATCAGATCGCGGACGGATAAGAAACTGGAGCTGGTGTACACGGTTTTTTGCGACGACGTGCGCCTGGAGGTCGGCAACAAGCTGTCTCTGATGGGCGTCTTTCAGAACATCATGGTGCAGCAGTTGCCAATCTCGCTGATTAAGTTTGCCGTCGTCAATCACTGGCGCGGCGGCGGCACGCACTTGGGCGAGGTCAGGGTGCTGACGCCCGACAAGCAGCAGCCGGTCGTCGTCTCGCAGCCGACGCCGTTTGAGATTATCGAGGGCGGCTTTGCCGACAACATCAGCTTTTTCGTCAACGTGACTTTCCCGGTCGCGGGCCAGTACTGGGTGCAGACGCTCGTTGATTCGATGCTCTTCGACGAACAGCCACTGCTCGTTACCGATACGCAGTTGGCGCGGCCCGCCGACAGCGAGTCCGAGGCGATCAACTGAAGCGCGTGCGGCGCAGGCTCCGACGGCGCTCTCGCCCCGGAGGTTAGAGCTTGTAGAGCTTGACTTTATAATTCAGGGTGTTGGCTTTTATCCCGAGCAGTTGGGCGGCGCGCGCCTGGTTGCCTCCCGTGATGGACAGGGCCTGCTCGATGATGCCGGTCTCGAATTGACGCACCACTTCGTCGAGCTTGATGCCGTTCTCGATGTTCGGAGCGTGCAGCTTTCGCGGCGTCGCCAGCTCCGACATCAGGGCCTCGCGTTCGAGCGCCTGCATCTCGTTCAGGAGCGTGCAGACCAGCTCTTTGAGGGCCTGTATTTTGACCCCGACCGCGGACGGCTCCTGCTGATGCTCGACGGCCTCGGCTGGCAAGAGAGTATGCAGCGGCCGCAGAGGTCCTTTCGGGAAGTCGGTTTTTAAGGCGCTAGCGTTCCTGCTCATATTTGTCGCTCCAGCTTGAAAACACCGCGGACGGAAACTTTGTGACAACTGTTTATTCGTTTGTGCGGGGAAAAAGTTCCGTAGAAAAAGTCCGGCGGGCCTTCTTTGCGGGCAGGGACGGCAGAAAAAAAGGGCGGCCCGGTTGCAGGCTCGCCCTTACAGTTCAGAAGATTTGAGAATGCGGATGAGAGGGATCGAACCTCCACGATGTCACCATCACAGGCTTCTGAGACCTGCGCGTCTGCCAGTTCCGCCACATCCGCATAGAGACTGGTTAAGTGAATATACGAACGCGGCGGAGGACTGTCAAGCGAGCATCTGGCACGGGCTCTAGGGCCTGCCGAAGATATCGCCGAGAACGCCGCCGATGCCGCCGCTGCGGCCGTTCGTGCTGCGATTCCGGTAGCCGTCTTCGTAACCGCGGCGGAAGCCCTCGCGGAAATTGCTGCGATAAAAATCTATGCTCCCGTAATCGCTGCGATAGCCGATGGTCGCGTCCCTGTAGGCGCTATCGTCGCTGTAGCTGCGGCTGCGCCCGCTGGCACGGTCATCGCGCCCGGCGTTGTAGCCTTCGCGGTAGCCTATATCCTGTGCCTGGCGACGGATTTCCGTCCGGTCGTTGATGCCGTCGTCGTCACGGTCACGGTCACGGTCGCGGCGGCCGCGTCCGTTGTCGCGGTCGTCACGATCATCGTCGTCGTCGCGGTCTCGCGGGCCGCGCCCGTCCCAGCGGCCATCGCGTGCGTCGTGCCTGTTCTTGAATTTCTCTGCCTTCTTATCCTGCCCGCGCCCGCGTCCGCGCCCCTGCGGGTTTGCCAGCGCCAGCGACGGCAGGCCGATGGCGATAATGAGCGTCAGGATGACCGCCCACAGTGTCGAACCGTTATTTTTAGAACCCATCATGATTTCCTCCGATTTTGACAGGCTGCGCGAGCCCTTTCGCGCGCCTGAAGAACCCTTTTTGTGATTGAGATTAAGAGCCGGGGCAGGTTCAGTCATACAATCGCCGTGCCGCGTCCGAGAGAGGGACTAAGTCTTTCAGACTGTGTGCGGCCGGGCCTCGAAGGGCGGCGTTTATCATACGATAACGGGACAGCTTAAAACCGTATCGTGTATCTGGACGTGACGGCTGCGCGCCGGTGGCCGGACGGGCGTCCCGGCGGCTCTTGAGACGGTTGCGGGCGCGGGCGCGCGATTGTTATAGTTGGCGTATCTTTCTAGTCCGCAAAAGAAGAATGGCAGAGACAGCGCCGAGCTACGACGAGTTGGACGAGAATTTGAGGGAAGTGCGCCGCCGGATCGAGTCGAGCGCGCTGGCCGTCGGGCGTGACCCGGCGACGGTCAGGCTCATCGCCGTCAGCAAGACGCAGCCGCCCGCCATGCTGCGGCGAGCCATCGCGGCGGGCGCTACGGACCTCGGCGAAAATCGCGTGCAGGAAGCGGACGAGAAGGTCTCCGAATTGGGGCGAGACGCTGTCCGCTGGCACTTGATCGGACATCTTCAGGCCAATAAGGCGCGCCGCGCCGTCGCCCTCTTTGACCTGATTCACTCGCTGGACTCGCCCGCCCTGGCGCGCCGTCTTGAGCGCCTGTGCGTCGAGCAGGGACGCGCCGAGCTGCCCGTCCTGATTCAGGTTGACCTGGCGGGCGAAGAGAGCAAGTCCGGGGTGAACGAGCGAGAGCTGCCGGAACTGTTGTCGGCGCTGGCCGCCTGCGAGCGCCTGCGCCCGGCCGGGCTGATGACGCTCCCGCCGTTCATCGAAGACCGGGAGCAGGTGCGCCCTTACTTTCGCCGCCTGCGGGAGTTGCGCGACGAGCTGGCCGAGCGTGGGGCGTTCGGTGACGCCGCGGGCGAGCTTTCGATGGGCATGAGCCACGATTACGAGGTGGCGGTTGAAGAGGGCGCGACGATGGTTCGCGTCGGGACGGCCATCTTCGGCCGGCGGCGCTAGGCCAGCCGACAGGACGCTTACCGGCTCCTTCGGCCGGAGCGTTTCACTTGAGGGCTGATTTCGTCTCAAGAGCTTTATTTATGCCAATCTTTAAACAAATTGATGACCTGTTCTGGTATGCGATAGTCGCGATAGTCATCTCTCTGATCGTTTTAATGCTCGTTCGCTTCGCCGTCATCTACGCGGACCTCAACCCCTTTAGCTGGCTCGCGCTGACGGTCAGACGTTTGACCGACCCGCTGGTGGGCCCTGTGCAGCGCGGCCTGGCGCGCGCCGGGCTCGACCCGAAGCTCGCGCCGCTGGTCATGATTCTGATCGCGTGCCTGCTCGGATACTTCG
>DASVWH010000005.1:0-3896 GCA_036389715.1 Pyrinomonadaceae bacterium | reverse complement strand
CGACTGAGCGGAACCTTCGTTGGCAGCGCGACGCGAAGCCAGAAGATTGGGGATAGCGATGGCGGCGATGATGCCGATGATCGCGACGACGATTAAAAGCTCGATCAGGGAGAAGCCTTGCTGGCCTTTTTTCTGTTGCATGTTCTTTCAAGAACTCCTTAAAGAATAAGAGTAAGGGTTTGTCTGACTGACGTGAGGTTCTCGTCGGCAGGGTCTGCGCGATCATCTCGTAAATGTTCTATAACAAACAGTGTGCCGCATGCTTTGCTTTAAGCCCGGTCGAGAAATTCTTTGTAAAAGCTCAACATTTCGTCGAAAAGGTCTCAATAAAGGCGTGCGCGATGGGCTTTGAGCCAGGAGGCTGACAAATTACGGCAGCCGCCGGGTGACGGTTTTCGGTAAATCGAAGCGGCCGCGAAGCCGCCGTCGCGCCGCGCGCAGAGCACCGAGACCCTCTTTACTGGACCGGAGTGCTGGCAACCGTGGCGGTAGCGCCGATCTCGACACGCATCAGCCCGGAGGCATCAACGAAGTAGTGCTGGTAGGCGTTAATCGGATCATCGAGCGGGTCCGCGACAGCCTCATAGTTCAAGTCGCTGGCCGTCGAGATGGCGAAGGAATAGGCGCTCTTGGTTCCCGAACGGAGGCTCGGATCGCTGATATAACCGGCATCACCGAGTTCAACGAGCGTTCCATACCTCCCCATCGCCGAACGATAAGAGGCCTGCGAGGAGTTAATCGTCCGCAGGGAATTAACGGCCGAGGCCGATTGCGATGCCTGCTTGGCCTGTTCCAGGTAGGGGACGGCGATGGAGGCGATGATACCGATGATGGCAACTACTATCAGGAGCTCGATGAGGGAGAACCCTCTCTGGGCGTTGAGTCTTGTCCTCATTCGTCTGGGGGAATGCGGCCCGTTTTCAGAATCGGCGGCGGCCTGGGAGTTATTGGATACGGGCTTCCGCCCGAGCCTCATAGCAATGAGCGTGCCGCGAAGGCCGGAAAAAGCGCGGGAGCCAGGAAAGAATCGAGAAGGCTAGACGGGCTGGCAGAAAGGCGAAGGACGGAATGCTTCCAAAGGCCGCGGGGGCTTCCGCGCAGGATTTCAGGCGAGAGACCCGCCGTCCTTTCACCCTCGACGCCCGGGCCTCTCTCCGCCTCATTCTCCGGCGCCGCGGGCCGAGGCATCGCGCAGCTGGGCCGTCAGGTTGCGGATGTTGTGCTTGTCCAGAAGGTGACGCAGGCTGCGCACAGAGAGGTGCAGCAACTCTGCCGCGCGCGTCTGGTTGCCGTTCGTGCGCTGCAACGCTTCGAGAATGTAGGTCTTTTCCAGCTGGTCCATGAAGGCCACGATGTTGATGCCCTCTTCGGGGAGGTCGAAGGCCGAGGCGACGCGGGCAGGATTGTAGTTGATGATCTGTTCGGGGAAACGCTCCGGCTGAATCGTGTCGGAACGCTCAAGCGCCACCGCGCGCTCAATCGTGTGCTCAAGCTCGCGGACGTTGCCAGGCCAGGAATAGGCTTCGAGCAGCCGCAGCGATTTTTCGCTGAGCGTCAGCTTGCGGTTCGTCTGCGCACAGAATTTGCGGACGAAGTGTTCCGTCAGCTCCGGGATGTCTTCGGGCCGCTCGCGCAACGGCGGCAGTTCGATGGGAATGACGGAGACGCGGTAGAAGAGGTCTTCGCGGAAGCCGCCGTCCTTGACCATTGCCGCCAGGTTGCGGTTGGTGGCGGCGATGACGCGTGTGTCTATCTCCAGCTCTTCGTGCGCGCCGACGGGACGCACCTTTCGCTCCTGCAAGACGCGCAGCAGCTTGACCTGCATCGCCGGAGACATCTCGCCAATCTCGTCCAGAAAGATCGTCCCGCGGTTGGCGGCCTCGAAGAGCCCCTTACGATTCGTCGTCGCGCCGGTGAACGAACCCTTGACGTAACCGAAGAGCTCGGATTCGAGCAGCGTCTCTGTGAACGCGCCGCAGTTGATCGAGACGAAGGGCTTTTCGGCGCGGGGGCTCAGGTCATGGATGGCGCGCGCGACCAGCTCCTTGCCCGTCCCCGATTCGCCCGTCACGAGCACTGTTGACTGCACTCCGGCGACCGTTTCGATCATCTGGTAGACGGCCTGCATCCGCTCGGAGTGGCCGATGATGTTGCCGAGCTTGCCGCGCTCGCGCTGCTCTTTGATGAGAGCTTCGTTCTCTTTCTTAAGCTCCTGATTCTCGCGCCTGAGCGCCAGCTTCTCCAGAATCTTGGCGACCAGTATCTTCAGCTCTTCAATATCGAAGGGCTTCTGAATAAAATCGTCCGCGCCGAGCTTGAAAGCCTCGCGCGCCGTCTCGACCGTGGCGAAGGCCGTCATCATCACGACGGCGACATCGGGCGAAAGCGAGCGCGCCGCCCGCAGCAGCTCGATGCCGCCCATGTCGGGCATCTTCACGTCGGAGATGATTAAATCCGGGGCCTCCTGATGCAGCAGCTCAAGAGCGTGCCTCCCGTTTTCAGCCGCGCGCACCTGGTGGCCCTCGCGCCCGAAGACGATGCTCAACAACTGGCGCATGCCCTGTTCGTCGTCAACAATAAGAAGATTAGACATAATATCAACAGAGGGCCGCAGATTCAGGGACGGCCAGCCAACCGCTCGGCCCTGTATTTTCCCAGCATCCGGCTGACTTCTTCAAGTTGCGGCAACAGACCGGGGCTGTCGCCGTAGCCCAGGTCTCTCGCCAGTATCAGGTAGTAGCGACAACGCTCGACGGAATTCGCGGCGCGGTCGAGCAGCGTTTGCGCCCGCTCGACCGCGCCCTCCTGCTTGAACTCTGCGGCAATACTGGCCGCAATCGAGACGGCCGCGCGTCTGAGCTGCAAGGCCAGACCGTAAACCTCTTTCTCGGGGAAATAGTCGCTGTACAGATAAACGGCCAGCACAAAGCCGTGCGCCTTCTGCCAGACGGCCACGTCTTCAAACGTCTTCAACGCGAGACTGTTCATCTTCAGCTTCAAGAACGAGCAGGCCACGCCCCGTCCAAAGGCCGACGCCCGCACGAGCAGGCCGGACCCTAGCCCTCCGCCCGCGCCTGGGAGCCCCTGCCCGGCGGCTCCTGCCTCTCTCCGGGCAGCTCAATCCTGATCGTCGTCCCTTCACCTTCAAGGCTGCGGACGTTGATTGTACCACCGTGATCGCGAATGATCTGATAAACAATCGAAAGGCCGAGCCCGGTCCCGCCCGTCCCGGACGAGAAGGGCTCGAAGAGGCGCTCGACCTGTTCGGGCGTCATCCCGCGCCCGGTGTCCGTGAAGGTGATGCGCAGGCGATTGGCGACGCCGCAGCGCAGCTCTGCGCGCAGGGTTCCGCCCTCCGGCATGGCTTGCAGGGCGTTGCGCGCGATGTTCCAGAAGACCTGCTTGAGCTGCGATTCGTCCGCGTTGGCCGTCACCGGCCCGTCCGGCAAATCCTCTTCGAGGCGATGCCCGTCCTTGAGTTCCGGGCTGTGTCGCAGGAGCGTGAACGTCTCGCTGAGCAGAGCGCGCACATCCACGCCCTCGTGCGCGTGCGAGCGCGGGCGAGCGTAGGTCAGGTAATCCGTGATGATGCGATTGAGACGGTCGGATTCGCGCAGGATGATCTCCATCAGCTCGGCCTGCGAAGAGTTGCCGTCCACCTCGGAGCGCAGCACCTGGATGGAGCCGCGCATGGCCGCCAGCGGATTCCTGATCTCGTGCGCGATGGAGGCGGCAACGCGCCCGACGGCCGCGAGCCTGTCCTGGCGGCGCGAGGTCTCTTCGAGGGCGCGCACCTGCGTCAGGTCCTGAAAGGTAATGACGAGGCCCGTCGTCTCGCCCGATTCGGCGAAGAGCGGGAAGATGCTGAAGCCCAGACGCAGGCGCAGCCCTTCGGC
>DASVWH010000004.1:0-6188 GCA_036389715.1 Pyrinomonadaceae bacterium | reverse complement strand
CTGCGATGGTCCCGCCCGTGCCGACGCCCGAGACGAAGGCGTCAATCTTTCCGTCCGTGTCCTCCAAAATCTCCGCGGCCGTCGTCAGGCGATGGACTTCCGGGTTGGCGGGGTTGTCGAACTGGCTCGGCGTCCAACTGTTTGGCGTCGTCTCGGCAATGTCGGCGGCCTTCTTGATGGCTCCCTTCATGCCTTCAGCGCCGGGCGTGAGGACCACTTCAGCGCCGAGCGAGGCCAGGACTCTCCGGCGCTCGACCGTCACCGTTTCCGGCATCGTCACGACCAGCTTATAGCCCAGCACGGCGGCCGCGAAGGCCAGCGCGATTCCGGTATTGCCGGAGGTCGGCTCGATCAGGATGGTCTCGCCCGCCTTGATGAGCCCGTCGCGCTCGGCGGCCTTAATCATCGCCGCCCCGATACGGTCTTTGACAGAGTCCATAGGGTTCTGTGATTCGAGCTTGGCAATCATCTCGGCGGAATCGGAATGGGCAATGCGGTTGAGCCGCACGAGCGGCGTATAGCCGATCAATTCCAGCATGTTATTGGCAATCTTGGGTCTTTGTGGCATCTCACAAACTCCTCTCGGGTGAACACAATCAGGTGGTCTACGGGTCAAAAGTGAAATTCGGAGGCTCTACAATACAGCCGCGCGATAGAGGCGTGCAAGGAGCAGCATCTGCGTGCCCTCCGGGGCGCGCAGCAGGCAAGGCTCAGGCGTCCTCCCGGCGATTTTCGACGGGCGCGCCGATGTGGCGCGTGGGAGCTTCCGGGCTCTGGTCCAGGTGGCGGGTCGTGCCTTCCGTGACGCTCGGCGGAGGCGCGACCAGCTCGGAAGTGCTGCGCTGCGCAAGCGCGCCGACGCCCGGCGCAGGCGGTATCGCCCTCTGCGCCTGCGGACGCATTCCCGGCAGCCTGACCTCTTCGCCCCGGCTCTGCTTCAAACGCACGAACTCGGCCACGCCCCCGCCGAGCAATGAAAAGGCCGGAATCAACATCCAGAACCACCAGATTTTCCCGGCCGGAGCGAAGATCAGGACCGAGAGCGCGACGAGGATAAAGGCTATCCCGGTGAAGACATTCCCGATAGCCTTGTCGAGCCGGGGCGGGCCTTTGCGTATCCGTCGGCCCGTAGCATCATAAGGCTTGCCTTCCGCGTCGTAACCGACGGCGCGCGCTTCGGGCAGTTGTCCCGTCAGAGCCTGCGGCACGAGGCTGATGTCAGCGCCGCAGCCGCGGCAGTACCTGGCGTCCTCTATGTTTTGCGCCGCGCATTTAGGGCAGTACATACGATGGCCTCCACTCTCAACCAAAGCTACAGGACCAGGCCGCGCCTCTTTGGGCTCTGTCAGCCCCGGCGCAGGCTATCAATCCAACCGCGAGGTTTCATCCTGCCCCTTGCTCGCTCTGCTGGCCTCAAGCGCCGTCCGCTGGCGCAAGGCTTCATAAAGAATGATTCCGGCGGCGACCGAAACATTCAAGGACTCTATCTGCCCGCGCAGCGGGATGGAGACGAGCTGGTCGCAACGCTCGCGGACCAGCCTGTGCAGCCCTGTCCCTTCGCCGCCGAGAAAGAGCGCGGTCGGCTGCGTCCAATCCCACTCGGTGTAGACTGCGGCGGCGTCGGCGCTGGTCCCGACGGTCCAGATGTTACGTTCTTTCAACTGCTCTATCAAACGCGAGAGGTTGGTAGCGCGGGCCACGGCGACGCGCTCCAGCGCACCGGCCGCAGCCTTGGCCACCGTCTCCGTCAAACCGACGGCGCGGCGCTCCGGGACGAAGACGCCGTGCGCTCCAGCGCACTCCGCCGTCCGCAGAATCGCGCCGAGATTACGCGGGTCTTCGACGCCGTCGAGCACTACGGCCAGCGCCGGATCAAGCGTTCCCGCACGCGAGGCCAGGGCGTCGAGCAGCTCGTCCGCATCCGCGTAGCGCGCGGCCGCGACGGCCGCGACGATGCCCTGATGATTAGCCCCTGCCCCGACCATTCGCAGCAGGTCAGGGCGCGGAGCGTAATGCACGGGCACATGAGCACGCCGCGCCAGCTCGATCAACTCACGCAGGCGTTCGTGCCGCGCGCCCTGAGCAATCGTGATGCGATCAATGGCGCGATTGCCCGCGCGCAGGGCTTCGAGCACGGGCGCAACCCCGTAGAGCTGCCCGCCCGCCGCGGGTGCAGGAGTTGAAGAGGGCAGAGGATTCGCGCCGCGCGGTGCGTCAGCTCTGCCCGCGCGCTCCTGCGGCGCGGGAGCCTCCCTGCGAAATCGCCTCTGTCCCTCGGGTCGTTTCATGACTTCAATTCCGGGTGGCGCAGCCTGAGTTGACGACGCAGGCGGGAATAGCGCGTAAACTGCTGCTCATTATCGCTGCGAATGACGGCCTCGGTCGTGACTCTGCCCGGTCCTCCGCGATGCCAGCCGCGCGACTCCGTCTGCTGTTCGAGCGGCCAGGCGACGGCCAGCGCATTTCGCACGCGGTGATAGGAATCGTCGAACGACGCACGGCTGGCGCGCCCGCGCAGCACCTCCGCGAGCTTCGAGAAGTTCAGGGCAGTGACCAGGCTCTTCTCCGGGCCGAGGCCGGAATAGTCGAAACTCCCTGCGGCGATTCGCCAGCACCCGTCTGCGTGCGCCGGATAGATGTCGAGCAGGCCCTCGTCCGTGCTCAACTCCCTGGCATCAACAAGCTCTGTCTCGGGCCTGCGCCCCTTGCGTTCCTGGACTTCGACCTGCCGCACGAAACGACGGCCCGCGACCAGCAGGCTGACCTCGCCCCAGCCGAGCGCGCAGCCCGTGCCGCCGCCGACAGGGTGCAGCACGAGCGCCTCTTCCGTTAGCTCAAGCCCGCGCGCACGCTTCGGCGGAGAGACCGTCAGCCCCAGCTCGCCGTCGGCGATCACCAGCGCCTCGACGCCGAGCGCCGCCAGCCTGTCCCGGATGAGCGATGCTTCTTCGGGGCTCGCGGCGCACGCGGCGGGCAGCGTCACGCCCGTCTCTACAATGCGCCGCAAATCCTCCGGCTTGAGCCGCAAAAGCTCCGCCGTTTGGAGTACGACGGCCGCGTCTTGCAGCGCCGCGCAGCCCGCCGCCAGCACTACGTTATAGCCTTGCTCCCACTTTTCCAGCCGCCGCAGCAAGGGCTTTTGTAGGGCGGCGTTCTGTTCGTCGAGAGGCAGCGGGGCGGCGCAGTACAGGCAAGCGGCGCGCGTCGGCGGATTGACGCGCAGGCAGGCCGCGCACTTCACCAACTGGTCGGGCGCAAAGGCGCGCTGCTCCGGCGGGCCGTCCGGCGGGTCCGGGTCAGCTAGATACGGCGGCTCTTCATTATCCAGCGGCAAGAGGTTTTTTCTCCGTCCCTGATTATAGCCATTTTCCCAGAGCTTCGAGCAGAAACTTTCTGCGCGGGCAGGGCTTTCGAGCCGGGCTGTGTCGAAATGAAGACTGAATAAAGAACGCGTTGGCCCGGCTCTGGACTCTCCGGCGGGCAGGCTCAAGGGCCCTTGTTCCGGCAGCGGCGACGGCTCCTGCGGCGTGAAGATAAGGGAGGTTTGATGCCCGCTAGAAGACTCGAACTTCTGACCCCACCCGTGTGAAGGGTGTGCTCTACCAACTGAGCTAAGCGGGCATTACTCGAAGACGCGGAATGCTAACAAAGCAGCGCCGGGAGCGTCAAGCAAGCGGGTTCCGCCGCCGTCAGGAACGCTCCCGGCATCGCGCCTCTCGTCTTTAGTCTTACGGGTTGACGGGTTCGTCGTCCGGCCCGGCAGGCTGCTGGTTGTTGACCTTGACCGTATCGGAGTTGGCATCGATGTAGTAATGATTTCTGCCGGTCGCTCCGAGGCCGTCCGGCTTCTGCGGGTCGGCGTTGATGGTGTAGTAGGGCGGCTGGCCCGGCCCCTTGGCCGTCACTTTCATCGTGAAGATGTAACCGGCCACGACCGGCGCATCGCCGCTGAATCTCTTGTCGGCGTTGACCTCTTTGACCAGCTCGTCGAACGTGCCGTAAGCGCCGCCGTTCTTCTGCTTGAGAAAGAGCCGCTGGTTGACGGCCAGGGATTTGAGCGACTGGATGGCCGACGTTTCATTGCCCGAGCGGGTGATGGCCTGGTAGGCCGGGATCCCGACGCCGACCAGGATGCCGATAATCGCAATCACGATCATCAATTCGATCAGCGAGAATCCGCGCTCGCCTGCCTGTCTTTTAAATTTACGTTTCATAACTGCACCTCAGATGGCTTCCGACAAGGGATATTAACGAGTTGAGCGGCCCGCGGTTCCCGAAATTCGGGCGCGCCGGACAAATCAGGCTTCTCTGTATCGCCCTGAATTTTACTACATCAACGCAATCAACGTCACTGGCAAGCACGGCCGGGGAGCAGGGAACGGCGGTCAGGGCCGGGTGATTCAAAGTTAACGTCCATCTGCGCGCACGCTGCGCCTGATGGCCTGCCTCCCTTGCTTTTCCGCTCTGTCCCTGACAATGTAGAATCATCGGAAGGGGAACCAGTACGGAGCAAAGACGTATTTATGAGACGTTTGCAGACGGCCGAGAGGGAATCAGAGACGAGCACCAGCGCCGCGGTCGAGAAGATAGACCGGCTGCAAGCGGCGATAGAGAGCGTCATCAAGGGCAAGGCGGAAGCGGTGCGTCTGACCATCGTGACCCTTCTAGCCGGGGGACATTTGCTGGTCGAAGACGTGCCGGGCGTCGGCAAGACGACGCTCGCGCAGGCCCTGGCGCGTGCGCTCGACTGCACCTTCCAGCGCATCCAGTTTACCTCCGACCTGCTGCCCTCCGATGTCATCGGCCTCTCGGTCTACAACCAGCAGGCGGGCCTCTTCGAGTGGAAGCCCGGCCCCGTCTTCGCCAGCGTCGTCCTCGCCGACGAGATCAACCGGACGACGCCGAAGACGCAATCGGCGCTCCTCGAAGCGATGGCCGAGGGCCATGTCACCGTCGAAGGCGTGACGCATCCCTTGCCGAAGCCCTTCATCGTCATCGCCACACAGAACCCGATCGAGCATCACGGCACATACCCGCTGCCCGAATCCCAGCTCGACCGCTTCATGCTGCGCCTGCGCATCGGCTATCCCGGCGCGGAGGACGAGCGGCAAATCCTGCGCGACCGCGAGCGGGCCGACCCGCTGGACGAACTGCGCGCCGTGCTCACGGGCGCAGAGATCGCCGGGCTGCAAAGGATGGTCGCCGAGGTCTCCGTCAACGACGCGCTCGTTGATTACCTGATGCGCATCGTCAATGCGACGCGCACGACAGAGATGCTGGACCTCGGCGTGAGCCCGCGCGCGACGCTGGCCCTGTTTCGCGCGGCGCAGGCGCTGGCCCTGACCGAAGAGCGTAACTACTGCGTGCCGGACGACATCAAGCGGCTGGTGCTGCCCGTCTTCGCGCATCGCGTGGTGGTCAGCTCCCGCTTCTCCTCATCGCTGCGCCGCAGCGAAGAGGCAGAGGCCGTGCTCGGCGAGATTATGAAGACGGTCAGCGTGCCGCTCTAAAGCCGGAAGAGATTGCGCAGATGAAGAACGCGGCGCAGGTGCGGAAACGCGACGAGAGGGCGGCAGGCAATCACGCGCCCGCCCCGCGCGCTTCCGCCTCTTCGCGCTGGCGGCGATGGCGCGGAGTAATCCTCGGCGGGCTGCTGTTGCTCTCGGGCATCGGCACTGCGCTGGTTGCGGTGCTCGCGCGCCGGGCGGGCGAAACGGGGCTGGCGAACATCGCCGCCATCGCCGCGCTGGCCGTCGCCGGGATAGTCATCGTGCTGGTCGTGCCGCCGCTGGCGCGCTCCTTCCGCGCGGAGGCCACGCGCCTCGATTTCCCGCTTCAACTGACGAGCGGCGGCGCGATCTTCCTGGGCATTCTGGCCGTCGTCGCCTTCGCCGCCTGGAACACCGGGAATAACCTGCTCTTCCTGATCTTCGCGCTGCTCACCTCGACGCTCTTCGTGACGTGGGCCGCCGCTCGTTCGAGCCTTCGAGACCTGATTGTCTCGGCTCGCTTCCCTGACCACATCTTCGCCGGAGAGCCAGCACCGGTCATCGTCACCGTCCGCAATACCAAGCGCCTCCTGCCTTCATTCTCGATTTTGGTGGAGGCGCGCGGGCCGCTCGAAAGGCGCGAGGCAGGGCGACAGCGCCGCCGCTCTCCGCGCGTGCGCTTTGGCAAACGGGCGCTCG
>DASVWH010000003.1:0-15722 GCA_036389715.1 Pyrinomonadaceae bacterium | reverse complement strand
CGCTGCGAGCAGCAGCAACGCGAACGCAATCAAGCCGGGCCTCGGAGCGCGCGCGCGGGGGAATCTCTTTTCTCTTCTCTGCATTAGCTGATCCTCTTTGGATTTCAAGTATTGGAATGCGAACAACAGGCCGCCAGTTATCCTGCCGCAAAGAAATTTTGGGTAATACCATAAAAAGCTCCACCGGCACAAGCACCCGACAACTGGAGAGCGGGCCGGATTGAAATTAGAGCGTTGATAATTGCCAGCGCTCTAATTTCAGGCTGGCCCACTCACCCTAGACTTTAATTCGAGCGGCCGCGCCGCATCACACGCGGCCCGGCGCGCCAGTCCTCGCCGAGGTCAAAACGGTAAAGCTCTATCCGGGGCGAGATGCAGCGCGCCAGCGTTTGATAGGCGCGGTGAAAGCCGAGCATCGGAGCGACCAGGTAAACGAGGGGCGGGAGGTCCGCTATGACTGCATCGCCGAAGAGGCGTGCGGCACGGATGCGCCCGCTGCGCCGCCCTATCTCCACGCGCCGCCAGTAATCCGCTCCCTGGATAACGTGCTCGCGGTCCGCCGAGACCTTCAGCTCGATGACGACCAGCCGCCCGTCGCGCCTGAGCGCCAGCAGGTCAACGGGCCTTGAGCCAGCCGCATCGGAGACGGCCGTGCGAAACTGCGCGTAGAGCGGTGCGAGGATGAGTCCGGGGTCAAGACGGGTGATGTCGCGGCGCAGCAGGGATTCAAGCCAGGCCTCGGGCGCGGCCTTGTAGAGCGCGTGCTGCCGGTCGGAGGCCCCTGCGTGCCTGTGCTCGCGTAAGCTCCGCAGGAGGCCGGTCCATTCCTCCTTGGTGCTCTCGTCGAGCAGCCGCCTGCCGGGCGCCCCCTCTGTGCCGAACCAGGTGCTCTCCGTCTTCATTAAACGGCGGACACGCGCGAAGGCCAGGCCGTGAAAGCGCAGGGTCTCGCCCTGGCGCGTGCGGACAACGTCAATCGCATCGGGCGCGAGCGCGATAATCTCTGCGGCGCTGCGGCTGACGGGCGGCGGCGGGCGGCGACGGAAACGCAACGGCCGTGCGCTCCATAATTCGTCCGGCTCGGGCAGCTCGACGGCTGCCAGAGCGCGCCAATCCTGATCTATCCTGAACAGGCTGATGACGCGCCGGAGGTCTCTGCGCAGGAGCGAGAGCCGCCCGGCAAGCGCTTCGGACGACTCGTCTCCGACCAGCCACAACTTGTGCAAGGAGGGCGTTTGCGTCTTTTCACAGGCGCGCGTGAACCAGACCAGCGCCGACGAGAGAAAACCGTCCACGTCCGTTTTACCGGGCGCGGCGACCGTCCCCGTGACGGCGATTCTTTCCCGCGCCCCGCGCCTTAAGACGATGCGCGCGAAGCTGCCCGGCTGGCCGCGCCGAGCGCCCGCGCTCAAGGACGCGCGCTCGACCACAGCGCCCGGCCGCAGTGCACAGGCAAGCCTGGCCAGCCTCTCGCAAAGCTCGCGGCGGGTGGCGCTGACCATCGCGTTGAGCGCGGCCAAGGAAGCGCGCGGGATTAGCTCAAGGCGAACGCCGCCTTCCGCTCCGGCCCGCCGCGAGGCTTCCAGCAGCAGCTTTTGCCCGGTCCATTCCCAGGCATTGATTCTCCAGGCCGCCGCCCCGCGCTCGCCCCAGCAGGAGAAGATCAAGCGCCCGTGCGCGACCCGGAAATCGCATTCGCTGCGGCGCAGCATCGTCGAAGAGTTGTCGGGGCCGCCCGAGCACAACCATTCGCCGTAGCCATCAACCAGCTCGTTGATAGACCGCTCGGCCCGCGCCGCATCTGCCGCGTTCGCTACCCGCTCAATCATTTCATCATTTCACCCTTGATTCACTGATTGATGTAGTCATTGATTCATCGAGACATTTAGTGATTGATTCATCGGGCTCCCGAGCGGATTGTTAAATGATGAAATGAGTGAACGAATCAATGAGTCAATGAATAAATCTCTTCCCCTTCATCCTTTCAAGGGCCGTATGCTAACATCTTTTCTCAACTACAAACCGTTGAGCAGCATCAAACCATCTCCTATTCGAGGAACTTAAGGGCAATGAAGAATGTTTATTTAGCGGGCTCTGTACGCACCCCCATCGGGCGCTTTGGCGGGACGCTGGCCGCCTGGAGCGCGGCCGATATGGGGGCTGCGGTCGCAGCCGAGAGCCTGCGGCGTGCCGGTCTCGCGCCGGGCGAGATTCAGGAATCAATCTGGGGTTCGGCCAGGCAGGCGGGCGGCGGGCCAAACGTTGCGCGGCAGATAACCTACCGCGCGGGCGTGCCGGAGACGGTCCCGGCCTTCACGGTCAACCAGGCGTGCGGCTCCGGGCTGCGGGCCATCATTCTCGCCGCGCAGGAGATTATGCTGGGGCGTGCGCGGGCCGTGCTGGCGGGCGGGACGGAGAGCATGTCGCGCGTTCCCTACTACGCGGAGGGCGCGCGCTGGGGCATGCGGATGGGCAACATGGAGCTGGTTGACGGCATGTACCGCGACGGCTTCAACGACCCACTCTCGGGTCTCGTGATGGGCGAGACGGCCGAGAATCTCGCGCGCCGTTATGAAATCTCGCGCGAAGAGCAGGACGAGTACGCGTTGCGCTCGCAGCAGCGCGCCGGGGCCGCCATTGATTCAGGCCGCTTCGACGAAGAGATTCTGCCGCTCGAAATCAAGGGGCGCAAGGGCGAGGCGAGCATCTTCGCGCGCGACGAACATTTCAGGGCGGGGACGACCATCGAGGCCCTGCGCAAGCTCGCGCCGGTCTTCAGCACGAGCGGCACGGTCACGGCCGGTAATTCTTCAGGCATCACGGACGGAGCGGCGGCCGTCGTCGTCATGGGCGAGGATGCCCTGAGGGAATCGGGAGTGGAAGCGGAGGCTCGCATCGTCGATTACGAGATCGCCGGAGTCGCGCCGGAAATCATGGGCATCGGGCCTGTCCCGGCGGTGCGCGCGCTGCTCGCCAGGCAGCGGCTCTCGCTCGCGGACGTTGACCTGATTGAGCTCAACGAAGCCTTTGCCGCGCAGGTCATAGCCTGCGACCGTGACCTCGGCTTCGACGCCGGGCGCTTGAACGTCAACGGCGGCGCAATCGCGCTCGGCCATCCGATAGGCTGTACGGGCGTCCGCATCACGACGACGCTCCTGCACGAGATGAAAAAGCGCGGGGCGCGGCGCGGGCTGGCGACGCTCTGCATCAGCGGCGGGATGGGAATCGCGCTTCTGGTCGAGCGCGTCTGATGCTCAATCGTCAACTGCAAGCAGAGCCTGCGGGGGAGTCGGTCATGCCCGGCCGGGTCGAGAGGATGAGGCAGAGGGCGTCGGAGCGCCAACGGCAATCGTTCTGTCTGCTGCTCCTGCTGGCCTTTATCTCGACGGGCGCGGGCTGCCGCCGGTCTGAGAGCGGGCAGGGCGAGGGCGCGGCCAATGCTAATGCCGCGGCAGAGGCGGAGGAACTCTCGACGCCGCCCTTTGCGACGCGAGAGCCGGAGCGTTACCAGGCGACGAGAATCATCAGCAGCGGCGGCAACGGCCAGCCGAACGAGACGGCAGCCGGGGCTCTCGGCAGCCGGACGCTGATCGCGCGCGACGGTGAGAGGCGGCGCGAAGATTACGAATCGCCGTCCGGCGCGACCATCTCTTATCTCCAACTAGAGAGCAGAACCTTCGTGTTGCTGCCTTCAAAAAAGGTCTACGCAGAACTCAAGCCGGGCGACGGCGAACCCGTCGGGAGCGCGGCGAGTCCGCCCGCGGATTTCTCTCCCGAGAAGCTGCTCAACGAGACGCGGACCGGCGCGAGCTATCAAAAGCTGGGCACGGAGAGCGTCAATGGGCGCGCCGCCACGAAGTACCGTGTGACGGTCAGGGCCAAGACGGGAGCGGCCAGCGAGGTCGTCACGGTGAGCCTCGTCTGGATTGATGAATCCCTCGGGATGCCCATCCGCACGGAGACGACCTCGACGGGCGGGGCCGCCCGGGGCTCTCAGTTCTCGATGGAGCTGCGCGACATTAAAGAGGAGGTGGACGCCAGCCTCTTCGAGCTGCCGCCGGACTATCGCCAGTTGGACTACAAAGAGATGCTGGCGGAGCTTCGCGGTGCGGGTGGCTAGGCTGCCGGGAACGAAAACAGGCGGGGATAAAAGCCAACCCCGCGCGGAGCGCCCCGCATCGGAGAGAGGCGAACCTCCGGCGAAAGGCACCAAGCTCGCGCCCCTCTTCCCTTTTTCAAAGCCTATGTTTCGAGTCTGAAAGGTAAAAATTAGATCGTGAACAAGAGAATCCAAACTTCATTTCTCGCGCTCGTCATCGCGCTGATGGCCTGTGCGCAGGGCACTCTCGCGCAGCGCAGGCGCGCCGCCGCGCCCGTCACCCCGGTCAACGTCGCTCCGCTCAACCTGCTTCCGCCCTCGGACCTGGTGGCCCTCGTTGACCTCAAGCGTTTGATAAACGAGGCGCTGCCGAAAGTCCTGGCCAATGACCCGGCCAAGCTCGCCGAGGTCAACGCGCAGATAGACAAGCTCAAGGCGCAGACGGGCATTGACGCGCGCTCGTTTGAGCGCATCGCGGTCGGGCTGCGCTACGTTAAGCCTTCGCCGAACGTCACGACCGCCGACACGGTCGTCATCCTGCGCGGCACTTTCAACTCGGGCGCGCTCCTGGCCGCCGCGCGCCTGGCCGCCAAGGGCAAGTACCAGGAGGAGAAATACAAGGGGACGACGATCTACACCTTCAACGTCAACGACCAGCTAGGGATTCCCGGCCTGGCCAGCCTGAAGGTCCGAGACCTCTCCGCGCTGGCGCTCGATGCCAATACGCTCGTCGTCGGCGAACCGGCGGTCGTCCGCGCGACTCTGGACGCGAGCGCGGCCAGAACGAGCGCCAACGCCAACCTGATTCAACTGGCGGCGCGCAACCCGCGTGCGTTGATTAGCTTTAGCGCCAACGTCCCGGCGTCGCTGCTTCAGGGACTTGACCTCGGCAACGACGAGCTGGGCAAGGTCGTCGGCTCGATTCGACAGGCGGCGGGCGCTCTCGGGACGACGGAAAAGGGTTTCGAGCTGCTGGCGATGGCCCGGACCGAGAGGCCGGAGCAGGCGCAGACGCTGACGGACACGCTCTCGTCGCTCAAGCAGTTCGGCGGGATGCTGATTCCGCAGCTCCCGCCCGACCTCGGCAAGCTGGCCCAGAACGCGCTCGACAGCCTGAAGATTACGGCGCAGGGCAACGACTCGCAGCTCAGCCTGGAGCTTGCACAGGCGGACATCTCGACGCTGCTGCGCGTCATGCAGCCGAAAAAGCCTGAGACTCGTTGAGTCTCGATTCTTGAAGGGAGGCGCGCGCTCTCAAGCGGTTTACCGGAGCACGCGAGCAACCGGGAAGCAGATTGAGTTACTTGCGACGCGCCGGACTCTGCGGGGCGCATCTGCGGCGGGCGGAATATTTTCTTGATAACATTTCCGCCCTGCAAACAGTCTTTAGTATCACATTGAGCCCGTACTGAGTTGTTGGTGGGACACGACCCTGGAAGTGAGTCTGCAAAACCCTGGAAATGTGAGGATTTCCCAGGTAAATGGCCGGGGGACCAAACCCTGACCGCATGACTGGCAGTCATGTGCCCCTTACACTAGACTGTGTTGCCGGTAACGCGGCACCGGCGGGCTCAAAGGAGCGGTGAAACTTCAGCGGCAGGCCGCGCGTACAGTGGCGGGAAGCGCCCGCAGCTGCGTCAATGGCGGCCGCGTTCGGGCCGGTTCCCCGGCAATGATGTTCCGGCGGCCGGAAGATATTCGAGGCTTTGAAAGGTGACAATTATGAGCAGGAAAATATACTTATCGTTTCTCGCAATCGCAATCACACTCGGGGCGGTCGTCTTCGGCATCGGCCATAGCGCGGGAAGAGCCGCGCGGCCCGCGAGCCTGACCGTAGCAGCATTGCCGCCCTCCGAGTTCGTCGTCTTCGTTGACGCGCAGCGCGCGCTCAATGAGACGCTGCCCGGCATCCTCGCCAGCAACCCGGCCGCGCTCGCCAAGCTCAACGCCAAGCTCGACGAGTTTGAAAAAGAGACCGGCATTAACCCGCGCTCCTTCCAGAGCATCGCCGTCGGCGGGCGCTCCGTCGCCGGGAGGCCCAATGATTACAGCGCCGTCGTCCTCTTGAGCGGCGACTTTAAGGCCGCCGACCTGATCGAGGCCGGATTCGCAGCCGCGAAGAAGCGGGGCGAAATTCGCCGCGAAGAGCAGCAGTATGAAGGAAGAACCATCTTCGTCCTAAGCGACCCGCAACGGCCGAAGACCGCAGGGCAGAACAACAACAAGCCCGCCCAGGCCACGACCAGCACTCAGCCCAATCTTCCCGCAGCCTCGACCGCCACGCCCGGCCAGTATGATGTGAAGCTCGAAGCCAAGGTGATGAAGATGGCCGTCACGGCGATAGACGAGAGGACCATTGCCGTCGGCAATCTTGAGGACGTGCGCGCGGCCATCGACGCCAACCTGGGTCGCGTTCATGTTGACGACCAGCTGGTCCAGCTGGCGACGAGCAGCCCGAATGCCATCGTCGGCTTCAGCGGAAAGATGCCGGCCGACATCGGGCGCAGGTTCGGGGTGGACAAGACGGACATGATCGGCAAACACATCGCCGCGATTCAGCGGTTCTACGGCTCTTTCAGCAGCATCGGGACGGACACGGAATCCTTTGTCGGGCTGCAAACGGAGACGGCCGACCAGGCGCGCGACCTGAGCCAGACGCTCAACACCATGAAGACGCTTGGCGGCATCGGGCTCGGACGCGACGCCGCCGGGATGGGCTCGCTCGGAGAGGTCATCAAAGCCCTGAGCATCACGGCCCAGAACAACGAGATTCAAATCAAGCTGAGAATCCCGCAGGCGAGCTTCGCGCCGCTGATCCGACACTTTTAAGACGCGCGGGCACGTCAAGCCTGGCTCAAGATAGACGCGCAGAGGGGCGGCAGGAGATGTATTTCCTGCCGCCCCTCTGCGTGTCTTGAGAAACCAGCCCGCGCTACCGGGGCATAGCATGACCTCGTCCGGCCAGTTCTGCTGCGGTCAGCAGCTTCGTCCGGGACGGTTGCCGCGCCTCGTTCAAGATAACTTTCCAGTCGCATCAAGGCGCAAATCGCTGTAGTATCCGGCGCGGTCATTTAGCTCCACTCTCACAGGGAAGGTAGATCGCACAAATGAAGGCTGGCTCCGATCCGCCGGCGGAGGACGTTGACGCCGGGGCGTCAACGTCGCCTCGCAATGAGCTGCGCAGCAAGCTCTTCAAGTGGGCTATCGTCGCGGCGGTCGCCAGCACGGTCGCCTTGATTCCAGTGCCGGACGGCATCACGCCGCAGTCATGGCGGCTGCTCGCCATCTTCCTGGCGACGATCACGGGCTCCATCCTGCGGCCAGTGCCGGGGGGCGCGATGGTCTTAATCGGCGTCTCGGCGCTGGCCCTGACGGGAGCGATGCCGGTCGAGAGAGCCCTGGCCGGATACGCCGACCCGATAGTCTGGCTGGTCCTGGCGGCCTTCTTCATCTCTCGCGGGATGATTAAGACGGGGCTCGGGCGACGCATCGCGCTGCTCTTCATCAGGACCATCGGCCACCACTCGCTCGGGCTCGGCTACGCTTTAGTCTCGACCGACATGCTGCTGGCCTCCGTCGTTCCGTCAAACGGCGCGCGCTCCGGCGGCATCATCTTTCCCATCGCCAAGAGCCTGGCCGAAGCCTACGATTCCGAGCCGGGGCCGACCACCCGGCGGCTCGGCGCGTTCCTGATGGTGCTGCTCTACCAGTGCGATGTCATCATCTGCGCGATGTTCCTGACCGGGCAGGCGTCGAATATTCTGATTGCAAGGTTCGCCAACCAGTTGACGGGCATCAACCTCGGCTACTCGCGCTGGCTGCTGGGCGCGATTGTGCCGGGGCTGATTTCGCTGGCGATTGTGCCGCTGCTTTTCTATCGCCTCTTTCCGCCGGAGATTAAGCGGACGCCCGCCGCGGCCGAGTTCGCGGCCGATGAGCTGCGACGGATGGGGCCGATGTCCTGGCGCGAGAGGTTGATGCTCGCGGTCTTCGGGCTGACGGCGCTGCTCTGGATGACGGGCGACAAGCTCCAGTGGTTGACGGGCGGGCGTCTGCCATCGCTGCACTACGCGGTAGTGGCGCTGATGGGAATCTGCGTGCTGCTGCTGAGCGGCGTGCTCGAATGGGAGGACGTGCTGGCCGAGCGCGGGGCCTGGGACGTTTTCATCTGGTACGGCGGGCTGGTCAGGATGGCCGAGGCGCTCGGCGAGACGGGCATCACGAAGCGTTTCGCCGAAGCGTCCGCCAGTTTCACGGTCGGGTGGACGTGGTGGGCCGCGCTCGGTGCGCTGCTCCTCATCTACTTCTACGCGCACTACGGGTTCGCCAGCATCACTGCGCACGCGACGGCGATGTACCCGCCCTTTCTCGTCGTCATCCTCGCCGCCGGAGCGCCGCCCGCGCTGGCCATCCTCTCGCTCGCCTACTTCTCGAACCTCAACGCTTCGCTGACTCATTACGGGACGACGCCCGCGCCTATCTGGTTCGGCGCGGGCTACGTCAAGCAGCGCACGTGGTGGTGGCTCGGGCTCGTCGTCTCAGTGCCGAACATCCTGATCTGGACGGGCGTCGGGTTTCTCTGGTGGAAGATTCTGGGATGGTGGTAGCGACGGAAGATGGCGGGTGAAGATGTGCGGATGAAAACGGAAGGACGAAAGTGGAAGGGTGAAAGCCGGAATGCGCGTGCGGGCTTTGATTCAAGGCTTAAGAGCTCCGAAGAATCAGCGCGCCCTGCGTTGTCCTGGTTTTCACCCTTCCGCTTGCCTCTTTATCTAGTCGGAAGCGGCGGTCGCGGGCGTCCGCGCTGGAGGCCCTGCGGGAGTGTGGCGGCGGGCTCTTCGCCCTCCGACAGCTTGGCCAGCACGTCATTGTAGATTTCGATCTTGCCCTGGCTCTGCATGCGCGCCTGCGCGGCGCTCAGATAATCCTCGAAGACCTGGCTCTGTCGCTGTGCGAGCGCGTTCTGCGTCAGCGTCTCGCGCTGTTTGGCAAATTCGGCGAGGTCCGCTTCCGTGCGCTTGGTCGCGCCGACGACGACCCAGTTATCGCCGATCTTGATGGGCGTCTTCGTCACTTCGCCCTCCTTCAGGGCGTAGATCAGCTCGTCGGCGGCGGGGCTGGTCCCGGCTTCGCCGAGCGGCGAGCCCAGCTTGTAGCTCTCTTCGGTCTTCGCTTCGAGCCCGAGCCTCTCGGCGGCGGCTTTGAGGTCGCTGGCATTGGCAGCGCCAGAGGCCAGGCTGCGAGCCGTCTCTTCGAGCTGCGCCCTGGCGCGTTCCGTGCGCAGTGCCTGTAGGGCCTTGTCCCTCGCCTCTTCAAAGCTCGGAAGATAGTTCGGCTCTCTCTTGTCAACGAGCATCGGGATGGCGAATCCGCCCTTGACGGGCGTGCGGTCGCCCGTGTCGTTCTGATTATTGAGCGGCTCGATGGCCTGCTCGAACTGCTGCGAGCTGCCGATGTTAGGCACGTCGTCGCCCGGCTTGACGAAGGGCGTCTCCTTAATCATCTCGGCCGGATTCATGTTGGCCTCGGCGGCCAGCTCCTGCGCCACTCGCTGAAAATCCTTCGTCTCCTTGAGACGCTCGGCGGCACGCTGGGCCAGCTGCGAGGTGGAAAGATAAGCCCTGCGGTTGCGCATCGAGACGAGCAGTTCCTGCTTGGCGTCCTCGTAAGTCTTGTTGACGACATCGCCGCGCCGCAGGATGTAGTAAGCGTTGTTGTACTTGATGGGCTCCGTGACTGCGCCCGGCGCGAGGTCCAGCACCTTCTGGTACGGGTCGTCCGGCTTGTTCGGGTTCTTCTTGACGACGCCCGCCATCATCCCGCCGTTCTTGGCCGTCGCCGGGTCTTCCGAATTACCTTTGGCGAGATTGCCGAAGTCCTGCTCCGAAGCGTTTCCGCTCTGGCCGCGGGCCTGCGCGACGAGCGTGTCCGCCTTGGCCCTGACCGTCGCGTCCAGGTCTGGATGCGCCACTCTGAGGACGATCTGCTGAACTCGCACGCCCGCCACCTTATTCTCCGGCGCGAGCTTGTCGAACTCGGCGCGCAGCTCCGCCTCCGGTATCTGTAGCTTCTCGCCCGCCTTCGACTGGTCAATGAAGAGATAGCGAATCTTTTTCTGGGCTTCGAGAATGCGGTAATCCGTCTTGTGCTGCTCATAGTAGGCGCGCAGCTCTTCGTCGCTCGGGTTGATTTTGGCCGCCAGCTTATCGGCCGCCACCGGAACGTAGACGAGGCCGAAGGTGGTGTTGCCGCGCTGGTAGTCGCGCTGCACCTCTTCGTCCGAGACGCGGACGCCGGCCGTGATGAAGGCGCGCAGCTTTTCGGCCGAGATCGAATCGCGGACCTGCCGCTCGTAGCGGTCAACATCGCCGACCCTCTCCATGTACTGCTGGACGTTGACTTTGCCGGAGGCGTCCTTGTTGTATTCGCGGATGCGCGCGGCGACCTCCTGGTCCGAAGCCGCCAGGCCGAGGCGCTCTGCCTCCTGCGCGACGACGCGCTGCTGAATCAGCTCGTTGACGAAACGCTCGTCCGTATAGCCGAGCTGCGCGAGCGTAATCTGGCCGCCGCCCATGCCCTGTATGTTCTGCTGCATCGTCTCCTTGCGCTGGTTGAAATCGGCGACCAGGATGTTGTCGCCGCCGACGCGCGCCAGGACTTCCGTCCCGGCGTCGGAGAGCGCGCCGCTGTTGCGGTTGGGCGCGTAGAACATCACCAGGCTGACGGCCATCAATATCGCGAAGCCGACGATAATCAGACTCCGCGTCCGCTCCATACTGCTTAACTTTTTGAGCATTCTCGATACCTTCCAAATGAGGACTCAAGGGGGCCGGTCGGAGGCGGGCGGTTAAAAGCCTGTCGCTGATTATTGCCTGCCGAAGACCGACTGAAATGACGAATTGTAACGGAGAGCCCCCGAGGCCGCAACCGGTCAAGAACTCCGGCCCGCCCCCTGCGGCGAATTTGCGTCACTGCCCGCAGGGCAGCCCGGCGGAGCACCCGGTTGATTGCGGGCGGGCTCAGTGCTATGTTATCGGCAAATGGGGATGATGGAACATTCGATCTGGCTCTGGGCGGGCTTCGCCGCTTTTATCTTGTTGATGTTGAGCCTCGACCTGGGGCTCTTCAATCGCAAGGCGCACACGGTGACCTACAAGGAATCGGTCATCTGGAGCTCCGTCTGGGTGACGCTCGCGCTGCTCTTTTCGGGCCTCGTTTTCTGGCACCTGGGCCAGCAAAAGGGGACGGAGTTTCTCGCTGGCTACCTGATAGAGCTTTCGCTTTCGGTTGACAACCTCTTTGTTTTCCTCCTCATCTTCTCGTATTTCAAGGTTCCGGCCATTTACCAGCACCGCGTGCTCTTCTGGGGCGTGCTGGGCGCGCTCGTGATGCGCATCACGATGATCTTTCTGGGGACGGCGCTGATCCGCCAGTTCGGCTGGATCATATATATTTTCGGCGCGTTTCTGGTCTACACGGGCATCAAGATGTTCCGGCAGGAGGAGACGGACGTTCACCCGGAGCAGAATCCCGTCGTCAGGCTGGTGACGCGCTTTGTCCCGATTACGCGCCACTATGACGGCGAAAAGTTTTTCACCGTCGAGAACGGGCGGCGCACGGGCACGCTGATGCTGCTCGTGCTCGTCATCGTCGAGGTCACGGACCTGGTCTTCGCGGTTGATTCGATTCCCGCGATTTTCGGCGTCACGACCGACACCTTCATCATCTACACCTCGAACGTCTTCGCCATCCTCGGCCTGCGCTCGCTCTATTTCCTGCTGGCCGGGGTGGTCGAAAAATTCCACTACCTGAAACTGGGCCTGGCCATCGTGCTCAGCTTCATCGGCTTCAAGATGCTGCTGCCGCTGCTGGCCAAGGGGGTGGCCTACGCGCTCAATGCTGCCGGGGCGAGCGCCGCCGCGGCCGAGGTCGAGCACTTTAACCACATCCCCATCGGCATCGCGCTCGGAATCGTGGCCGCCGTGCTGATCGGCTCCGTCGTAGCCTCGCTGCTCTGGCCGAGCCGCGCCGAGAGGGACATAGACGTTGACCTCCCGGAAGGCTTCAACCGCCCCTTCGCTGATGTCGAGGACGCGCCCGAGATGAAGACAGCCCCGCCCGCCCCGCCCGTCAAACGTCCGTAAAACAACGGAAACGGCCCGCCGTTCCCCGGCTCTGTCCCGGCTTCCGATATTTTCTTTTTGCCTTCCCCGGCGTAATTGTGCTAATTTTCCCGGTGCAGCGATTGAACCGCAGTCGCTGCCCGGTTGTCGAGCTTCACCTCATCGAGAAAAGCGGGAGAGCAGGATTTCCCGCCCGCGCCGTTCGTCACTCGCAGCTTAATTTCGCCCCGCAGAGGTCCGATTCTTCTCCTATTATGGTCAGCAAGCAAGGCCGCTTTGACCTGGACTGGTGGATAGTTCAGAAGCGGCAAATCTACATCATCGTCACGCTCCTGATCCTGGCCCTCCTGGGAACGGCCGTTTTTCTCTACGTCAGGAGCTACGGCAACCCCTTCGGCGGGCCGAAAACGACCGCCGACGCTCACGCCGGGGCGCGCTTCATCTCGTTTGAAGGCGATGTCCGCGTCATCCGCGCCGCGACGCGCGAGACCATCATGGCCGGTGGCCAGACGCAGCTCTACCCAGGAGACACGGTCCAGACGCAGGAGGACGGGCGCGCGCGCATCAGCCTGGCCGACGGCTCGACGCTGCTCGTGCGTCCCAACAGCACCGTCATCATCCGCGACAATACGAGCGGCGAAGGCGGGCAAAAAACCAACGTCCGCGTCAAGGTCGACACGGGCCAGATCAACGTCCGCACCGAGCAGCAGCCCGAAGGCGCGAACAACGTCGTCGAGACACGCCAGTCGCAGAGCAAGCTCAATTCCGAGACGGCTTCGAGCTTCGGCGTCAACCCGGACCGGACAGAGGAGATTCGCGTCCAGCAGGGACAGATCGAGACGACCACCAACAACGGCGAGAAGACGGTCATTCACGGCGGCGACTACGTTTCAATCAACCCTTCGGGCACGCTCGGGCGGCATGAGAAGCTGCTCGACGTGCCAGCCCCGTCCGCGCCGCGCAACCTCGAAAGAGTCTCGGCCGGGGATGGCGGCTCGGCCAGCGTCCAGCTCCGCTGGCAGCGCCCGCAGTCCGGCAAGCCCGCTTATTACCGCGTCGAAGTCGCCACTTCACCCTTCTTCGTCGCGGCGGGCCGCGTCATTGAGCGCGACCAGCTGGCGGCGACCGAGCTTAATGCGAGCGACCTGCGCCCGGGCGACTATTTCTGGCGCGTGCGCGCGGCGGCAGCCTCCGGGCAGCTCAGCGATTGGAGCGAGCCGCAGAAGTTCATGGTCCTGGCCCAGGGGACGGGCGAGGGCGTCAGGCTCTCGAACGTGACGGCGGAATACGTCGGCGGGCGCATCTACCTGGTGCGCGGGCGCGCGCAGCCCGGCACGACCGTCAGCTTCGCCGGGCGCGGCACGCTCTCGACCGTTGACGGGCTGTTTCAGCTTCAAATCACAGCGCCGGAAGGCGCGCGCGAGGTCGGCATCGCGGCGGAAGACCCGCAGGGCAATAGGACTCAGTACAAGGTTCAGCTCTCGGTAGCGCCCGCTCGCGCGGGCAGCTAAAGAGAGCCGGAGTTTTATGACGAAGCACGTTGTCTTGTTAACGAACGCTCACGAAGTTCCAGCGCCTGCGCTGAGGGAAATCCTCAACGGAGCGGGCATCGCCGTCCTGGTTAAAAGGCTGCGCGAGGCCGAGCCGACCGCGCCCGGCGTCGTCGAGCGCGAGCGCGAAGTGGCGTGCGAACCCGACGGGCAGCCGCTCGCGGTGCTCTACGAAGTGGCGGCCGGGGCGGGCGCTCTGGAGATTCACGCGGCGGCACAGCAGGCGGCGCTCGCCTGGCCCGGTCTGCCCCTGGTCGCCTGCCGCTGCTCGCGCAAAGAGCGCGGGTCGTCAAAGCTGCGGGCGCTCAGCGGCGCGACGCTCAAGCGCCTGGGCTTCACCGCTATCGCAGACGACCCGGCGCAGCTCCCCGCGCTCGTCCGCGAGCTGGAGGAGCGCTGGACGATGGGCGCTCTGCGTCCGCTGCTCGACACGGAGAGCGGGGGACCGCCCGACGGCGTGCTCCTGCCCCGAAAGCTCAAGACGCAGACTTTACTGACCGCCTTCGAGCTGGTCGCATCGCTGCATTTCACCAACGATCAGAGCGCGGCGGCGCAGGTGGCCCTGGCTGGCCTGGCCCGCCTGGCACGCGCCGACCGCTGGACCATCTACCTGACTTCCGAGATGAGCGGCAATGAGCCTGCGCGGCTCGAACCGCTGGCGGCGCGCGGGCTGACCGCCAGCGAGCGCTCTCTGTCGCAGAGCAACTGGTCGCGCGCCCTGCCCGGCAACGCCCTGATGTTGTCCGGCTCGGAATCGAAAGCTGCGCGCGAAGCCGCCCTTCAAATTAAGACTACCAGGAAGAATGAGCAGGGGCGGCGCGTGGTGGCCGTCCCGCTCGTCAACGGCGAGAAGCTGATGGGCGTCCTCGAAGGCGTCCGCGAGGGCAAGGGCGAGAGGGGCTTTACGAAGCGGGAAGTAGCTTTGCTGGACGCGCTCGGCCTGCCCATCGCGTCGGCGCTCGGCAACGCCCTGCGCATCGCCGAGGCCGAGCGGCTCTCGCAAACAGACGACCTGACCAAGCTGCACAACGCGCGTTACCTGCGCCATTACCTGCTCAGCGAGGTCAAGCGCGCGCGCCGCTACGGCTCAAGCGTCGCGGCCCTCTTCTTCGACCTCGACGATTTCAAGAACGTCAACGACGCGCACGGGCATCTGGTCGGCTCGCACGTCCTGATGGAGATGGCGACGATCATTCTCTCTTCGGTCCGCGATACGGACGTGGTCGCGCGCTACGGCGGCGACGAATTCGTCGTCGTCCTGCCCGAGAGCCATTTCGAGCAGGCGGCCTTTGTCGCCGAGCGCGTCCGCCGTAAAATCGCGGCCAACGTCTTCACGGGGGGCCGCCGCCTGCGCCTCAAGTTGACGGCCAGCTTCGGGGTCGCGACCTTCCCGGGCCACGCGCAATCGCCGCAGCAGTTGATCGCAGGGGCCGACGCCGCCATGTACGAAGCCAAGGCCGCGGGGAAGAATTGCGTCCGCTTTGCCCCGCTGCTCGGGTCGGCCGACGAGCCCGAATTGCTGCTCGGTCCGACGCTTGAGCCTTTGTCTAACCTTTCGCCATCCAAATAGCACTCAAAGAGCGTTTTAGAGATAGCGCCTGAGCGCCTCTTCGTTGTATCTTAAAGAGTTCGCTCCTGCTCGGCGGGTCTGTCTCTGACCGGATGCAGCCTTCTCCCCGGGCTTACAGGCTCGGGCGGACGTGCGCGAACCGCTTACCGCTGCGTTTTGCAATCATTCTCAATAAGATATGGACACAAAGCTAAATGGCCTTCAAATCTATCTTTAGTCTCTTCTCCAGCGATCTGGCAATTGATCTCGGGACAGCCAACACGCTCGTTTACGCCAAGGGACGCGGGATCGTCGTCTCGGAGCCTTCCATCGTCGCCATCAACAAAATCACCAACGCCGTCGAGGCCGTCGGGCGCGACGCCAAGGAGATGCTCGGGCGC
>DASVWH010000002.1:0-6632 GCA_036389715.1 Pyrinomonadaceae bacterium | reverse complement strand
CTCGGTCGCTTCGACGACGGCCGCGCTCTTGTCGCTGGCGGCAGCGACGGCCGCGGGCTTGGTCTGGAAGGCAATCGCGGGCGCTGTCATCCCGGCAGTAAAAGCCGCCGAAATTAAGAGGACGGCCAGAAAAGCAGCCGTCTTGGGTCTGATTTGCTTTGACATCTATTCCCTTTCGCTTTTATAGTCCGCTCAAACGTCGCTGGCTTAATTATTATTGCAAAGATTCCTTTATCTGACTACAGGTCATCGGAGGCTTTCTCTCAGATGATGAACAGGAACGAAGAAGACGTATTATTTGAAGAATGGCACGAGACGATACTGCGCGTGCGCTACGCGGAGACCGATAAGATGGGCGTCGTCTATCACGCCAATTATCTGGTCTGGTTCGAGATAGGCCGCACCGAGTTCTGCCGCACGCGCGGCTTCTCGTACCGCGACATGGAAGAGAACGAAGACGCTTTCCTCGTAGTGGCAGAAAGTTACTGCCGCTACAAAGCGCCCGCTCGCTATGACGACGAGCTGCTGGTGCGAACGCATATCACGGAACTGCGAAGGCGCTCCCTGCGCTTCGGCTACGAGATAGTTCGCCTCGCCGACGGGCAGATCATCGCCGAAGGAGAGACGGGCCACGTCGTGACCGACGGCAAGGGGCGCGTCAAATCCTTCCCGCCGCTCTACAGCCAACTGCTGGCCGTAGCGCCCGAATCCGCCATCCATCTCTCGCAAGCCCCCTCCAACCGCGTCCCCGAAGGCGACGGCCCCGCCTGAACTAAAAGAACGGATGTCATCATTTACTCATTGATTCATATCATCACTTAGCCATTGAAAAAATGAGTAAATGACTACATGAATCAATGAATCAATAAGTTCATTGTTCATGCTTGAGCGAGAGGCGAGAGATTTCGCGGGCGCGGCCCGTCGTTTCGTCAACGTCTATGACGGCGGCGCAGATGCGGACATCGCCCGTAGAGTGTTCGGCCCGCCTGGGCAGCGCGGAGGTAAAACGCGCGATCACGTCTTCGCGGTCCATCCCGATCACGCCGGAGTAGCTGCCGGTCATCCCGATGTCAGTCAGAAAGGCCGTCCCGTTCGTGAGAATCCGCTCGTCGGCCGTCTGCACGTGCGTGTGCGTGCCGACTACGGCCGAGACGCGCCCGTCCAGAAACCAGCCCATCGCGGCCTTCTCGGAGGTCGCCTCGGCGTGCATATCTACGAGCCGCACCTTGACCTCCGCCGGAATGGAGGCGATCAACTGCGCGGCGGCGGCAAACGGGTCGTCGGAGGGCTGCATAAAGACGCGCCCGATGAGGTTGAGCACGGCGACGCGCACGCCCTTCGCCTCACCGATCCAGATGCCATGCCCGGGCGTCTGCGATGGGTAGTTGGCCGGTCGCAGCAGGCGCGGCTGGCGCTCTATGTAGGGGACGACCTCCCGCTTGTCGAAGATGTGATTGCCGGAGGTCATCACGTCAATCCCGGCGGCGAACAACTGGTCGGCCAGGGGCGGCGTGATGGAAAAACCGCCCGCGACGTTCTCGGCGTTCATTACGGCGAAATCAATCGCGTGCTGCTCGCGCAAATCCTGTATCCGGTCGAGCACGGCCATCCGTCCGGGCCGCGCCACCACGTCGCCGATCATTAAAATCTTCATAAGCTAAAAAAGTGATAAGCGATAAGTAACAGGTGAGAAGAGAAGCCTTCGTCCTATCACCTATTACTTATCACTTATCACTGATCTTTTCAGTGGCAGAGGGAAATCCGCGCTGGCCGTTCCGCAGCCGTAATTGAACCTGCGTATACAGGTGGGTGACCTTTTGGTAAGCCGCAGCCTTTGGCAGTTCCTTTACGATGAAGGAATGCACCGGCCTGATAGAGCGGCGTCGGTCTCCCTTTTTAACGGCGTTGGCTCAATCATCGTTACTCGGTGACGAACCCCGCAGAATATGTTCCCTCAGCCATCAACAATGATAACACAAAAGCCGCGAGACGTAGCAAGTGGCAGGTAACGAGAAAAAGTTTCCCGCCGCCTGCCACCTAGTTATCTGACGCGGCCGCTACGAAAAAGCGATATTGCCTGCCGCGCCCGACGGCTGCTGCTGTTCGACGCTGCTGCGGACCTTGAGCAGGCGGTCGAGCATCTCGGCACATTCGGCGCTGCGCGAGGCGAGCTGCGAATCGGCCTGTTCGTGCAGGCGCTTGAGACGGTGCAGTTCGTCGGCGATGTGGAGCGCGGCCAGAATCGCCACCTTGAGAGAGTCAACCGTCAGCGTGCCGGATGAAATCTCGCGCATCCGGCTGTCAACGAACTCGGCGAGCTGCGTGATGTACTCGCTGTCGCCATCGGAGCGGATATTGTAGGTCTGGTTGTAGATTTCGACTCGGATGGTCGGCGTCGTTGCTGTATCCATATTACCCTTACCGAGACTGATGCGGTGGTTGGAGTTTGTCATTTGCGGACGGCCTCGGCCATCTCAGGATCAATGGCGGCAATGGCGTCCAGCATGGCTTCGACTTTCATGCGAATCGTATCGCGCTCGGCCAGCAGCCGCTCGACCTGCGTTTCGAGCCGCTCCTTCTCGCTCAACAGGCCGCCCAGCTCGCGGCGGACGGACGTAATCTCCCGCTCCAATCCTTCCTTCTCCTGACGAAGCGTTTTCGTCAACTCGATGGTGCGGTAAATCTTATCTTCCAGATGTGAGAATTTTTCGAGTCCTGATAGTCCGACCATCGCTTTCTCCTCAATGCGTCGCTGGCTTCAAACTAGCCGCCCGATTATGCGACTTCCCGCTTCAGAAGTCTAGAGTCTGAAGTCTGAAGTCAACACTCGTCTCCCTTAGCCGGAGGCTCCGAACTATCCGAGCCCCGCAGCTTTATCTGAGCTGTGCCCCGAATCTCTCTTCGAGCGCTTGCAGGATGCGCGCGTGCATCACGTCAACCTCTTCGTCACGCAGCGTGCGGTCGTCGGCGCGATACTCGATGCGCACGGTCACGGAGCGTTTCCCCTCCGGCAGGTTCGCGCCTTCGTAAACATCAACCAGCTTCAGGCTGCGACAATGCTCCAACTGCTGTTCGTCTACCGTCCCGACAATCGCCGCGAAGGTCATGCTCCTTGAGACGAGCAGCGAAAGGTCGCGCATGATGGACGGGTAACGCGGAAGCGGCGTATAGAGAGCGGGCGTCTCCGCGGATTCGAGCAGCGCGCTTAAATCAAGTTCGGCCACGTAGACCGCCTGCCGAAACTTGTAGCCTGCGGCGACCGTCTCATCGAGCCTGCCGATTGCGCCGATAGTGCGCCCGTCCGCGGTCGAGATGCGCGCCGACTGGCCATCGCGCAGATGCCTCGCGCTCGTCGCCTCGAAGCGCAACGGCTCAAGGCGCATCTCGTCAATGGCCGCTTCGAGCGCGCCCTTCAGGTCATAGAAATCCAGCTCCCGCGCCCCGCCCGCGCGTCCCTCTTCGACGGCCGACCCGGTCGCCGCGAGCGCCAGGGCCTCGCGTTCGATGGGAAGCTGCCCGCTCTCCGCGTTGGCGGCGAAAACGCGCCCCGTCTCGAAGAGGCGGATGTCGCGCGTCCCGCGATTGAGATTATGGCGCACGGCTTCGAGCAGTCCGGGCAGGAGGGTGGGGCGCATCCGCGTCGAGCCTTCGATAATCGGATTGCTCAGCGTGATGAACCGCTCCTCGTCAGCCTGGACCAGTCCGGGCAGCAGCTCAAAGCGCTCGTCATGCGCCGCATCAATAAAGCTGAAGCTGATCGCCTCGTCGTAGCCCGCGGCGGTGACGGCGCGGCGCAGCGCACGCCGCTTGCCTTCGGTCGCCTGGTATTCGCCAGCGATGTTTGAAGCCGGTAACTCGGTCGTAATCTTTTCGTAGCCCGTATAGCGCGCGACCTCTTCCACCAAATCTTCTTCGATGGCGATGTCAACGCGCCAGGTCGGAGCGATGAAGCTCAGCCGGGAGTTCGTGCCCTGATGCGACGGCCCCGCCGTCTTGCCGGGGGATTGCGCACCGGCTTCGCCCTGGGCGGTCGAGCTTTGAATGAAACCGAGTGCCGCCAGGATACGCAGGGCTTCGTCCGGCGCGACTTCGAGCCCGGTCAGCGCCTTGACGCGCTCCGGCCTGAGACTGACGAGCGGCGGCCTGAGAGGTTCCGGGTAAACGTCAATCGCGTCCCCGGTCGCAGTACCGCCCGCCAGCTCGCAAACGAGCGCGACGCATCTCTCCTGCGCGCGCAGCACGCCCTCATAATCCACGCCCCGCTCGAAGCGATGCGAGGCTTCCGTATGTAGGCCCAGCAGGCGCGCGGTGCGCCGGACGGAGGCCGGGTCGAAATAGGCGCTTTCAATCAGCACGTCCCGCGTCGCGGCGGAGATTTCCGAATCCTCGCCGCCCATCACGCCCGCAACCGCGACGGGGCGCGCGGCGTCCGCTATGACCAGCATCTCGCCGTCAAGCTCTCGCTCGCAGCCGTCCAGGGTTTTGAGCTTCTCGCCGGGCGTGGCGCGGCGGACGATGATTCGCTGTCCCACGAGCTTCGCCAGGTCAAAGGCATGAAGCGGCTGGCCCTGCTCGTGCAGGACATAGTTGGTGATGTCGGCGACGTTATTGATGGGGCGCTGGCCGATGGCTTCGAGCCGCCGGACGAGCCAGTCGGGCGACGGGCCGATCTTGACGCCGCGCACGATGCGAGCAGCATATCGCGGGCACAAATCGGGGGCTAGAATCTCGACCGACGCGTGTGCGGCGGTGCTGCCGTCAATCGCGGGCGGCGCTCCCTGCGGCCAAGAGAGGCGAGCGCCTGCGATGGCGGCAACCTCGCGCGAGACGCCCAGGTGCGAGAGGCAATCCGGGCGGTTCGAGGTCAGGTCAATGTCGAGCAGGTGATCGCCGCCCGCCTCGTGAACGCCTTCGACCGTCAGGCCCACCCTCGTCAACTGCTGTGCCAGCTCGCGCGGCGACATCCTCGTCGCCGTCAACTCGCGGAGCCAGTTGTAACTGATATTCATAAGCGGTGAATGGTCAATCGTAAGTGGTCAATGGTCAATAGATAAAACCCGTTCATCTATTCACCATTTACGATTTATGATTTACGATTTACTACTGAGCTTACTACTTGAACTGTTCGAGGAATCGAATGTCGTTCTCGAAGAGCAGCCGGATGTCGTCGAGCTTGTAGCTGAGCGCCGCCATCCGATCAATGCCGAAGCCGAAGGCGAAGCCCGAAAACTCCTCCGGGTCAATCCCGACCGTTCGCAGCACGTTCGGGTGAACCATCCCGGAGCCACCCAGCTCGATCCAGCCCGAGCCCTTGCAGATGCCGCAACCCGTACCATTGCACTTAAAGCAGCTATAGTCCACTTCGGCGCTCGGCTCCGTGAACGGGAAGTAAGAGGGACGAAAGCGCGTCCGCGTCTCCGGTCCAACCAGGCGGTGAACGAACTGCGTCAGCGTGCCCTTCAAATGCGCCATCGTGATGCCGCGATCTACGCAGAGCCCTTCGACCTGAAAGAACATCGGGTTATGCGTGGCGTCGGGCGTGTCGCGGCGAAAGACGCGGCCGGGGGCGATCATCCTGAGCGGCGCACTGCGACGCTCCATCGCGTGAATCTGCACCGTCGAGGTCTGGGTGCGCAGCGCGAAGCCCTCGGTCGTGTAGAAGGTATCGAGCGGGTCGCGCGCCGGATGATTGTCCGGGATATTGAGCGCCGTAAAATTGTAGAAATCGGTCTCGATCTCGCGGTCGTCTTCGATGGCATAACCGAGCGAGACGAAGATGTCTTCGATGCGCTGGCGCAGGAGCGTGAGGGGATGAAGATGGCCGCGCCGGCCGCGCCTGCCGGGCAGCGTCACATCAATGCGCCCGGCCTCTGTCCGCAGCTTCTCAATATCGAATTTGACTCCAAACTCAATTTCATCAATTTTGCGGACGATTTCGGCTTCGATTTGTTGAATCAACTGTCCTAAGGCCGCGCGCTCTTCGGGAGAAACGCGCCCAATCATCTTCTTGACCGAACTGAGTGCGCTCTTTCTGCCGGTATGCCGAGAGCGCAGCTCATCCAGTTCGTGTAAGCGCACCTCTTCGTTCTTAAGTTTCGCCTCTATCGAAACCCCTTCAGAGTTGTTTGCTTGCTCGACCAATTCCCCATCATAGCGCAAGCGAAAGCGAGCAAAGCGCTCGAACTCCTGCTCGAACGCCTTGCGCGCGGCTTCCGCCTGTTGCTGCGGGTTTAAGTGTTGATTGCCTTCCGGCATGACTCGAATCCTTCACTTAAGCCATTTCAGGCTGCGGCAGCGCGTTGCTGCTGCTCATTCTCCAGGGCGGTTTTGACCTGCCCGGTCAGCTCGGCGAACGACTCCGGCTGGTTGGCCGCGAGGTCCGCGAGCACTTTGCGGTCAAGCTCTATGCCCGCCACCTTGAGCCCGTGCATGAACTGCGAATAGTTCAGTCCGTTCAAGCGGGCGGCGGCCCCGATGCGCACTATCCAGAGGCTGCGGAAGTCACGCTTCTTGAGCTTGCGCCCGGTGTAAGCAAAGTTCAGGCCGCGCTGGACAGACTCGTTGGCCTGGCGGTAGAGCTTCGACTTCGTGCCGCGATAGCCTTTCGCTAATTTGAGAATCTTCTTGCGCCG
>DASVWH010000001.1:0-7160 GCA_036389715.1 Pyrinomonadaceae bacterium | reverse complement strand
CTGGGAAGCGGCCGTCCGTAACCTCCTGCGCATCTTCGACATGATGCCCTTCCCCTTCTACTCGATCGGGCTGGTCTGCGTCTTCATCAACAACCGCGACCAGAGAGTGGGCGACCTGGTGGCCGGAACGGTCGTCGTCCGCGAGCGCGAGGCCGAGGCGCCGACCTTCGACCAGGTCTTCGGCTCGCCCGTCTCCGACACGGCGCTGCGGCGCTCCTTCAAGGCCGTCCCGTTCACGGCCGAGACCGAAGCCCTGAGCAGGCAGGAGATCGAAGTCGTCGAGGCATTTCTGCGTCGCCGCTGGGACCTGCCGGAGAACGCCAGGCAGTGGATGGCCTGGCGCGTCGCCACCCCGATCATGTACAGGATTCGCCCGGCCTACGACCCGGCCACCTTCACCTACGAAGGCTTTCTCGAAGAGGTGCTCCACCGCTATCGCGCCCGCCACAGGTTCACAGACTAAAAACGGCGGACGAGCCTTTTATCCCCAGGTAAATCAAGCAAAAGTGCGCCCCTCGCAGACACACTTTTCCCAACGCACGGGCCGCTCCGGGCATCTAATCAACATCAGGTGGCGGCCCTCGCAAGAGCTTTTGAGAGGGGGCGCAGGCGGCCAAAATTGACGCGGGCAAAGGTGGTCTGCTAATCTTGCCTGTTTAGCACAAGAGCGAATATTTCAGCTATAGGAAGGCTAGTGAAAAAGAATGTCTCGTGATGTCTTTATTCTCGGCGGCAAGCGCACGCCGATGGGCGAATACGTCGGTGCTTTGAAGGATATTTCGGCGATTGACCTGGGCGCGATTGCCGCGCGCGGCGCGCTCGAAGCCACCGGCGTCGCGGGCGCAGAGATAGATCACACGATCATCGGCAACGCCTTGCAGACCTCCGGCGATGCCATCTACGGCGCGCGCCACGTTGCCTTGAAGGCGGGCGTGCCTTTTGACCGCCCGGCGCTGACCGTCAATCGCCTCTGCGGCAGCGGTATTCAATCAATCATCTCGGGCGCGCACATGATTCAACTGGGCGAGGCGCAGACGGCGCTCGTCGGCGGGATGGAATCCATGTCGCAAGCGCCGCACGTCATCAGGGGCGCGCGCTCGGGCTTCGCGCTCGGCCAGGGTAAGCTCGAAGACAGCCTGATGGTCGCCCTGCTCGATACCTACTGCAACACGCCGATGGCCGGAACGGCCGAGAATCTGGCGCGCCGTCACGAAATCTCGCGCGAGGAGCAGGACAAGTACGCCCTGCGCTCGCAGCAGGAGGCCAAGCGTGCGCTCGACTCTGGATACTTCGCCGCAGAGATGGTTCCGGTCGAGTTGGTGACGCGCAAAGGCACGACGCTCTTCTCCGAAGACGACCACATGCGCCCCGAAACGACGCTCGAAGGGCTGGCGAAACTCAGGCCCGCTTTCAGCAAAGACGGCTTCGTCACGGCGGGCAATGCTTCGGGTATCGTTGACGGAGCGGCGGCGCTCGTCATCGCGGGCGAGGATTACGTCAAGGCGCACGATGTTAAGCCGATGGGCCGCATCGTCAGTTGGGCCTACGCCGGGGTCGAGCCCGAATTGATGGGCATCGGTCCGGTTCCGGCCACGCGCCGGGCGCTCGCCGCCGCCGGGCTCAAGCTCGAAGAGATTGATCTGGTCGAAGTCAACGAGGCCTTCGCCGCGCAGTATCTCGCGGTGGAAAAGGAGCTTGGCCTGGACCGCGCGCGCACCAACGTCAACGGCGGCGCAATCGCGCTCGGCCACCCGCTGGCCGCTTCCGGCACTCGCCTGGTCCTGACCGTGCTGCACGAGCTGCACCGTCGCGGCGGGCGCTACGGGCTGGCGACCGCCTGCATCGGCGGCGGCCAGGGCATCGCGATGATCGTTGAAAAGCTCTGAGAACGGCACGCAGCCGCTGGCCAGCGTTTCGTCCAACATCTTGATTTTCATATTAAATCCAAAAATTTGGGCGCTCGTCGGCGGCTCCTTCAAAGGGGCGCGCGACTAAACATTACGTGGCTGGCTTTTAGAGTAGCGCGCGACTTTTGGCCGCCGTCCGGCACAATTTTTGCGAATAAAGGATAGCGTCTTGCGGGGTTGTGGGTTTCCGGGCGCGCTTGGCGTTGAGGCCGACTGAGGAGCTTGCGCCCGACTCGCAGGGCGTGGTACAAGTTCTCTCTCAAATAGGTGTTAGCAGTCGTCATTCCGCTTTGGGTGCTGCCCTGTTCAATAAATGTTCTCGTAATTCAAAATGCCCGCGTCCATTCGGTCACGCGGAATCAAGATCGCAACTTCAACCTGACTAGTATTTAGAAGGAGTTCCCCTGTTATGTCGAAATTTGTCCGACTCTCTTTTGCGGCTTTTATGATTTTCGCGCTGAGTGCGATTGTCTTTGCACAATCAACGGTGACGGGCGGCATCGGTGGTAAGGTTGCCGATCCGCAGGGAGCCAGCGTGCCGAACGCGACCGTGACGGCAACTAATATCGGGACGAATCAGGAAGTGACGGCGACGGCCGACGAGGACGGCGGTTATCGCCTCGTCAATCTTCAACCCGGAACTTACAGTGTCAAGGTGACGGGCTCCGGCTTCGCCGAATTTACGCAGCCCAACGTAGTGGTCGAAGTCGGGCGGATTACGACGCTTAATGTTCCTTTGAGCCTCCCGGGAGCGACGGCGACCGTTGAAGTTTCGGCGGAGGCCCCGGTCATCAACACCAATACCCCGGATTTATCAGTCAATATCAACCAGACTTCGATCAACGAACTGCCGATTAACGGGCGGCGCTCTTCAGACTTCGTGCTGCTGACGCCCGCCTCTGTTCCCGACGGCCCCTTCGGCTTAATCAGTTTTCGCGGCATCTCCGGCCTCCTCAATAACAGCACGGTCGACGGCGGCGACAATAACCAGTCATTCCAATCGGAGGAGCGCGGGCGCACGCGCATCGCTTACGTCGTCAGCCAGGCTTCGATTCGAGAGTTTCAGGTCAACACGTCGAACTATTCGGCGGAATACGGGCGCTCGGCCGGTGCCGTGGTCAACACCGTCACCAAGAGCGGAACCAACGAGTTTCACGGCGACCTGTTCGAGTATTACCGCAACAACCGCTTCGGCGCTCGCAACCCGCGCGCGGTCAGAAATGAGCTAATCAACGGCATTTCAACCCCCGTCGGCATCAAGCCGCTCGACATTCGTCATCAATTCGGCGGCGCAATCGGCGGCCCGATTGTTAAGAACAGCCTGTTTTTCTTCTTCAGCTACGACGAGCAGAAGCGTAACTTTCCGGGACTCGCGGTCTTTTCCAACGCCGGTTATCTCAACACCGTCAACCGGACGACCTTAAAGGCCAGGGGATTGACCGATGCGCAGATTGACAACACGGTCAGCTATATCAACTCGCTGACCGGCGAGACTCCGCGCAGGGGCGACCAGCGTATCATCTTCCCGAAGATTGACTGGCAGATAAACGGTAATAATACGTTCACTGCCTCGTATAATCGTCTGCGCTGGAACTCTCCCGCGGGCTTGCAGACGCAGGCCACCAACACGTTTGCGCGCCGCAGTTTCGGCAGCGACTTTGTCAGCGTTGATACTTTGAATCTGCGCCTGCAATCAACGCTGGCCCCGACGCTGCTCAACGAAGCGCGTTTCCAGTATGCGCTCGACCATGAATTCGCATTAAGCCAGGAGCCGCTTCCCGGTGAGCCGCTGACGGCGACAACGTCGCAGGGCCAGCGTTCGCCGCAGGTCTTCCTGACGGGCGGATTGACCTCCGGGACTTCAACCAACTTTGAGCGTCTCCGTTATCCTTATGAGGATCGCACCCAGTTTGCCGACACGATGACCTGGAGCAAAGGGACGCATACGCTCAAATTCGGCGGCGACTTCAATCATGTCATTGATGACATCCAGAACCTCGGTTCCGAGGCCGGTTCTTATTCATACGGCAACATCAATGATTTCATCATCGATTACGTGAATTTTGCGACGCCCTTTGCGGTCAAGCCCGCCTGCGCGACCACCACGCGGACGGCCGGGCGTTGTTACACCAGCAATTATGTTCAGGGTGTCGGCATCCCCGGCATCAAGTTCAGCACAAACGAGTACAGCTTCTTCCTACAGGATGACATTCGCGTCACGCCGCGTTTGACCGTTAATCTCGGCCTGCGCTATGAGTACCAGCAGTTGCCCGACGCGGCCTTGCCCAACGCCAGTACGACGGTTATCCCGAACGATTTTCGGACCCTGGCCCAGGCGACCTCGACCTTGCCGAATGACAAAAACAATTTCGGCCCGCGCATAGGCTTTGCCTACGACATTACGGGCGACGGCAAAACGTCAATCCGCGGCGGAGCGGGTCTCTACTACGGCCGCATTCTCGGCGGCCATATCTGGAACAACCTGCTCAAGACGGGCAATCCGGCCGGACAGGGAACGGTCAGCATCGCGCCGAGCGCGACTTCTCCGATTTTCCCGAACGTCCTGCCAAACAACAATCAGACGCTGGCGGCGGCGACGATCTTCTTTTTCCAGGAGAATTTCCAGGCCCCCAAGATCGCTCAGTATGATCTGGTCCTGGAGCGAGAGGTTGCCAAAAACACGGTCGCTTCCATCTCTTATGTCGGCAGCCTGGGAAGACATCTGCCGACGTTCGCGGACGTGAATCTCGCGCCGACGGGTGCGACCCGGACTTTCACGATTTACGGCGGCGATGCTAACGGCCAGACGTTCACTCTCCCGCAGTACGCTCGCGCCAACACGACGCTGCCGTCCCTGCTCCGCGAGCAAAGCTCCGTCAAGTCCGAGTACAACGCGATGATTCTGCAAGCCAATCGTCGTTTCACCGACGGCCTGCAATTCCAGGCCAGTTATACGCTGGCGAAATCAACCGACACCGGCCAGAACTCGCTCATCACGACCAGCATCTTCAACCAGCCGGTCGATGTCTTCAACCCGAGCTACGATCCGGGCCCGAGCAGCTTCGATGTGCGGCATAAATTTGTCGTCAGCGCGGTTTACGCGCCGACGCCTTACAAGGGCGACGCCAATTCGTTCTCTAACTACCTGCTCAACGGCTGGTCAATCGCGCCGATCTTCGTCTACTACAGCGGCGCGCCCTACAGTGCCACGGTTTCGGGTTCGGCCCTGAACGGCTCAAACGGCAGCAATCAGTTCACGCAGCTGCCGCGCAATTCGTTCCGCCTGCCGAGTATCAAGAACATGGACTTGAGGATTTCAAAGCGCTTCAAGTTCACGGAAAGGTATAACCTCGAATTGCTGGCTGAAGGCTTCAACATCTTCAACCGGACTCAGGTTTTCGGTCAGAGCGCGACGCTCTACACGCCGAGCACGAACTGCGCTGCCATTAACGGGACGACCTCTAACAACCCCAACGGGCTCTGTTTCACGCCCGCCTTCGGCAGCACGACGACGACCGATAGCAACAAGTACCGCGAGCGTCAAATTCAGTTTGCGGCACGTTTCCACTTCTAGTTCTTCAGGTTAGTGACAACCGCTTCGAGTTCTCATCGGACTGGAAGCGGGACGCCGATAACGGGGCGCGCCTTCATCAAAGGCGCGCCCCGTTTTTTCCGACTCGCAGGAGAACAGCGCCGACCCGTTCCAGCTTGCCGGGAAGGGTGAGCGCAACGAAGTCCATTGCCCGGTCTTGCAGAGTAATCTTGATTATCACTTGCTGTTGCCGCCGACCTCGCCCGTATTGTCCTAAGATCAACCAGCGGCCCTGTGAGTTGTACGAAAACTCTCATCCCCGTTTACCAGAGCGAGCGCACAGGGGCGCGTGCCGTCTCTCGCATCATCTCTATTTTCAATAGCTTACCTCCAGACAAGCGACCCGGCGCAGGTCACCTGCGGGCTGGCACATGCTTTGCCATTTGAGAGCCTTAAGCTGTGTGCAATATTCGATTAGCGCATGGCGGCAAAATCAGTTTCGTCAAGAAAGATGGAGGATTCTGCTATGGGTTTACCGAATAAGGATGAGGTCGAGGGCCATTTGGATCAAGCCAAGGGCTCGATTAAAGAGCATGTCGGCCGCGCGACCGGCGATAGAGAGATGGAAGATGAAGGCACTGCGGACCGCGCTGGCGGCAAGGTGCAGGAGGGTTTCGGCGAAGCCAAGCGCAAGGTGGGCGATGCGGTCAGGGATGTCGGCGACGCCATCCGCAAATAACTTTTGAGAGAATCAAACAGAGAGTGCCTGCGAGGAAGGTTTCAACTTCTTCGCAGGCACTCTCTGTTTCGCACCGTCTCACGTTTCTTTCACGCTGCTGTGCGCTATGCGCTGCATCCCTTAACGGTGCAAAGCGTCTCTCGTCCTTAAAGGCAGCAAAGCGTCTCTCCGCTTTCATCTGCGCCAGCGGCTGCTGGGCGGATCGTCCATCAATTTATCCACGCCGCGACTGAAAGCCTGTCTCGGATAATCATCGTCGGTTCTCGGCCTGCGTCGCTCGCGTTCTCTTTCGCGCGGCGTCAGCGCCGGTCGCCCGGAACCCGGACGGCTGCTCTCCGCGTCGTAGCGTCTGAGCGGAGGCAGCTCCAGAATCTCATCGTCCTGCCAATGGTCGGCAGCGCGCCTGCGCCCGGAGCCCTCGCGTCTCTGCTCATCCGGCCAGTCGAGGTCTGCGGCCAATCGTCCCTCGCGCCCGAACTCCGGCTCGCGCCGAGCGCCGCGTCCTCTCCATCCATCGCGCGGGCTCTCTTCCCTGTCCCGACGCACCGGCCCGGGCTGTCTCCGTCGGGCTTCGCGCAGGGCTTCGCGGGGATGCTCGCGCGGCTCGGCCTGGCGTCGCCCACGCTCATCGCGCTCGACCGTTGAACTGTAACCCGCGTCCGCCCCGTCGCTTCTGCGGCGCGACTCGCCGTAGCCAGCCCGCATCCCTGGGCGAGAATCCCGCTCCTGATATTGCGGGGAAGATCGCGGGGACTGGCCGGACGTGCGGCGCTCCGGCCGGGCGATTCTGCGCGCAGCGCGCTCGCGCTCCTCGAAGGCCGCATGGTCGTAGCGCGCTGTTCTTCCGCGCCCGCGTCCCTCCGCGACTTCGGCGAAGCGTTCGAGGTCTTCCTCCAACTGCTGTTCGGGATTTTTGCCGAAGAGCCGCGCGACCAGCGAGCCGAGCCTGCCCGCCGGCGGGTCATAGCCGAGACGGACGCGC